>JAUYQH010000032.1 GCA_030697365.1 Novosphingobium sp. | reverse complement strand
TGCCCGACCAGCCCTTGTGATCGGTGGTAAGCTTGAAGCTGGACACGCCCGGGCGCGGGGTGGTGGTGATGAATTCGCCCAGCTCGCTCTTGCTTTTGATCAGTGGGGTGATCGCGCCGGTTTCTTCCAGCCCGAACAGCGCGAAATCGCCGGTCAGATTGTTGGTGTCGATCTCGATCTCGGGATCGGCGGCAAGCGTGCCGCCCTGGTTGGCCATCTCGTACTGGCGCTTGGTGGTGTTGAGCCGCGCGCCTTCGTAGTCGCGGACCTGACGGAAGGCGTCAATCGGGCTGCAATCGGTGGGCGCGATCCGCTTGACGTCGGAGAAATCGATGTCGCCCGCCTTGAGCCCGGCTTTCTCGAGGACGAAGCCGATGTCGCTCTTGGCTTTGTCGGGCTTGCCCGAAACGCCGCGCAACGCGACGTCGATGGTGGTGTCGCGCGCCTGAATGCTGCCGACGTCGAGCCAGCTGCACGGCACGTCGCGCAGGCCCGTCGCCAGCGCGGTCTGCGCCGCGGCTTGCGGATCGCTGGGGCCGCGCCCGAACATGAACCACCCGCCCGCCGCCAGCGCGAGCAGCGCCGCCGCGCCGCCGCCCACCAGCATTCCTGTGTTGCTCTTTGGCGGAGGGCCGGCTGCGGGATCGAACAACACCCGCGTCGCCTGGTCGAACGACCCGCCGCCGTGGCCCGTCGCGGCGATCTCGCGCAGCACCTCGTCCATCGAGCGCAGGCGCTCGGCAGGGTCGGGGACGAGCATCTTGGCGAGGATCGGGCGCAGTTCCTCGGGCGCAGCGGAAAGATCGGGCACCTCCTTGCGCTTGTCGAAAGCATCGGCGAGCGATCCGCCCATGTCGACATCTTTCTTCTGCGCGACCGCGAGCATCACCAGCGCCAGGCTGTAAACGTCGCTCCACGCCCCGACCGAGCGGCCGTAGGAACCAAGCTGCTCGGGTGCGACATAGCCCAGCTTGCCCGCGAACCCGTCGCCGACGATCGTCTTGGCGCCCGCGTCGAGATCCTTGGCGATGCCGAAATCGATGATCTTGGCATCCTTGAGCCGCCCGCCTTCGAGCAGGACGTTGTCGGGCGAGATGTCGCGGTGGACCGCATCGAGCTCGTGCGCGGCGCCGAGCGCGGCGGCGAGCCGCTTGAGCAGCGTGAACTGGTCCTCGGTCGTGGTTTCGAGCGTCTTGAGTTCGTCCGACAGGTTCACCCCATCGACGAATTCGGTGACGATGTAGGTCACCCCCAGTTGCGGCTCGCGGCCCAGCACGCGGTATTGGACGAGGCCCGGATGACGCAGCCGGGTCAGCGTCTTGGCCTCTTTCGAGAACATCGCCTGGACCAGCGGATCCGCGGCGAGATGCGGCAGCATCACCTTGATCGCGACCTTGTCGTCCTCGGCGTTGACGTTCACACCCTCGAACACCTCGCCCATCCCGCCCCGCGCGATGAACCGGCGGACTTCGTAAGTGTGATTGAGGATATCGCCGATCTGGATCCGCCGTGCCTGCTGGGGCGAAGGCATCGCCTGCGCGGCGGACATCGCGGTCGCAGAGGCGGCCGGAGGCGTGGACGGCTCGATCGGCGGGGGGGGCGGTTCGGACGGTGCGGGGACTTCAGCAACCGGCTCGGCAGGGTCGGTTTCGGCGGCTTCAGAGGGTGGGGGCGGCGCCTCGGCGGGCATGTCTTGCGGAGCGATGAAGCGCGTGCGCTCATCGTCGTTACCGCCGTTGCCTGCGGGCACGAAGATGGTCGATTCGTCGACCTTGCCGCCGACAGCCTTATCCTTGTTGTCGTCGGTCATCGGGCGCTCCCCTCGCCGGCGAGAACCAGCATCGTTGGCTCGCTGGCATAGACCAGCACCACGGTCACGTTGTCGGGCGCGCCGCGATCGAGGCTCGCCTCGATCAATTTCTGCGCGCCGGCGCTGCCGTGCTCGCCCAGGATTGCGGCAATGTCGGCATCGTCGACCACGCCATGCAGGCCGTCGCTGCACAGCAGGAACAGGTCGCCCTTGACCACCTGGTCGCGGATCGCGTCGACCTGAAGTTCCGCCTGGACCCCAACGGCGCGCGCGAGAACGTGGCGCATCGGGTGGTCGGCGGCTTCCTCGGGGGTGAGCATGCCGCGGTCCATCAAGTCCTGCACCTGGCTGTGGTCGCGGGTCAGCTGGATCAGCTGGCCGTCGCGGTAGAGGTAGGCGCGGCTGTCACCGGCCCACATCACGGCGAACTCACCGTCGCGCACGACCAGCGCGACCACGGTCGATCCCATCATCTTGCCGGCTTCGCGCGAAGTGGCGAAAATCCGTTCGTTGGCCGCGTGGATTGCGTTGCCCAAGGCATAGCACGCCGGCTCAAGTCCCTCGGGCAGAGTCGCCGCGCGCGCCGCCTCGACAATCGCCTGGCTGGCAAAGCGGCCATTGTCGTGCCCGCCCATCCCGTCGGCTACCAGCCACACCTGCTGCTGCGGCAGGCTGGCGTGGCAGTCCTCGTTCTCGGCCCGGGCGAGACCGGTGTCGGTCAGCGACACGTCCTCGATCCGCAATTGCTGGTTCATTCGTTGCGCCCCCTACGCAGCAAGTTCAAGCATCCGTTCGATCAAACCTTCGGGAAATCGTCCGGTCATTTCAATCCTTGTGCCATCATCCGCCTCGATCGCCCAGACCGATTGCACTGAAGCCGCGTCGGGCGTGGCGGACACAGCTATCGCCCCCAGCGCTTCGTGAAGCCGGGTGGCCTCCCACGCTTCGCCCAGCACGGCGAAAATCAGCTCAAGCGCGGCGTGCGCGGTCGCGGTGGCCTGCGCGGCGTCCGCAGCGGGGGCGGCGACCAGGATGGGGAAACGGCGCCCTACCGCATCGACCGACGGACACAGCGCGCCGCCGCTCCAGTTACCGTCCGGATCGCAATCGACGAAATGCCAGGGAGCAGCCCGGATATAGCGCTCGTCGAAATCGCCGAACCGCGCCCGCGCGCGGGCCAGTTCGGCCGATAGCCACAAGTCGAGCGCTTCGTGCAACGCCGGGTCGAGCCCTCGCGAGATGAAGTCGCCATGCGCAGGGATTTTTCCGAACAGCCATGCGCCCGCGGGGCAGAGCATATCGCGCAGCGATCCCGCCGTCTCGTCGCGCCGCGGCCCGGAAGCGGACGAGAACATCCTCATCCGGTTCGGCTTTCGGTGGGCGGACCTTGCTCGGGCGTGGTGGCCTGCCAACTCACTTGCGCCGCGCGGGCAGCGTCGTTCTTTTGCGCCATGTAATTCATCACGATCAGGCCCAGCAGCAGCACCGTCGCCACCCCGATCGCGGCAAGCGATGTGACCATCTGCTTGCGCTGCTTCTCACGCGCGATGCGCCCGGTCTGGACCAGCCCGGCCTCGCGGAACACCACTTCGCGCAGCAGGCGGTTGAGGAAATAGGTCTTGCCCGATTCGCTGGTGGTCTGAGGCTTGGCATAGATTTCGGCGACTCCCGACAGCAGCCGGTCGAGCGGCGCGCCTTCCTGCACCCCGCTGGTGAAGTAGAATCCGCGCAAGGCGCCGATCGGCTCGCCCGGGCCGAACGCTCCGCCGACGAACCGCGCAAGCCGCGAGCGCAGCGAGGCAAGCTGCGCCGGAAAGCCCAGGATCAGGCTGCGCCGCGTGGCATCGCCTTCCTCGCTCAGCCGCTTGGCCTGGCGCGCGCCCTGCGCCGAGACAAAACGATCGAACGCCGAGACGATCTCATTCTGGTCGAACGGTGCGTCGGGATCCTTGAGCGTCACGCCCAGCACTGCGCGGCGGCCTTGCGCGTCGAGATCGTCGTAGAACTCGATGAACCCCGCGAGCAGGTCGACCTTGGTCAGCAGGAGATATATCGGGGTCGCCAGGTCGAGCGTGCGGCGCAGCTCGATCAGGCGGCGGCGGACGTTGGCGGCGTGGCGATCGACCCCTGCCACGTCGGCCCTGAGCAACTCGTCCACGCCAAGCGCGATGATCACCCCATTGATCGGCTGTTTGGGCCGATTGGCCTTGAGCTGGCCAAGCAGGCTGCGCCAGCCCTGCGAATCCGCGGAGGCGTCTGAATCCTGACTGGTATAGCGCCCCGCGGTGTCGACGATCGCGGCCTCGTCGGCAAACCAGAAGTCGAGGTTGCGGGTGCCGCCGATTCCCTTGAGCGACTGGTCGGAGAACGGGAAGCGCAGGCCCGAATTGAGCAAAGCGGTGGTCTTGCCCGCGCCCGGCGGGCCGATGATCACGTACCAGGGACGGCTGTAGAGATAATCGCGTTGGCCGCCCGAGGCCTGCTTGAACTGACCGATCGCCTCGGCCATCCGCTGCTGGACCACCGCATCCTCCGCCGCGCCCGAGGCCGTGGCGAGCTGGTTGGCGATGCTATCGTTGGCGCGTTTGGCCTTCTGCCTGCGAAGGAATGCCACGGCGCCCCATGCGCCCAGAACGATCCCGATCAGCGCAGCGCGGATCGCCACATCGGCCAGCGCGGGAAGCAGGATCGGGAACCCGAACCACACTAGGATCGCCAGCGCGACCGCGAGCAGCCCGGTGACCGCGGTCCAGTTGTTGAGGAAGCCCTTCATGCCCCGCCTCCCATCACGCTAAGCAGTGCGTAGACCGCCAGGACCAGCACCAGGGCGCCCGCTGCGGCGAGCGCGATCACGTTGCCGACACCGACTTTGCCCAGCGGCGCGTCGTAGCCGACCCACTGCGGCGAGACGAAGCGCATGGACAGCGCCTTGATATGGTCGAGTCCGGTATAGATCCTGCCGTTCAGATCGCTGAGCGTCGCGCGACCGTTGTCGGCGGTGCGGAACTTGCCCTGAAAACCGGCGGCGAGGCAGGCATGGGCCAGTTCGAGGATGTCGGCATTGTCCTCGGGCTCCTTGAGAGCGGTTTCGATCGCGCTCCAGATCGCGTCTTCGCCGCCCTCGGCGCCGAACTCACCCGACAGCGAAGGACCGGTCCACGGGGCGGCGCCATCGAGGTTGGGCAGGTTGGTGGCGATATCGTCGATCGTCGCGGCGAGCAGTGCGCGCGCGGTGCGACGCGTTTCGTCGGGATACAGCGGGGTGATCGCGCGGTCGTAGGCGAGCAGCGCATCGCTTGCCGCACGGTGGAAATCGGCCATCGCAATCCGCGCCCGGCCCGAGCGGACGCTCGCCGCCAGCGCCAGCACGGGCCCGGCTTCGGTTACCAGCGGCGCGCGCGATTCGCGCGGAGTCGCGGGAACGGGAAAGCCCTCGTCGTTCAACCGCGGTCCCGTCGGGCGGGGGGGAGGCGGCGCGGTTGGGGCGGCCGCCGCCTGCCCCGGGCCGTCGGCGGGAGGCGCAGCGGGTTGCGGCGCCGATTGTGCCTGACCCAGCCCCGACAGCGGCGAGGGCCGAAAGACCGTCCGGTTTCCGTCTGCGCCAGGATCGTCGCCATCGCCGCTCATTCGCGTTCCTTTCGTCACACCGCCTTCGCTCGAAGGCACTTCCGACCCGACAAGCGGCGTCGACGCGCCGGTTGTTCTCGGGCGAAGATATACCGGAACCATGCCTTCCACGCACCGGGCGTGCGGTGCGACGAGCTTTCGTTCCGATCGTGGCTACAGGACACCCCTGGCAACCCCCGCGCTGTGCAATTAAGCACAGCTTCCGCCAATCCGAAAGGCAGGTTATGGTGGGCGCGGCGTCCATTTCGATACGCGCCGGGATGGGATCGAACGAACCGATGGCGCCAAGCGAATCCTTCGATCCACGCACCTGGCGGAGCGATGAACCCGGGCAGGTCAAGGCCTCCCCCACGGTGCGCGAGCCTCCGCGCGTCCAGCCGATGCCACCGGGCCAAGCAAGACGATGGCTGGGTTTTGCGGTCAGCGCAGCGATCCTCGTGGGCGGGGCGGTGGCGGCATACGCAACGCGCGCCGACGTGCCGGCAAATGCCGCACCGCCCTCCGCCGGTTGAGGTTTCAGGCTGGCCGGGCAGAAGTGGTCTGTTGGGTGAACGAGGGCAGAAGCGGGATCACCAGCGCGGCCAGCACCAGGGTCATCGCGATACTGGCGTTGAGCCCCTCTCCCGATCCACCCCACATCGGCAGCCCAACCAGATCATAGTTGGTCAGCGCGCCGAGATCGTCGACGCCCGGATTGGGGTCGAGCCCGAAGACGATCGACTCGCTCGCATTCCATGCGAAATGAGCGGCCATCGGAGCCAGGATCCCGCCGCTGCGCACCGCCAGAAGTCCGAACCACAAGCCCCCCAGCAGCAGGTTGGCCAGACTGACGACATCCGCTGCTGCGCCTCCGGCCCACCAATGAAACCCCGAGAACGCAATTGCGGAAAGCAGGACGGCCCACGAGGAGCCGAGCATGTCTTGAAGAGCGCCGAGCAGCCAGCCCCGAAACAGCAGTTCTTCCGCGGCCACACCGAGCAGTACGATCGCCGTTCCCAAAAGCAGGTGATTCTGCGCCTCCGCGTCAATCGTTATCGGACGCAGACTCCCGTTGAGCCAGGCATAGAACACGCAAGTCGCGAGGCCTCCCGCGCCAACTAGTTGGCCCACCAGTATCCACCATAGCGGACGTCCGCCCGCGCGAAGAACGCGGTGCCGCCCAAGCTGGCCCAGCAGCAAGCTCAGAAGGATCAGCGGAGCGAAAAGCACCACATAGAACAGCACGTAGCCGGTAATCACGGATTCGACCGTGATTCTCTCGCTGATCGCATTGCGGACCGGCTCAGCCACCACAAAAAGTGCCATGACCAGGCCGACGACGATAATCGCCCAATCGGCGAAAGCGGATCGTGGCCGCGCGATATCCCCGTTCAAACCCGCCCCCTCCGGCAGTCTATCGCGTCGCTGCAGCGGGCGGCGAGCCACCCAGCAGCTGCGCTTGCGCCTGGCCCGATATCAGCTGTTTGTTGGCGTCGCCAACCACGAAGAACGCGCCCCAGTAGATCGGGTGCGAACTGACCCGCTCGTTCATGATCCCGAGCTGCGCGCTGCGCAGCGCATCGCCGATCGTTCCCTGGCGCGCGGCGCGATAGAAGTCCTCGATCAGCGCCTCGCTCTCGCCTTCGTCGGAGATCGGCCAGTAAGTGGTCAGCACCGCGCGAGCGTTGGCGGCAAGGAACGCGCGAACCAGACCTTCCAGCGTGTTGCCCGCTTCCTCCTGACCCGCCGCGCGCGCCTCGGCCTGGCTCACCCCGCTGGCGGTCTCGCACGCCGAGAGCACCACGAGATTCGCGTCGAGCCGCAGCCGGGCGATTTCGCTGAAGCTGAGGATCCCGTCGGAGCCTGCATCGCCCATGCTGGTGACCAGCGCAGGCGGCGACTTGGCGCAACCCCACTGGCCTTCGGTGAGCCCGTGCGTGGCGAAGTGAAGCACCTGGAACTGGTTGAGGTCGGTGCGCTTGAGCACTTCGGTATCGCTGAACGCCGCGTCGGTGAGCATCGGGGTTTCACGCAGCCCCAGCGCGTTGCCCGCGCGCACCAGCTCGCTCTTGTCGATCGGGGCCAGCTCGCGACTGAGCATGGCTATCGTCTCGAGCTCGACCTGGCAGCCGCTGCCCACGCTGACCAGGGAGCCCCCCGCCTGCCCTGCCATCGGCACCGGCATATGCTCGGCAAAACCCATGAACGGCAGCGGCGCATTCGATTCAGGCAAGCCGCGCGACACCAGCAAAGAGCGCGGGCTAAGTGCCGATGACAGTGTGAGCCGCCGCGAAAGGAAGTTGGTCTGCGTGTAATCGTAGGGATCGCGCGCGCGCGTCGTCTTGAAGCTGTCCACGCTCGCCTGATCGGTGACCAGCACGCCCAGCGGCAAACGCTCGAGCGGACCTGAAGGATCGACGATGAGCGATTTCGCGGCCAGCATCCGGTTCTCGACCGGTCCGGCGACGAGCTGGAACAGCGCCCTCGCAGCCCCGACATCGAAGATCGGCAGCTTGTCATCGCCGCCGTCGATCGATGCGCGGGTGCGGTTGGCCAACGCGTCGAGCGTCGCGTTGTTGCGGGCGACCCGATAGATCTGAGCCCCGTTGCCGTCGATCAGGATCCCGAAGGCGTAGTTGCGTACTTCGGTCAGCTTGAAGAACGCTTCGCCCGGGCGGAGTACTTTGGCGATGTCCGCGACCGACACCGGCGAATCGTCGACCGCGCTGAACGACGAGTTGGCCTGGAGTTCGCCGTCGATCTGGACGAGCCGCCCTTCGAGCGACTCGCGCCGCTCATCGAGCGTTTTGGCAAGGTCGGGCTGGTCGTTGGGGATCGCAGCGATCTGATAGCGCAGCTTGGTGATCTCGCGCTCGACCTCGTCGCGGTCCTGGACTTTGGCGGCAAGCGCGCCGTTGGCGGTGATCACCGACTGGAGCTGGACGAACTGGCGCGCAACTGCCGGATCGCCGACCGACTGGATCGCGCGGAAGAACTTCTCGGCAGCTTCGGCCGAACGGGTCCGCCGCGATTCGGCGACCAGCAGGTCGAGATATTGTTCAAGCGCCGGGGGCAGCAGCGAACCCGCCGCGTTGGACGAAACCAGCGCATCGACCGCCTTGTCGAATTCGGCCATCACCTCATCACGCGGCCGCCCGGCCTGCGCCGCCATGCCCGCGCGCTCGAGCCGGGTTTCGGCGAGGCTCGGCCCGAAAGTCGCCGCCTCGCTGCCCGCACCCTCGAGGTTGGCCACTGCCATGTCGAGCGCGGCCAGCGCCTCGGGATAGCGCTTGTCCTGGGCAAGCAGGCGAGCACGCTGGCGCTGGACCCGCGCCACCAGCCAGGCGACTTGTTGCTGATCGATCTGTTCACCCTTGAGCGCGGCGATACTGCGGTCGGCGGCGTCGAGCGCGGCGATCGCGCCAGGCTTGTCGTTCTGCGCGAGAAGCGCGACGCTGCGCGCCCAGTTGGCCTGCGCATCGATCACCAGTTGCGAAAGCGAGGCGATGTCGGGGGTGGCGACCAGCCCGTTGCGCGCTCTACCCGACATCATCTGGTTGATCATCCGCACCGTGGTGGGATCGGTGAGCGGCTGGCCCGGGTCCATCGGAGCCGAGGCGAGGCGATCGAGCGCTTCGACCGCGTTGGCGAAATTGCGGCGGTTGAGCAAATCGAGCGCGCCATAGCTGCGCCGCTTGCGGACCAGAACTTCGGCGCCGGGCAAATTCGCATTCTCGGCCAGCAGCGTGTCGGCGCGGCTGAAATAGTTTTCCGCCGAATCGAAGAAACGCAAGTTGGAATCGGCCAGCCCGGCAACCAGCAACAGCTCGATTCGCTCGGCCACCGGGGCATCGGCGGGCAACCGGCTGATCGCATCGTTGAGCGCGCGGCTGGCCTCCATGTGCAGCCCCTGACGGATCAGCCGCAGGCCCTGCTGGAGCGCGCTCTCGCTATCCGCGGCGAGCGTGTTCATCCCGGTTTCGACCGGCGCGGGGGCCAGCGCGGCAAGCTCGATCGCGGGCGCGGCGGTGCGGTTGCGGTCGGGGTTGACCTTGCTCGCTCCGGTCAGCAGCCGCAGCGCTTCCTCGCCAGGGCCTTGCGCCGAAGGGATCACGCTCAGGCTGAAGTGGCGTCCGCCGCGCGTCACGACGGTCTCGATCGTCTGGAATCCGAGCAGGCTGTCGAAGCAACGCCGCGCCCGGACCACGCCGACTTCGGCCAAGCTGGCGTCGCTTGGCGCACCGCATTGCAGCGCGGCCTCGACTTTGGCGAGATCGGCACCGCGCACCGCGCGGATCACCCCGAGATAGCGGTTCGCGGTCGCCCCGCGGCAGGTGATGGCGTAGCTGTCCGAAAAGTGATCGGTAACCGCAGGATCGTCCCAGTACCGCGTCGCCAGGCACGGCTCGCCGCGCGAATCGCGTCCCAACTCGAAAGTATCGGGCGCGTTCGGACGTTTGGCCCAGGCGGGGGCCGCACCTCCGCCCAACGCGACGAGCGGCAGCACGGCGAGCAGGCCCAGCCGCAGGGCGCGGGCGTGCACGCGGGTGCGGGGGTTGATTGGGGTCATTGCGAATTGTCCTCGGTTGGCGCCGCGCAAGAGCCTTCCACGGCGGGATCGCACTCGATCGGCATCAGCGGCAGGTCGCTCAGCCCGAACGAGCCGATGTCACCGAAAAGCGATTCGTTGTTGGTCCCGACCACCGGATCGAAGGGAATAGAGAAGTTGCCCTGGGTGCTGAAGATATCGCCGCGGAAAGCATTGAGCGGAGGCAGCGGCGGCTGGCTGGTGGTGCTGGCGATGCAGCCCGATCCAGACCCGATCAGACAGCCGTTGACCCGCGCATTGAGCCGGTCGATCGCGACCAGCGTGAGCACGCTGTCACCGAGTACCGCGGTTGCCGAATCGGGCACCCCGTTGATCGTCCCGAACAGCGCGAAACCGCCGGCGTTGGGCGGGTTAGGCCCTTGCAGGAACAGCGCCGGTTGCGCCGGGCTGCCCAGCGAGGCGAGTTCGACGCCGACGTTGCGCGCTGCGCCACCGGTGTTCTGAAACAACGCGTAATCTGCATAACGCACCGTCAGGCTGCGCACGGTGAGCAGCGTTTGCGCGGTATACGCCCCCGCCCCGAAGGCGTTGGAATCGTACAGCGTCGAGCTCGAGTTCGCGACGAAGCTGCGCGCCACCGTATCCGTGGTTGCGGGCGTGCCGCCCGGAGTCAGCCCCAGCGTTGCCAGGAACGTCGCATCGAGCCCTGCGCCGATCCGGTCGGCACGCAGATCGAGATCGACGCCGGGTGCCAGAATCCGGCCGCCCGCATCCGTGGTCGCCGCGATCCGCAAGGTCGTCGCGCGCGTCCCGTCGGCCGAAGCCCCGCCGATCCGCAAGTTGCGCGGTCCGCTGGCCGTGGCGCTGATCGTGCCCGTCAGGTCGAAACGTTGCTGGCCGAGGATGCGCAAGGCGGTCGCGCCGGTATCGGCATCGAGCGCCAGCGCGCCGATCGCCACGTCCTGCCGCGCCCCGCCGCCGCTGGTCCCGGCATCGAGGATCACGGTCGCCGCGTTGAGCCGGTTGACTTCGGTCTGGCTGAGCGCGAACCCGCCGCTGCCGGTCGCGCCATCGCCCAGCCGCAGCGGATTGGCGCCGCTCGCGCGATCGACCACCGTGATCTGGGAAGCAGTGACCGCGCCGTTGATGTCGGCGTCGGTGGCGCTGAGCATGACGTTGCGCCCCGTCGCCGTGACCGGCCCCAGCGTGGCCCGTGTCGCCGCCGCCAGCGTGACGTCGCCGCCCGAAGTCGCCGAACCCAGCGTCAGGGTGCTCGTGGTCGCGTTGAGGTTGAGGGTGGTACCGGTGGTGACCGGCCCCGCGGAGATCGTCCCGGCGGTGCCCGCGATGCTGGTCCCCGCCGCCGCGCTGCCGAACGAGGCCGAAGTGCCGCCGTTCACGGCGATGCTCGCCGCGGTTGCGGTGGTTGCGCCGCTGACGGCGACCGAGCCACCGTTGACGATCACCGAGCGCGCGGCGGTCACGTTCGCCCCGCTGATCGTCCCGCTCGCGTTGAGTACGACATCGTGCGCGGTGTTCGCGGCGGTGATATCGGTGAAGCTCAGCGGACCGCCGGTCACCCCGATATCGACCGTGCTCGCGCTTGCGACCGGATCGGCGCCGCGCGCCGCATTGCCCGCCACAATCGCCTCGCCCGCGGTGAAGCCGGTGTTCGCCCGCGCGGTCAGGCTCGCACCATCGATCTTGCCCACGGTGATGTTGCGCGCGGTGAGCCGGATATCGCTCTCGCGGCCGGCGGTGCTGCCACCCGTGAGCTGCGAGTTGGCGAGTACGATAGCGCCGTTGCCGGCGGTGATTGTCAGCGCTTCGGTGTTGTTTGCAACCGTCTGGTTGGCATTGGCGACGACGGTCAGCCGCCCGCCGCCCTTGGCGACGTCGCCGCTGGTCGCGGTGATCGTTACGCTGCCATTGGCCGCCTGGGTCCGCACCGAGGCGTCGCCCAGCGTCACCCCGGTCCCGCCGGTGACGATGTAGGCGCCGCCCGCGGTGACGTTCTGCTGGACCGCCGCGGTGGTCCCCGCGCTGACGGCCGTGTCGATCCCGCTCGTCACATCGCCGACAAGCTGCGTGGACGTGCCCGAGGTCACGCTCACGTTGCCCGCGGTCGCGGTGGTGGCCGCAAGATGCGCCACGCTGGTGTTGGCATTGACCGTCACATCGCTCGCCGCGCTGACTGCGCCGCTCGCGATGACGTTCGCCCCACTCGAGGCGACCACGATGTCGCCGCCCGCGTTGCTCTCCGCCGCATAGGCCGCGTCGAGCGCGCCCGCGTTGAACGTCACCGTGCGCGTGTCCGGACCGGTCCCGCTCGCAGTCACCGCCCCGCCGGTGGCGATCGATCCCGGCGCGGTCAGCAGCACGTCGTCGCCCGCCGTGGTCGCGCCGGTGATCGTGATCGTGCCGGTGTTGCTCCCGAGCGCGACGTCCTCGCCCGCGCTCGCGGTCCCGATGCTAATCGCGTTGCCCGCGCGCCCGACCAGGCTCCCGCCCGCGCTGAGGCTGTTCGCGGTCAGGCCGTTCGCCGCGCGGATGTCGATATCGTGGCCCGCGCCGAACGCCTGCGCGGTGTTGACCGTGACCGAGCCCCCGCTCGAGACCAGGTCGATGCTCTGGCCTTGCGCCAGATCGCCCAGATCGGCCGCCCCGGTTCCGGCTTCGATCGTGTCCGCAACGATGCTCCCGCCCGCGCTGACCAGCGCCCGGTCGGCGTCGATGTCGTCCGCGGTGATCGCGCCCGAAGCACGCAGCACCACGTCGCTCTCGCGGCCCCCAGAACCGATAGGCGCGCTGCCCCCGGTGAGCTGGCTGTTGGCCAGCACGATGTTGCCGCTCGATGCGGTGATCGTCAGCACTTCGGTCCCGGCGAGATCGCCGTTGCTCACCACGGTCAGCCGCCCGCCGCCCTTGGCGACGTCGCCGCTGGTCGCGGCGATCGTTACGCTGCCATTGGCCTGCTGGGTCCGCGCCGAGCCATCACCCAGCGTCACGCCGGTCCCGCCGGTCACCGCGTAGCTGCCGCCCGCGGTGACGTTCTGCTGGACCGCCGCGGTGGTCCCCGCGCTGACCGCCGTGTTGATCCCGCTCGTCACATCGCCGACAAGCTGCGTGGACGTGCCCGAGGTCACCCCCACATTGCCCGCGGTCGCGGTGGTGGTCGCAAGATGCGCCACGCTGGTGTTGGCATTGACCGTCACATCGCTCGCTGCGCTGACTGCGCCGCTCGCGATGACGTTCGCCCCGCTCGAGGCGACCACGATGTCGCCGCCCGCGTTGCTCTCCGCCGGGAAGGCGATCACGTTGGGTGATGCGAAGCTGACGGACCTCGTGTCCGGGCCGGTGCCCTGCGCCGAAGCCGATGATACCACAACCACCCCCGCCGCCGTCACCAGCACATCGTCGCCCGCGACCAGAGCGCCCAGCGTGACATTGCGCCCGGCCGAAACACCGATGTCCTCGACCGCGGTAAGCGCGCCGGTGCCCACGTCGCGCCGCGCGCGGGCGCCCAGGCTGCCGCTGCCCGCGACTGTCGTCAGCGTCAGGTCGTTGGCCGCATCGATCCGCGCGTCGCCGCCCGCGGTCAGCGCGCCGCTGGCGATGTTGCCGCTGTCGCCGCCGCCGATCACGTTGCTCAGCAGCAGCGTGGTTCCGGCGCTAGCGCTGCCGATCAGGATGTCGCCGTCATGCGCGGAATCGGCGATTGGGGCGGTTGCAGTCGCGGTCAGCGCGAGGGCACCAGCTTGCGCGGTGGTCACGTCGATCGAACCGTCGCTCGTGGCGTCGCCCGCAGTGACGCTCAAGGTGGTACCAGCGCTGGCCGCGCCAAGCTGCGCCAGCCCGCCGAGCGTGATCGCGTTGCTTCCGCCAGCCACAATAATCGCGCGGCCGAACGCGGTGTTACTGGTCCCGCTCGAGGCGCCGAGCAGGCCCGTAAGGTCGTTTGTTGCTGCCAGTACGATGCTGCCGCCCGAATTTAGCGAGCCGATGCGTTGATGAGTCGAGCCGGCCAAAGTGGCGTTGCCGCCGATGCTCGCGCTAAGTAGCCGTAATTCGTCGCCCGCCGTCGCCGCCGAGCCACCCTGCTTGGTCAGCGTCAGGCTGCCGCCGAGTATGGTCGAGAGGACCGACAGCGTGCCCGTGGTCGCCAGGATTTCGGCGCTGCCATTGGCCGAGTTCAGCGTGTCGGCAACCAGCGCGCCGGTGCCGAGATCGAGCGTCGTGACGAAACTCACGTCGCGCAACTGCGCGGCCCGGCCGATTGTCCCGGTTATCGAAGTGGCGGCGGCAAGATCGGTCTTGCCGAACGCGGCGTCGAACGATTCGGGCGCGCCCCTCGCATCGGCGGCGACCAGCGAAATCGCCGCGGTCGGCTGCCCGGTGAGCACGACGGTGAGATCGCCCGACCCGCTGAGCAGCCCGACGTAGTAGTTGCCCACGGACAACGCCGCGCCCGAGGTGTCGTTGAGCGTGACCGTGCCGGTGTTGGTGGTCAGCGTGCCGACCGCCAGCTGATCGGCGTTGATCGTGATGTTGCGGTCGGCAATCGCGCGGTTGAGTGTCACCACATCGACATTTGCGGATGCGGCCAGTCCCGCGCGGATCGCAATGTCGCCGCCCACACTGGTCGCGAAGATCGCCCCGCCGGGGACGTTGATGCCAGTCGCGGTTCCGCCGGTCAGCGGCGATCCGGTCAGCGATCCGGCGATATTCAGCGCCAGCGATCCGCCTGCGGTCAGGCTGTCGAAGCGGGCGTCGCCGTCCGAATTGATCGTCAGGTTTCCCGTCGTGTTGAGCGCGGCGACCCCGCGCTGCGCTGTCGGCAGCGCGTTTTCGGCCCCACCGATCCCGTAGACCGAGCCTTGCGCATCGATCGAAACATCGCCCGCTGTAGAACGGACCAACCCGGTGTCGGCGGTAGGATTGTAACTCGCGATCAGCACGTCGTCGCCCGAGGTCAGCGCGATGTTCCCCGCCGCTGTCAGCTTGCCGGTGATGGAAATGTCGCCGCCCGTGCTCGCCAGCGTCGCGGTCGTCCCGGCCGAGCCGGTGCCGAGGGTGAGGTTGCCATTGATCGCGGTGATGGCCAGTGCGCCGGCGGTTGCGGTCGCCGTGCCGACGTTGGCACTCGCCCCAGACATCGTCGCGCTGGTCCCGGCGGTCAGCGAGGTTACCCCGAGCGAACCGCTTGCATTGAGCGTGGCGCTCGTTCCCGCGGTGCCCGTGGCAATTGTCAGGCTGCCGTTGGTCGCGATGAGATTCAGCGCGGAGGCGGCTTGCGCGGTTGTCACCGAAACCGTCCCGCCGCTCACTGCGACGTCGGCCCCGGTGCTGCGGATCAGCGTCGTGCTGGCGGTGCCCGCGTTACCCGCGGTCAGCGTCGCGGTGCCCGCCGAGGTCAGGCTGGTCGTCACGCTCGCGTTGCCCGTGGCGCGGACCGTGCCCGTCCCGCCTGCGCTGCCCGTGCCCAGCATCGCGTCGCCGTTGGTCGCATCGACCAGCAGCGCGCCGTTGGTCGCGGTGACCGTCCCCGCGGTGACGCTCGCCCCGATCAGCGTGGCATTGGTCCCCGCGGCCACGCTGGTCACATCGAGGCTGGTGCCCGCGCTCAGCGCCGTGCTGGTACCCGAACTGACGCTGCCCAGCAGCGCGCTCGTCCCAGCGGTGGCGATCACGTCGCCCGATCCCGCAGTCAGGTTCGCGCGGCCACCGCCGGTCCCGCTCAGCACGCCGGTGGCGGTCACGCTCAGGGCTCCGGCGGTCGCGGTCGCGTTGGCGAGCCGCGCCGCGGTCGAACTCGAGATCGTCGTGCTGCTCGCCCCGGTCACCGAGCCGGTCACCGCCAGATCGCCCGCTGCGCCGGTCTTGACCAGCGTCGCGGTGGTCCCCGCGCTGCCCGTGCCGAGCGTCAGGTTGTCCACGTCGGCGCGCAAATCAAGCAGCCCGCCCGCGGTAGCGGTGTCGACGCCGACCACGTCGCCCGTCACCACGATGTCAGACCCCGTCGCGCTGGCCGAGACCGTGCCGAGCCGCGCCAGCGACCCCGCGGTCACGGTCACGTCGCCGCCCGTCGCGGCCAGGTTGGCGTTGCCCAAGCCGATCCCCGTCACTTCGCCCGACGCCGCCGTGACCGTGACATTTCCGCCCGTGGCCGAAGCACTCGCGATCCGCGCGCTCGTGGCGCTGGTGATCGAGGTGCCGGTGGCAGAGCCGAGCGAGCCGGTTACCGCCAGTTCGCCCGTTGCGCCGGATTTGGTCAGCGTCGCGGTCGTCCCCGCGCTGCCCGTGCCCAGATTCAACGCGCCGCTGTTGGCGGTGATCGCCAACGCGCCATTGGTGGCGGTGACGCTGCCCGCGCCCACGCTCGCCCCGGTCAGCGTCGCATTGGTGCCTGCGGTCAGCAAAGTCACACCCAGAGCGCCGCTGGCGTTGAGGGTGGCGGAGGTTCCGGCGCTGCCCGTCCCCAGCGTCAGGTCGCCGGTGTTGGCGGTAAGCGTCAAGATGTCCGCTGCGGTGGCGTTGGTCACGCTGACCGTCCCGCCGGTCACCGCGATGCCCGCGCCCATCCCGGTCGTGGTCAGCGTTCCCGCGCTGGCCGTCCCCGCGTTGCCCGCGGTCAGGGTGAGGTTGCCGACCGAGGTCAGGCTCCCGCTCACGCTCGTGTTGCCGCTCGCCTGCACCGTCGCGGTCGTCCCCGCGCTGCCCGTCCCCAGCGTCGCGTCGCCCGCGTCGGCAACCAGGCTGAGCGAGCCCCCAGTCGCGGTCGCCGAACCGATATTGATCGTATCGCCGGTCACGCCGATGCTGCCGCTGGCCGTGAGTGAGGTGGCGGTGGTCATCGATCCGCCGGACAGCGTGATGTCGCCCGCCGTCACGTTTGCACTGTTGAGCGTGAGCGGGCCGCCGGTGGTGAGGCTGAGCGCGTTGGTGGTGCCGATGGCGCCGTTCGAACTGATCAGCGTGTTGGCGGTGACGCTGAGGCCGAGCGCGCTGACGTTGTTGAACGAGGCCTGCCCGCCTCCCGCGGTGAGGACCACGTTCGACTGGCGCGCCGGACCGCCCTGCAAGGTCGATCCGCTGGCGACGATATTGCCGTTGACGGCGTTGATGGTCAGCGCCTCGCTGCCCGCACCGTCGCTGTTCGAGCGCAGCGTGATCGCTCCGTTCGCCGTCACGTTTGCGGTGGGCGCGGTGATCGAAATCGCCCCCGCCGCCTGCTGCACCCGCGCCGTGCCGTCGCCGAGCGTAACGCCCGAGCCGGTCACGGAATAGCTTCCCCCAGCCGTGACATCGCCTGATATCTGGGCGGCGGTCGCCGCGTTCACGGTGATGTCTCCGCCCGCGCTCAGCGTGTTGAGGCTCACGAGGCCGACAGTGGAAGTGACGCCCAGATTGCCCGCCGTTGTCGAAAGCGTGCCGGTGGCGTTGACCTGATCGCCGCTGACACCCAGCCCCGTTCCGGCGCTGAGCGTGCCCAGCGAAGCCGTGCCGCCGGTCGCGGCAATCGTCGCCGTAGTCCCTGCCGACCCAGTGCCGAGGGTCAGGCCGCCTGCGCTCGAGGCAAGGGAAAGCGCGCCCGCGGTGGCGGTCGCCGAGCCGATGTTGACCGAAGTTCCGGAGCCGGTCAGCGAGGTGCCCGCGGTTGCGGTGCCGCCCGTGCCGGTCAGCGCGCCGGTCGTCGCATCGAGCGCGACGGCACCCCCCGTGGTCAGTGTCTGGCCGGCGAAATCGATGCCCGCGCCGGTGAGCGACAGATTGCCGAGCCCGGCAAACCCGCCGTTGATATCGATCAGGCCGGTGAAGGTCGCGGTCAGACCGTTGCCGCCGCCGGTGAGGCCGGCGTTGAACGTCGCGGTGCCCCCGCTGAGCGTCGTCGCTGTGCCGAGCGAGACGGCGTCGCCATAGCTTTGCGCGCCGGTGGTGCGGGTGCTGCCGCCGTTGATCGCCGTCGTCCCGCCCGCGTCGGTGGTCAGCGAAGTCAGCGCAGTCGTGGCGCCGACCGCGCCGCCGAAAGTCGTCGCCGCGGAAGTGTTGACACTGAGTATCTGCGCGCCATCGATCGTGCCGGTGAAGGTCACCGCCCCGCCCGCGGCAAGCGTCGTCGCGCCGATCAGGCTCACCGGATCGTCGTAAGACTGGATCCCCGTGGTGGTGATCGTGCCGCTGAGCGAGGTGTCCCCCGCGCCGTTGCTGACGAGATCGTCGAGGTTGGTGAACGTGCCGTTTATCGCGGTCGTCCCGCCGAGCGTCAGCGTCAGGTCGAAGGTGCCGCCGTCGACCCCGGTGAAACTGCCGCTGCCGCCGGTGAGCGTGGTGTTCGTGCCGAGCGTGACGAGATCGCCGTAGCTCTGCGCGCCGGTGGTGATGACCCCGCCGCCGTTGATCGCGGTGCCGCCGCCGGTGTTGGTGGTCAGCGAGGTCAGCGCCATCGTGCCGCCCACCGCGCCGCCCAACGTCGTCGTGCCGGTAGTGTTGAGGGCGAGCGTCTGCGCGCCGTTGAGCGTGCCCGCAAACGTGATCGCGTCGCCGGCGCCGGCGTTGAGCGTGGTCGCCCCGACCAGATCGACCGGATCGTTGTAGACCTGCGCGCCGGTGGTGGTGATCGTCCCCGAGAGGGTAGTCGTCCCGCCATTGCCGGTGGTGAGATCGTCGATGTTTATGAACGTGCCGTCGAGCGCGGTGGTGCCGCCGAGCGTCAGCGTCAGGTCGAAAGTACCGCCGTCGACCCCGGTGAAACTGCCGCTGCCGCCGGTGAGCGTGGTGTTTGTGCCTAGTGTGACGAGATCGCCGTAGCTCTGCGCGCCGGTGGTGGTGATCGCGCCGCCGTTGAGCGCGGTCCCGCCGCCGGTGTTGGTGGTCAGCGAGGTCAGCGGCGCGGTGCCGCCGACTGCGGCCGCAAATGTTGTCGTTCCGGTGGTATTGACCGTCAGCCCGAACCCGCCATTGACCGTGCTGCCAAGCGAAATCGCCCCGCCGCCGGTGCTGGTCAGCGTCGTCCCCGCGCCCAGCGTCACCGCGTCGCCATAGCTCTGCGCGCCGGTGGTGGTGATCGCGCCGCCGTTGAGCGCGGTCCCGCCCATCGCGTCGGTGGCCAGCGAAGTCAGCGCGGTCGTCGCGCCCACTGCCCCGGCAAACGTCGTCGTGCCGCCGGTGTTGACCGTCAGGGATTGGGCCCCATCGACCACGTTGCCAAGGGTGATCGCGCCGCTGCCGGTGCTCGCCAGCGTCACGCCGCCGCCAAGCGTGATCGGTCCGTCCGCGATAGTGATCGCGCCGCCTGCGGTCTGGGTTGCCGGGCTCGCGCCGCCCAGCGTGATCACGGTGCCGCTGACGGTATAGTCGCCCGCCGCAGTGACGGCACCCGCGACTGTCGCCGCACCGTCGCTTGCCACGACGACATCGCCGCCCGTGCCGCTGGCAGTCAGCGCGCCGTTGCTGACGATCCCCGCGCCGTTGCCGGTGGCGGTAATGTTGGTCGTGCTCTTCGTCGCGAGGACCACCGCGCCGTTGATGCCGGTGGCGGTCAGGCTGGCACCGCTGGCGACATTGAGCAGCGTGTTCATCACCGCGCTGGGGTTGGCCGCGGCGAGCTTGACCGAGCTGCCGCTGACCGAACCGAGCACCGAGACGCCCGACAGCGCAGTGCCGGTGGTGATCGTGATCCCCAATGGGCTGCCGATCGCGGTGTCGAAAGTGACATTTTGCGCGGCAACCAGCGCCACCTCGCCGCTACCCGAAAGCGCGGCGGCCGGAGCGGTCATCGAGGCACCGGCGACGCTCACCGCCTGCGCGGCAAGCACCAGGTAGTTGCTCTGCATCGCGCCGCCGAGCGTGGTCAGAGCCGTGCCTGCACCGATCGTAATGCCGCTCGTGCTGGTCCCGGACAGGCTGTAGCTCGAGTTGCCGTCGAGGAAGTCGGTGTCGGTTACACCCAGCGTGGTGAGCACCAGTGCGCCGCCGTTGAATGCGCCGCCCGAGCCGAACACGATCCCGCTGGGATTTGTCAGCCATACCGCGATGTTGTTGGCGGCAACGCCCATGCCGTCAGGATTGGTCGCGCGGATAAGCCCGTCGATCTGCGACGGGCTGGCGGCGGTGATTACCCGATTGAGCACCGCGAACTGCGACGATTTGTTGGCGGTGACGTAACTGACCGAGCCACCCGAACCGATGCTGTACGTGTCCCAGTTGACTACCCGGGTGGCGTTGTTGAGATCGACCTGGAGCGCGCCCGTCGCGGGCGACGTGATCGTGGTGCCGCCCTCGTTGCCGATGGTGATCGTCGGCAGCGTCTGGGCGAAGGCAGGCGCGGCCAGGCCGCCCGCAAACAGCGTCGTCGCCAGCGCGGTGCCGAGCTGGAGGGCCCTGATCTTACGAACAGTATTCCTGCGGCAGGTGGCGGAAGTCATGGCAACAATCCTTCGCAATACAGCATCAGCGGCGACCCCCGAAGGGCACGAGTTGCGCGGTGAGCGAGACCAGCACGCGATCCTTGGGCACTTTGGCGCTGGCCCCGGTCAGCAGCGGCGGATCGAGCGGGTGCGCATACGTCACGTCGAGCCGGGCGATCCCCGACAGCGTCACGCGCACCCCACCGCCATAGCTTTCCAGCTGGCGGCGGCGTTCGGTGCTGCCGGTGTCGAGGTTGTAGAGGCGGACCACATCGTAGAAGCCGAACACCTGGGTCGCCACGCGCGGACCGGTGGGCAGGTTGAAGCGCACCTCGGTGGTGCCCGCGATGGCCTTGTCGCCGGTGTTGGCGCCCGGATCGTAGCCGCGCCCGACGGTGAGGTTGCCGATCGAGAATTCGTCGTAGTTGAGCAGCGGCTGATTGGTCCACTGCCCGCGCGCCGATCCAAACAGCTCGAAGATCGGGCCGAAGCCGATCTTGCCATCCAGCTGCCCGCGCATCACCCATGCCTTGGCATCGCCTTCGAGCCGCGAAGGGGCATAGCCCGCCCTTGTGATCACGCCCGACTTGGTTGCGTTGAAGATGTCGAGACCCTTGCGGAATTCGGCGAAGCCGTTGACCACCACCGCCTCGGTCCCGTCGGGACGCAAGCGACGCGAGTTTCCGGCAAAGCGCATGTAGGCGGTGCTGATCCGGTCGAGGTTGAGCGCCGCGCTGCCCCCGGCGCCGCCCAGATCGGTGCGCTGGTCGACCCGCTCGAACCCGACGCCGAGGTAGTAGTTGTCGTTCACCGTGCGCAGCAGCGGCTGCATCAGTTCGGCGTTGAGGATCCACGACTTGGTCCGCAGTTCGAGCTGGGGAAGGTCGGGGCGCGAATCCGCATAAGTCGCACGCAGCGCCAGCGAGGTTCCCTGCTGGTCCAGCACCATCTCGTGCCCGACCTGGACGATCTTCTGCTCGTCGAAATCAACCGTGCTCGACCCGGCGAGATAAGTGAGGTCGCCCAGCCCGGTCAGCCCGTACAACTCGGCGCGGGCATAGACGGTTTCACGCCCGAGCTGCCGCGAGTTGTAGTTCTGCGCGTTCACCACCACCCCGAACGGGTGGTAGTCGACGGTCAGTTCGCCGATCACCTCGCCCGGCGCCCCGCCCGCGGGCTGGAGCGACAGGCGCACGTCGAGCCCGGGAATGTCGTCGGCGAGGAGCAGCAGGCGCTCGGCCTGCACCTCGTTGAGCGGGTCGTACGACTGGAGCGCGGTGATCCGCTGCTCGATCAACCCCTCGTATGGTCCGGCGTTGCCGCGGACGCGGGTTTCGACGATCCGCGCGGTGATGACTTCGAGTTGAAGCGGGCCGCCGTCGAGCCGCTGCGCGGGGATCTGGACGGTAGCGACATAGCGCGCACTGCGCAGCGCGGCGTTGGCCGCATCGCGGATGTCGCACACCACGCGCACCGGCTGCTCGCCCTCGGGCGCGCGTACCCCGGCAAGGATCGGGACGAGCTCGGGCGGCAACGGCTTGCCCGCGGCGCCGCCGAACTGGACCGAAGGGATCGTGGTGCGCAAGTCGCTGTTGTCGAGCGGGCACGGGCCGCGGGCGAAGGCATTGCTCGAATCGACCGAAACGGTGGATGGCGGTGCCTCGCGCTGAGGCGGGGCCGGGTTGACTTCCTCGCGGGTCGGCTGACCCTGGGTTTGGGCGTATGCGGTGGACCCGAACCCGAGCACCGTTCCCAGAAGCAAGGCTTTGCGCCAGTGCACCGTCATCGAATCCCCCATCGCGCCCGTGGGCGTGCGTCGAAATCGGTGCGTGCAATGCCTTCGTGACAAAGCACGACCGGCAACCCTGTTATCTTTTGATTGGGATATGATTGGAACCTGGGGGGGCGGCTGTCAACCGCGCGTTAACCCATTAGCAGCCGCAGACCGGCGTCTATATTCCTGTTCTGCCAAGAAACTCTGCCCACGGCCGGGCTTCGGGCCGGTCGCTGCGGTCGGGCTCCCACTGCCTGGTCATCAACGCGCGCGCGGACAGTTCGTCCATCCCGCAGCTCTCGCGGTGCCAACGGTAGAAGAACGCCGAAACGCGGTAGTTCATGATGCAGTGGACGTGGGCCGGCCCTCCGCCCGCAGCAACGAGCGCCGCAGCGAACGCGCGGTAATGTTCGTCGCGCGGATCGTCGAACGGCACGGGAATATGGGTATAAGCAATTCCCAGCGCAGCCAGTTTTTCAGCCTCGTCCGCCAGCGCCTCGGGATGGCTATCGAGCGCGAGATTGACGACGTGGCGCACACCAATTGCGGCAAGCGCCGGGAGGTCTTCGTCGCGCAATCTGCCCGAGGTCGTGGTGCGGCCGTCGAGGCGCTGGAAGGCGCAGATCCCGGTGGGGTCGGGAATCATCGCGCTAGCCCATCGACGTCTTGCGATCCCCGCGGGCGGTGATTTCGCGCCACAGTCCGGCGCCGCCCAGCTTCGCCGCGCGCTCGCCCAGCGTGCGCGCCCAGTAGGCGTCGTTGCCGAACTCGCTGCGCCAGCCCATCAGGCTGCGGGTGTGGCGGTTGAGCGGATATTCCATCGTGAACCCGATCGCGCCGTGGACGCGGTGGAGGATCGGCACCGCCACTTCGATTGCGCAGTTCATCCGCCACTTGGCGGCGGCGATCTCGAATCCGGCATCTCCGGCGTCGAATGCGGCCGCCGCGGCCTGACCGACCGCGCCGACCGCGGCGATCTCGGAGCTCGCCTCGGCCAGCGCCTGCTGGACCGCCTGGAACTTGCCCAGCGGCTTGCCGAACTGGACGCGGGTGTTGACGTGTTCGATCGCCAGCGCGAACCCGGCCTCGAGCGCTCCTGTAGCCATCGCGACGCGCACGAACGCCCCCTTGGCGCGCAGATCGGCGTTCGATGCGAAGGTGGCGGTTGGCTCGCCCGTAAAGTTCACCTTGTCGCGGGGGTTGCCGTCGGGCGAGGCGCCTTCGACGAACGAACAGGCACTGTTCCGATAAAGCCGCAGCCCCCCTTCGCCGGCAGCAAGCATCGCCGCGCTATGCCGTCCGAAGCTGGCGTAGTCGCGGTCGAGCAGGACGATCGGCCCCTCGGGCGCGGCGACCCCTGCGTCGGCAAGCAACTTGTGCGCGACGATCGTCTCGCCCAATGGCGCGGAGAGCGCTTGTTGACCGGCGAGGCGCAGGACGGCGAACAGATCGCCCCAATCGCCGCCGAAGCCGCCCTGTTCCTCGGCCACCAGCAGCGTGGCGAACCCGGCCTCGGCCAGCCGCGGCCAGGACACAGCGAAATCCGCGCCGGTCAGTTCGGCGAACAGACCCTCGGCCATGTCCGTCAGAAGGGTGCGGTTCTCGCTCATCTCAGTCCCAATCCCCGCGCGATGATCCCGCGCAGCACTTCGGGCGTGCCGCCACGCAGCGAATAGCTGGGCGACTGGACGAGGATGAAGCGGATCAACCGTGCCAACCGGCTGTCCTCGGCCAGATCGACATCCTCGACCACCGCCTGGACCAGCCGCGGCATCGCCTGCTCGTAAGCGTTGCCCAGATCCTTGACGATCGCGGCCTCGACCATCGGGTCTTCCCCCGCGGCCAGCTTGGCGGCGGTGGCGAGGCTCATCTGACGCAGCGTCCACATCTCTGCGGTCAGCCGCCCGATCAGTCCGGCCAGCGCTGGCGACGGGTTCGGCCCGGCGTGGTCGATCAGCGCTTCGAGCAGCATGTGGCTCGAGAGATAGCGTTCGGGGCCCGAGCGTTCGAGCGCGAGTTCGGCGGTGACCTGCTTCCAGCCGTTGCCTTCCTCGCCGACCAGCGCATCGAGCGGCACCAGTGCGTCCTCGAAAAAGATCTCGTTGAAGTGATGCTGCCCGGTCATGTCGATGATCGGCCGCACGGTGACGCCGGGTAGATCGAGGTCGATCATCAGCTGCGACAGCCCGGCCTGGCGTTCGCTGCCCGCTTCGGTGCGCAGCAGGGTCAGCGCGGCCTGGCTCTTGTGCGCGCCGCTGGTCCAGACCTTTTGGCCGTTGACCCGCCAGCCCGCGGGGGTCTTTTCGGCGAAAGTCCGCACACTGGCGAGGTCCGAGCCGGAATTGGGCTCGGACAGGCCGATGCAGGCATAGATTTCGCCCCGCGCCATGCCGGGGAGGTACTTCTGCTTGAGCCGCTCGTTGGCATACTTGAGCAGCAGCGGCCCGGTCTGGCGATCGGCGATCCAGTGGAGGCCGGAGGGCGCGCCGCCCGCGAGCAATTCCTCGATCACCACATAGCGTTCGAGCGCGTGGCGTTCATGCCCGCCGTATTGCCGGGGCCAGGTCATCCCGAGGAACCCCGCGGCGCCCAATGCGCGCGAAAACTCCTCGTCGAAGCTGAACCATGGGTTGGCGCGCTGTTCGGGGGTCCAGCGGTGCGCGTGCGCCGCGATCATCGCGCGAACCTGCTCGCGCAGGGCGGTGACGTCTCCGGGCGGGGCGAATTCTCGCAGGCTGAAGATTTGCATCGCCGTCATCCCTATGGCAGCGGCTCGGTCTCCGCAACGCCAGAGGTAACCGCCATGACCCCGTTTCTTGAAGTCGAACGCCAAGGCCGGATCGCGATCCTGCGGATGGACCGCGCCGACAGCCTCAACGCGATCGGCACGCTCGAGGATTGCGACAACATCGTCGATACGCTGGAGGAGCTGGCGCAGGACCGCTCTGTCCA
The DNA here is from genome assembly GCA_030697365.1 of Novosphingobium sp. Taxonomy (GTDB): domain Bacteria; phylum Pseudomonadota; class Alphaproteobacteria; order Sphingomonadales; family Sphingomonadaceae; genus Novosphingobium. The sequence continues at coordinate 100,715 of JAUYQH010000032.1, read as the reverse complement.
CGCCGCGATCCTGACGGGCAAGGGCCGGGCGTTCTGTTCGGGCGGGAACATCAAGGGAATCAAGGAGCGCAAGGGCATCGGCCCGCTCGACCAGCCCGATTCGACTCGCTGGAACTACCGCCGCGGGGTCCAGCGGACGACCCGCGCGCTGCTCGACTGCGAAATCCCGCTGATCGCCGCGATCAACGGCCACGCAATCGGGCTGGGGCTCGACCTTGCCTGCCTGTGCGACATCCGCATCGCGGCGCGTAGCGCAAAGATGGCGGCAAGCTTCATCAAGGTCGGGATCGTCCCCGGAGATGGCGGGGCGTGGACGCTCCAGCAGATCGTCGGCTATTCGAAAGCGGCCGAGCTTTTCCTGACCGGGGAGACGTTCACTGCCGACGAAGCGCTGCGCATCGGGCTGGTCAGCCAGGTCGCCGAAGACGACGCGCTGATGGACGCCGCGCTGGCGCTGGCGGGCAAGATCGCCGCCAACCCGGTCCGCGCGCTGCGCCTGACCAAGCGCCTGCTGCGCGAGGGGCAGAAGGGCGATTCGGACCAGGTTCTCGAACTCAGCGCCGCGTTCCAGGCGATCGTCCACGAGACCAAGGACCATGTCGAGGCGGTCACCGCGATTCTGGAAAAGCGGGCGCCGAGCTTTACGGGGGATTGAACCCCACGGGAACCTCCCGACCCTCCAACGGCTATCCCCGCATGACCCTGACCATCGCCTCGCATATCCGCTACAACTTCCCCGAGCCGACCGATTTCCTGCTCCAGATCGAGCCCGCGATAATCCCCGAGCAGCGGGTCAGCGGCTGGTTCTCGTGCACCCCTACCGAGCACTTTTCGCGCGTCGCGGCGCAGGACGGGATCGGCGAGCGCATCTGGCTGCGCCATCAGGGCGAGTTCGAGGCGAGGTACAACGCCGAAGTCGAGGTGAACCGCCTGCTCACCCCGATCGACACCCTTGCCGCGGTGCCCACGCACCTGCTGCCGGGCGAGACCGTGCAGTACCTGATGGATTCGCGCTATTGCCCCGCCGACCGCTTCCAGTCGTTCGTCGGCGCCGAGTTCGGCGGGCTGGAGGGCGGCGCGCTGGTGCTGGCGATGCGCGACTGGATCTCGTCGAATTTCACTTACGACCAGGCCTCGACCTCGATCACCACGGCGCTCGACACGTTTGTCGAGCGCCGCGGGGTGTGCCGCGACTATGCCCACGTCCTGATCACCTTTGCCCGTGCCGCCGCGATCCCGGCGCGGTTCGCCAGCGTCTATGCCCCGCGGGTTTTCCCGCAGGATTTCCACGCGGTGGCCGAAGTGTTCCTCGCCGATCCGACCCACGGCGACATCGACGCCGGGGCGTGGCACATGATCGACGCCACCGGAATGGCCGAACCCGCCGAAATCGCCAAGATCGGCATCGGCAGGGACGCCGCCGACGTCAGCTTTCTGACTAGCTACGGGTATGCCGAGTTCCTCGACAAGACCATTGAGGTGAGCAGCAGCGACGGATAGACGCCGCGCCTTCAGGCCAGCCCTTTCATCAGATCCATCCGCGAGGCATCGCCCACCGAACTGCCGCCATCGACATCGATGATCGCGCCGGTCACGTACCTCGCCGCATCCGAGCACAACCAGACCGCAGCCTCGGCGATTTCGCCGATCTCGCCCCAGCGCTTGGCCGGTATCCGGGCGAAGTGCTTGTCCTTGGTCGAAGCATCGGGCGCCAGCCGGGCCATGCCCTCGGTGCCCGCGATCGGGCCGGGCGAGATGCCGTTGACCCGCACCTCGGGCCCCCACTCGATCGCCAGCACCCGGACCAGCTGGTTGATCCCCGCTTTGGCCGCGCAAGCCGGAGCCTGGAGCGCCATCGCGTTGACCGCCTGCCCCGCGGTGATCGCGATCAGGCTCGCGCCCGGCAGGTTGAGCAGGTCGTGGCAACCGCGGAACACATTGAAGGTGCCGATCAGGTCGATGTCGATCACCGCCTTGAAGGCGTTGGCGCTCATCCCCAGTGCGGGGGCGAGGAAGTTGCCCGCCGCGCCCGAGACGACGATGTCGATCGGGCCGAGTTCGTGGCGCACGCGCTCCATCGCTGCACGGGTCGCGCCGTAATCGCGCACGTCGGCGGTTAGCGCCAACGCGCCGATCGGCTCGGCGGCGGCCTGCGCCTTTTCGGCGTTGCGCCCCAGGATCGCTACCCGCGCGCCCAGTTCGGCCAGACGCGCAGCGATGCCGAGGTTGATGCCGGAAGTGCCCCCGGCGACGAAGGCGACTTTGCCGGCGAAGAGATCGTCACGGAATGGGCTGGTCATCAATCTACTCCCTGATGTCGGGCGATCGGCCCGCTTGCATGGCCGGAACGCTGCGTGCCGCGTCCTCCGGCCGAATCCCCGGCGCGGGGGCGGCGGCGATCCGTTCCTCGCCGCGCATCACCCGCCCGGCGCGCTGGACCGCGCGGACGACGCGCGGATAGACCCCGCAGCGGCACAAGTTGGGCAACGCGCCGACGATGTCCTGCGCCGACGGATCGGCATTGCGCGCAAGCAGGGCGGCGGCAGCCATGATCATGCCGGGCGTGCAATAGCCGCACTGGATCGCGCCCTCGGCGACGAACGCTTGCTGGACCGGATGGCTGCGATCGCGGCTCAGGGCCTCGATCGTGGTCACGCTGCGGCCTTCGATTTCGCCCAGGCTGACCAGGCAGCTGCGGATCGCCTCGCCATCGACGATCACCATGCACGCCCCGCAATCGCCCTGCCCGCAGCCGAACTTGGTGCCGGTCAGGTTGGCGGCGTTGCGCAGCCCCCACAGCAGCGGGGTCTGCGGGTCCATCCGGAACGCGACCGGGCGGTCGTTGAGGGTGAAGCGGGACAAGCCCTTACGCTTTGGTCAGCTCAATCCCGCCAGCTCCGATCCACCCGGTCGATCCGGCGGGTCCAGGCCGCGAAATCCGCCGCGCCGGGGCCTCCGGGCAGCTGCGCCTGGCCCAGATCGCGCTGGTGTACGTCGATCACGTCCTGCCCGACCACGATCGGCTTGCCCGCGGCCATCGTCGCCAGCTGGATTTCGCAGGCGCGCTGGAACACCCAGTGGGTGAGGAAGATCTCGGGCAGCGTCTTGCCCAGGATCACCGGACCGTGGTTGCGCAGGAACAGGATGCGTTTGTTATCGAGATTGGCGAGCAGGCGATCGCCCTCTTCGGCGCGCACCGTAACGCCCTCGAAATCATGGTAGCCAATCTTGCCGGCGAAGTTGCAGGCGTAGAAGTTGACCGGCTGGAGCCCGCCTTCCAGGCTCGCCACCGCCATCGTCGCGGTGGTGTGGGTGTGGCAGATCGCGTGTGCCCAATCGAGATGGCGGTGGAAATAGGCGTGCTGGGTGAACCCGGCCTTGTTGACCGGATAGGGGCTGCCGTCGAGGTTGTTGCCGTCGATGTCGATCTTGACGAGGTTAGACGCGCAGATTTCCGAATAGAGCAGCCCATAGGGGTTGATCAGGAAGGCGTTGTCCTCGCCAGGAACGCGCGCCGAAATGTGGTTGTAGATCGATTCGGACCAGCCCATCAGATCGAAGATGCGATAGCACGCCGCCAGCTCCTGGCGGATGGCCCACTCTTCTTCGCTGCAGTCGAGGTTGCGTTTCAGCTGGGTGGCCATGCGCCGCTCTCCGAATTAGGCTGGTTGCTATGTGCAACCTCTATCGCATGACGAGCAACGTCGATGCAATCGCGCAGCTGTTCGCCCCGCTCGACACCGGCGGCGCGAACGTGCCCCCGCTGCACGAGATCTTTCCCGACTATGCCGCGCCGGTGATCGTCGCCGGGGATAGCGGGCGTCGGTTGACGAATATGCGCTGGGGCTGGCCGCCTTTCGGATCTGTGAAACGCCCGGTGACCAATATCCGCAACCTCGCCTCGCCGATGTGGCGCAGCGCGCTGGCCGATCCGGCGCGGCGCTGCGTGGTGCCGGTCACCGCGTTTTCGGAATGGTCGGCGGAGCCCGACCCGGCGACGGGGCGCAAGCGCAAGCACTGGTTCGCGTTGCGCAATGCCGAGCTGTTCGGCTTTGCCGGACTGTGGCGACCGACGCCCGACGGCCCGCGCTATGCCTTCCTCACGTGCGAGGCCAACGAACTGATCGGGCGGGTGCATCCCAAAGCGATGCCGGTGATCCTCGACACCCCGGACGAGGCGAGGCGCTGGCTCAGCGTCGATGGCGAGGAGGCCGCGGCGATGCAGTGCCCGCTGGCGCATGAGGCGATGGCGGAGATCGAACTCGCCGATTCTGCGTCGGCGCAGGGTGCGCTGCTGTAAGCACATCACTGGTTCGGCACCTCGATGGACCGCAAAACGACCGGCGAAACTCTGTGACTTTCGCCGCCCCTCGCCGGGACTGCGCCCTGCTCTATCGAACTGCCCGAGCAGGCCGGAAGCGCGGAATTATCGGCTTTCCGGGCGGTCGCGACGTCCTTGCCGCGCCAGCTTGCCAGCTTGAACAGGCCCTCCAACGCGCGCCTCGGCCGTGACCTTCCGCAACCGCCGGATGGGGAGTGCAAGGAGACGGGGAGAAACGCGCGGATGCGCATGCGGCGCGCGGCCTGACGGAGGGCGTAGGTCTTCATCGCCGAACTTAGCGCAGAAAAGTGCGATGTAGGAAACCGGTTTGCGGACGGGCGGGTTACCACCGGCGTTCGCATTCAGACCCATTCCGGATGGCGACGCGTAGCTTACGACGAAGGGGCGTCTGGTGACGACGCGGCGCCCGCGGCCACCCTAACCTCCGCTAGCTGGCAGATCACTGTTGAAGATGTCCGCTGCGGCTTTCCACTCGCTGCCGATCTTCCGCCAGACGACCACGTACTTACCCGTGTCGGTCTGCGCGGTGCCGTTGGGCGCAAACGCTAGCCTATACGTCCCTCGATCGAGCGCCATGTCACCCGACGATGACACAATTATCTGCTCCGGAACGAAGGTCAGATCGAAGCCGGGCGTCTGCATCATCGTTGCCCAAGTTTGCTGGATCGCCGCGCGTCCTTTGCCGATTGGCGCATTGGGTGGCATCACCGCGCCGTCCTCGGCGTATAGTGCCGCAATCCGGGCAGCATCCTTGGCTTTAATGAGCTGAAGCCAACGATCGACTTGCCCGCGGATTGCCTGCTCATCCGCGCCAGCGTTGACAGCGGCGCCAGCATTCCCTTCGGCGATGTTGTTTCCGGACTTCTCGCCTGCCTGGCACGCGGACAGTAGCAGCGCTGTGAGAGAAAGTAGCAATAGCGATCTCGTCATAAGTCCCTCCTCTTGATCTTGCTGTTCCTTCCATAACACCGGCAACGCGTTTCGTGCCAGTTCGCCCAAGTCCGCCTTCCACCCCAAAACTTGCCGTCGCCCCGTGCTTGACACGGGGCTTGGCTGCCCTGGTGGAGAGCGCTCAGGCCGCCGCTATTTTCGCCCGCCGGTCATCTGCCGCGACTTCGTCCAAGGTGCGCCATGTCAGCTCATGGGGGCCGATCGCGCGGCCATCCGCGGCGTGGATGCCGATCGGGGCGATCGGGCGGCCGTCGCGATCGTCGCACAGCACCGGATCGGCGGTGCAGCCCAGCTCCCACTTCTCGCCCCACTGGCGCAGCGCGAGCATCGCCGGGAGCAGGTCGTGGCCCTTGTCGGTCAGGCGGTATTCGATGCGCCGCCGGTCGTCGGCGCAGTGCTCGCGCTTGAGGATGCCGTGATCGACCAGCCGCGAGAGGCGATTGGACAGGATGTTGCGAGCGATACCGAGCGTTTCGAGGAATTCCTCGAAATGGCGGACTTTGTTGAACGCCGCGCGCAGGATCATGAACGACCAGCGTTCGCCCATCACTTCGAGCGCGGACGGCAGGCCACAGGCGGCAATCTCGTTCAACGGCTCGCGCAGTTTGCCCATCGGTAGTCCTCTCTGCCCCCGGATTACCCCAGAACGCGCGCAACTCCCAAAAAATAATCGGTCCGGACCATAATAAATTTTTAGTTGCAACCTGCAACCTATTGCGATAGGTAGCGATTCGCAACGGAAATTCCTCCCCAGGCTTTCCGGCACGATATCGGAAGGGAAATCGATCATGACCGCTACGCAAGCTTCGCGCTCTTCGCTCAGCAAGCTCGCCTTCGTCGCCGCCGCGTTCTTCGGCACCGCGCTGAGCTTCGGTGCGACCATCAGTCCGGCCCAGGCCGCTGGCACCGCATTCTACCAGGTTCAGCTCGCTGCTCCGCTGGACGGCGCACGGACCGAAATCCAGAACGGCGTGGCCTGGAAGTGCCAGGGCGACACCTGCCGCGGCAGCCAGGGCACGTCGCGCGCCGAAATCGTCTGCGCCCGCCTCGCCCGCAAGCTGGGCGAAGTCGCGAGCTTTACCGCCAGGGGCGAAACGCTCGATGCCGAAGGCCTGGCCAAGTGCAACGGCGAAAAGACTTCGGCCGTCGCCCGGCGCTAACCCACTCCCGCGCGTCCGGCTTCGACCCCTGCCCCCGGGCGCGCCTCCTCCCGGGGCCGCGGCGAGCCGATGCTCGCTCGCGGCCTTTCTTTTTGTTCATGACCGGGCAGCCCGCGCCCCTTATACGGGCACGATGATCCGCATCACCGTCATCGCGGCGCTCGCCGCGCTCCTCGCCGCCCCGCTCGGTGCCCAGCCGGCTCCGGTCGCTCTGCCCAAGCTCCCCGAACTCGATGCCGACCAGAAAGCGCGGCTGACCTGTTCGGCGGTGTTCGCGATCGTCGCCTCGGACCAGGCGCGCGGGTACGAGGGCGCGCTCGCCTATCCTCCGCTCAAGGTGCGCGGGCGCGAATACTTCGTGCGGTTCGGCGCGCAGACGATGGACAAGACGGGCGCCAGCCGCGAGGCGGTGAAAGTGTTGCTCGAAAGCGAGGTCGAGCGGTTGCAGAAGCTGGCCGCGGCGACCGGCGATCCGCAGGGCACGCTGGCGCGCACCATCGGCCCCTGCCTGCCGCGGCTCGACGCCGAGGTGCCGCCGCTGACCAAGCCGACGCTTGCCCAATGCACCGCGATCCTGTCGCTCGCCTCCGAGGAAGTGTCCGCCCGCAAGGGCCTGGACGGAGCCGAGGCGCGCGACCTGAAGATCCTCTCGGCGGTGGTCGAATCGCGCCAGCGCAAGGCGCTGGGAGCCACAGGGCTGACCGGAGACCAGATCGACAAGAGCGTCGCCGAAGATCACGACCGGATGCTCAACGAAGTCCTCGCCAGCGGCCCCGGGGTCGAAAAGTACGATCTCCAGACCTGCTACGACTTCGCCAAGCCCGACGCGAAGACGCACTACTAGATTCCGCTTTTCCCCTGCGTGCGAACCGGTAGACTCACCCCGGTCTAATCGGGGAGTGTGACGTGGGCGGATTTCTAATTGCGCTGGTGGTGCTGGTGATCGTGTTCCTGCTGATGGGAGTGCGCGTGGTCCGTCAGGGGCACGTCTACACCATCGAGCGGCTGGGCAAGTTCACCCTTGCCGCCCACCCCGGGCTGCACCTGATCATCCCGTTCGTCGATCGCGTCGGGCAGAAGATCAACGTGATGGAACAAGTGCTCGACATCCCCGGGCAGGAGATCATCACCCGCGACAACGCGATGGTCGGGGTCGATGCGGTGGTCTTCTTTCAGGTGCTCGATGCAGGCAAGGCGGCCTACGAGGTCTCCAACCTGGTGGTCGCGATCATGCAGCTGACGACCACCAACTTGCGCACGGTGATGGGCAGCATGGACCTCGACGAGACGCTGTCGAAGCGCGACGAGATCAATGCCAAGCTGCTCAACGTGATCGACCACGCGACGTCCCCGTGGGGCATCAAGATCACCCGGATCGAAATCAAGGATATCCGCCCGCCCGCCGACATCTCCAACGCGATGGCGCGGCAGATGAAGGCCGAGCGCGAGAAGCGCGCCAACATCCTCGAGGCGGAGGGACTGCGCGCCGCGGAGATCCTGCGCGCAGAGGGCGAGAAGCAGGGCGCGATCCTCCAGGCTGAGGGCCGCCGCGAAGCCGCGTTCCGCGACGCCGAAGCGCGCGAGCGCGCCGCCGAAGCCGAAGCGCGGGCGACCCATGTGGTGTCCGAGGCGATCGCCACATCGGGTACGCAGGCGCTCAACTACTTCGTCGCGCAGAAATACACCGAGGCTGTCGCCGAATTCGCGCGCTCGCCCAACGCCAAGACGATCCTGTTCCCGATCGAGGCGACCCAGCTGATCGGAACGCTCGGCGGAGTGGGCGAGCTGGTCCGGGACGCGCTGTCCGCGGGATCAGCGCCGCCGCCCCCGCACGCGCAGCGCCAGCCGCGCCCGCAGGTGTCCGCAAGCGTTCCGCCCAGCCTGCCGCGATCGGAATAGGCGATGCTCGACGGACTCGATCCGCAGTGGAGCTGGCTGGTCCTCGGGCTGGTCCTCGCCATAGCCGAAATGGTGGTGCCGGGGGTGTTCCTGATCTGGTTCGCCGCCGCGGCGCTCGTGGTCGGCCTGCTCAGCTTCGTCTTCCCGCTCGGCTTGCCGTTGCAGGTGGTGCTGTTCGCAGTGCTTTCGGTGGTATCGGTACTCGCCAGCCGCCGCTGGCTGCGCGGCCATCCGGTGCAAAGCGCGGACCCCCTGCTCAACCAGCGCGGCCAGCAGCTGGTCGGGCGCCAGGTGACCGTGACCGAAGCGATCGAGGGCGGAACTGGCCGAGTCCGCTGCGGCGATACCGAATGGCTGGCCAACGGCCCCGACGCTGCGGCCGGCACGCGGCTGACCGTCACCGGCAGCACCGGCTCGACGCTCATTGTCGATGCGGTGCCCTGATCCCATATCGGCGCGCAAGGAGACCGCGATGACCGAGAAAGTGACCCTCACCGACGCCGAATGGCGGGCGAAGCTGACCCCCGAACAGTACGCGGTGCTGCGCCAGGCGGGAACCGAGCGCGCCTTTGGCGGAGCCTATGACGAGAACAAGGCGGCGGGGATGTACAAGTGCGCCGGGTGTGGCGAGCCGCTGTTTTCGTCCGAGACCAAGTTCAATTCCGGGTCGGGCTGGCCGAGCTACACCGCGCCGGTCGAGGGCGAAGCGGTCGAGGAAATCCGCGACGTATCGCACGGGATGGTCCGCACCGAAGTGCGCTGCGCCAGGTGCGAAGGCCACCTCGGCCACGTGTTTCCCGATGGGCCGCGCGATCAGGGCGGCCTGCGCTATTGCATCAACAGCGCCGCGCTCGATTTCGAGGAAAAGTCAGCGAGGTAGGCTTGCAGTGGCGGGCTATTAACCCTGCGTTGCAAATCGCCTATGCATCACCGCGCCCGGCGGCGTGAACCCATCGCCGGCGGAAGGGTAAGCAAGCCACATCATGCCCCGTAAGGACAACTTGCGTCGCGGGTCGCGCCGCAGTTCACCTCCGCCTCCGCCACGCAAGGCGCCGCCGGAGGGCTGGCGCCTGTGGTTGCGCCGCCTGGTGGTGTGGGGCGCGGGCTTTGCACTGCTCGGAACAATCTTTCTCGGCGTGGCGGTCGCGGTCACCGCGCGGTCGCTTCCGGGATACACCGCGCTCAAGAGCAGCCAGGTCGGCCAGACGATCGTGGTGCGCGCCGCCGACGGAACCGAGATCGTCACGCTGGGGCCGAGCTATGGCCACTGGATCCCCAGTTCGCAGATCCCTCAGGTGATGAAGGATGCGATGATCTCGATCGAGGACCGCCGCTTCCGCTCGCACATCGGGGTCGATCCGCTCGGCCTCGCCCGCGCGGTGTTCGTCAGCGTGCGCGATCGGGAAGGCGCGCGCGCGACTTCGACGATCACCCAGCAGCTCGCGCGCAACATCTTCCTCAACAACTCGCGCTCGTTCACCCGCAAGGTGCGCGAAGGGGTTCTGGCGCTGGCGCTGGAGAGCAAGTTTTCCAAGGACCAGATCCTCGAGCTCTATCTCAACAAGGTCTATTTCGGCGGCGGCGCCTATGGCATCGATTCGGCCAGCCGCAAGTTCTTCAGCCACCCCGCAACCCGGCTCAGCCTCGAGGAAGCGGCGATCATCGCCGGGTTGGTCAAGGCGCCCTCGCGCTTTTCGCCCACCGCCGACGCCCGCGCGGCGGTGCGCCGCGCCAACGTGGTGTTGTCCGCGATGCAGGCCAATGGCAAGATCAGCCCGGGTGACGCACGCAGCGCCGATCTCTCGGCGGTCCGTCTCGCCCCCGAAGAACGCCAGGATTCGGTGCGCTATTTTACCGACTGGGCGCTGCCCCAGCTCGACATCCTGCTCCCCGATAATATCGAGCCAATCGAGGTGTGGACCACGCTCGACCTGGGGATGCAGCGCGCAGCGACCGCGGCAATCTCGGCCAACGTCCCGAGCAACACGCAAGGCGCGCTGGTCAGCCTCGACCGCGACGGCGCGGTGCTGGCGATGGTCGGCGGCACTGACTACGTCAATTCGAACTACAACCGCGCGACGCAGGCGGTGCGCCAGCCCGGATCGGCGTGGAAGCTGTTCGTCTATCTCGCCGCGCTCGAGGCCGGCTATACTCCCGGCGACCGCGTGGTCGACGAGAGGGTCACGATCGACGGCTGGACCCCGCGCAATTCGGGCGGATCCTATGCGGGCGAGATCGATGTCCGCACCGCGTTCGCCTATTCCAAGAACACCGTCGCGGCGCAGCTCGGCAACGAAGTCGGGTTCGGCACCGTGGCGGCAATGGCGCGCCGGTTCGGGATCACCACGCCGATCAACACGCTGCCGTCGATGGTGCTGGGCACCTCGGACGTTCGGGTGATCGACATGGTCCGCGCCTTCGCCTCGGTCTCGGCCAGGGGCGCGGCGATCGAGCCTTACGGGATCAAGAAGGTGACCACGCTGGAAGGCGAATCGCTTTACCAGCACGCGCCGCGGGGCGGGCAGGGTCTGGTCCCCGGTTACGTCGCAGCGGGGATCACCGACCTGCTCCAGACCGCGGTCAATATCGGAACCGGGCGCGCGGCGCAGATCGGACGGCCGGTCGCGGGAAAAACCGGCACTACCAGCTCGAACAAGGACGGCTGGTTCCTGGGCTTTTCGAGCGGGATCACCACGGGGGTATGGATGGGCCGCGACGACGCCAGGGCCGTCCCCGGCCTCCAGGGCGGCACCGCCCCGGCGCGGGCCTTCGCCGCCTATATGCGCTATGCCACCGCCCGCCGCCCGGTCGAGCAGTTCGACACCGAGCTCAAGCTGCCCGAATGGCAGCTCGAACCAGACGAGGAAGCCTATTACGGCGCGCCCGACGACTATCTCTACGTCGATGAGCAGGGCAACCTGATCGATCCGGGTCAGCCGCAGGAATTGCCCGGTGAACCGCCGATCCCGCGCGACACCGAGATCGAGGAGCCCGCGCCGGGCGGGCTGGTGCCGGCGGGACCGCCGCAGGCCGCGGGCGACGATTTCCTCGACCAGGCGACTGGGCGCGGTGCGCCGCCGCCCGATCCACGGCCGCGCCCGGTTCCGCCCGGACAGCGGCCGCCGCTGGTAGTGCCCGCGCCCCGCCCGACGTGAGCCGTCTTGCGGGACAACCGCGGGCTGGCTAGCCTGCCAGCATCCGCTTCTAAAAAAAGGCATTTCGTCATGCTCCGCACATTGTTCGTCACTGCGCTGCTCGCCGGCGTGGCGCTGCCCGCCCATGCCCAGGACGCGCCCGCCGCGCCGCTTGCGCCCCAAGCGCCCCTTGCACCCAAGCCCGCGGCGCTCGCCGTCGAAGGCGTCCCGCCGCTGCCGCTGGCGATGGTGGCCAAAGTCCGGCCCTATCTCGAAGCGCGCGCCGCCGGGTTCGCCGGGTGGGATCCCAAACCCGCGCGGTGCTGATCCAGACGCGCTTCGCCAACGTCACCCAGCTTCATCGCGTCGCCGCGCCGATGGGCGCGCGGACCCAGATCAGCTTCGAGGCCGAGCCGGTCGGTGGCGGCTATGCCCCGCAGAAAGGCGACGTCTTGCTGGTCCAGAAGGACCAGGGCGGCGACGAATACTACCAGCTCTATACCCTGGCCAACGGGCGGCTGACGCTGCTGACCGACGGCAAGAGCCGCAACGCGGGCAACGCCTGGAGCCGCGACGGCCAGCTGGTGGGGTTCAGTTCGACCCGCCGCACCGGGGCAGACTCTGACCTTTACGTGATGGACCCGCGCGATCCTTCAACCGGCCGGATGGTCGCCCAGGTCAAGGGCGGCGGCTGGGCCATCGCCGGGTTCACGCCCGACAAGGCCACCGCCTATGTCGCCAACTACATCTCGGTGCAGGACGTCGATCTCCATCGCCTCGATCTCGCCTCGGGCACGATGACCCCGATCGGCGACACCAGAGCGCAAGTCTCCTACGGCGGCACGCGGATCGGCCCCGACGGCACCATCTGGCTCACCGCGGACGAAGGCTCGGACTTTCAACGGCTCGGCACGATCGATCCGGCGACGGGCAAGTTCAGCCCCAGGACCACCGAAAAGTGGGACGTCGACAGTTTCGACCTGAGCGAGGACGGCAGGACGATTGTCTACATCGTCAACGAAGCCGGATCGCACCGGATGCGGATCATGGACACCGCGAGCGGTGCGGTGCGCAGCGTCGATGGGCTGCCCGCAGGGGTGATCGGCGGGCTGGAGATCGCGCCGTGGGGCGAGATCGGCTTCTCGCTGAGTTCTGCACGCAGCGCGAGCGACGTTTGGTCGGTCGACCCCGGGACGATGGCGCTGACCCGCTGGACCCAGAGCGAGACCGGCGGGCTCGACCCCGCGGTCAACATCGAGCCGCAGATCGTGACGCTGAAAAGCTTTGATAAACTGCCCGTTTCGGGGCTGCTCTACTTGCCCGATCCGGCGAAGTTCCCAGGCAAGCGCCCGCTGCTGTTCGATGTCCACGGCGGCCCCGAAGGGCAGACCGTCGCCTCGTTCCGCGGGCGTTCGAACTATTTCCTCAACGAGCTGGGGATCGGGGTGTTCTATCCCAACGTCCGCGGCTCGACCGGATACGGCAAGAAGTATGTGAGCCTCGACAACGGCCCCTTCAAGCGCGAGGATTCGGTTCGCGACATGGCCGCAATGCTCGATGCGGTGCGCGCCAATCCGCGGGTCGATGCGGACAAGGTCGGGCTGACCGGCGGGTCGTATGGCGGCTACATGTGCTACGCCGCGGCAGTACAGCTCAAGGCAAAGCTGCGCGCGACGCAGTGCACCGTGGCGATCAGCAACTTCGTCAGCTTCCTCGAAAACACCAACGCCTATCGCCGCGACCTGCGCCGGGTCGAATACGGCGACGAGCGCGATCCCAAGCAGCGCGCCAAGCTGATGGCGATCTCGCCGCTGACGCGGGTCAAGGAGATCGAAAAGCCGATGTTCGTGATCACCGGCGCCAACGATCCGCGCGTACCCAAGTCCGAAGCAGACCAGATGGTCGCCGCGATCCGCGCGGGCGGGGGCGAGGCCTGGCATCTGGTCGCAGCCAACGAAGGCCACGGCTTCGCCAAGAAGGAAAACGCCGATTATGCCTTCCTCGCGCAGCTGGCGTTCTGGGAGAAGCATTTGCTGAGCGAATAGGCCGGCGAAATAAATCGCTTGCGGCGCGCAACCGACTCTTGCCCATGGGCGTTCTCCCCTTGAACGATTTCAAGGAGAACGACCATGGGACTTCTGCGATTGGCCACGCTTGGCGCCATCGGCTACGGAATTTGGCGCGCCATGTCGGGCAACACCGGAAAGCTCCAGCACGCCGGGTTCGCGCCGGGCGAGACCGACGGCGCAAACTTCGCCAAAGTGCGCAACGCCGGTCCCAAAGCGATGCGCAGCGATCCCGAAACCTGGAGCAAGCGCGACCAGGCGCTCGACGAGAGCTTCCCGGCCAGCGACCCGCCGGGGACGTACTGAGAGTCGTGTCGGCCTGGCGGTGAGCCGGAACGTTCAATCCGCCAGTGGCCGGAACGTCATCCGCATCCCGTCCTTGGGCTTGGGGATCGGCCACGGTGCCCACGGCGGATCGTAGCCTTCCTCCAGGACGAGCTCATAGCGGGTGAGCAGCTGCGCGATCAGGATCTTGATCTGCATATAGGCGAAGTGCAGACCGACGCACATGTGGGCCCCGCCGCCGAACGGCGCCCACGCGTATTTGTGGCGCTTGGCGATCTCGGCCGGGGTGAAGCGCAGCGGATCGAAGCGCGCCGGATCGGGCCAGATGTCGGCCAGGCGGTGGGCCATCTGGATGCTGATGCCGACCTGGGTTCCAGCCGGAATCCGATGGCCCTTGAAGGTAAAGTCGCGCAGCGCGCGGCGGGGTAGCGCCGGAACCGGCGGGATCAACCGCAGCGCCTCCTTGAACGCCATCTCGGTCAGTTCCATCCGCGGCAGGTCGTCATAAGCGACGGTGCCCGTTCCCCCGCTCACTGCCATCGCCTCGGCGCGCAGCTTGGCCTGCCACTCGGGGTGCTTGAGCAAATAGTAGAGCAGCGAACTGGCCGCGCTGGTGATCGTATCGTGCGCGGCGAGCATCAGGAAGATCATGTGATCGACCACCTGGCTCACGTCGAGCAGGCTGCCATCCTCGCGCGTGGCGTTGGCAAACTGGCTGAACATGTCCTGCCCGCCGCCGGTTTCACGCCGCTTGAGCGTCTCGGCGGTGAACATCTCGACCAGATAGTTGCGCCCCGCCACCCCGCGGCCCATCGCGGTGCCCGGCCACGGCTTGCGGACGATCCCGATCGACGCGTTGACCAGATCGACGAACGCCTGGTTGACCTTTTGCGCCTCCGGTCCCCACGGAATGCCGAGAAAGCTGTCCGCCGCCAGATCGAGGGTGAGCTGCTTGATCGCCGGATAGAACAGCATCGGCCCCCCGCCCCACTGTGCCACCCCCGCCGCGATCCCGCGGTTCAGCGCATCGGCATAGTGGCGCATCGGCCCCGGCTTGAAGGCGATGCCCAGCGCCTTGCGATCCACCCGGTGCGCCTCGAAATCGATCAGCATCAGCCCGCGCGGAAACAGCTGGTCGAGCGCCGGGCCCCAGCCTTGCTCGCTGGAAAACACCTTGTCGCGATCGAACAGCAGCAGTTCGTTGGCCTCGGGCCCGATCAGCGTGACCTGGTTGACCCCGAACGGGCGCGAGCGGAACACCGGCCCGTAAGTCGCGTGCATCCGCTTGCCATAGCCGACCGGGTCGGCGACGAGGCTGAGCGTGGTTCCGAACACTGGAATCCCGCTTTCGCCGGGAATATGCGCCAGCGCATCCTTGGGGAGCTTCTGGCTCCAGTGGGTGAAGCGGGGTTGGGGTTCAGCCAGCGTAGCCATTGGTGCCTCCGCAGTTACTGACCACGATGTTAGCAACTCCGGCGGCTAAATCCACCCGCCAAGTTCGCGCCGCACCAATGCTTCGAGCATCGCCATTCCGGGCTCGCCGGTGTTGAGGCAGGCGAGCGCGGCAAAGTCCCGTCCGCCCGCGGTGGCGAACTGCTCACGCCCGCGGATCGCGAGTTCCTCAAGCGTCTCGAGGCAATCGGCGGAAAAGCCCGGCGCGGCAACCACCAGCGCCTTCGTCCCGTTTGCCGCTTCGGCTGCGAGCACCTTGTCGGTCGCGGGTTCCAGCCATTTGGCGCGCCCGAAACGCGACTGGAAGCTGGTCTCGACGCGCAGCGCGGGGTGGCTGACCGCGAACCGCTCGCCGAGCAGCCGCGCGGTCTTCCGGCAGTGGCAGTGATAGGGATCGCCGAGTTCTAACGTCCGCTCGGGCATGCCGTGGAAGCTCAGCAACAGCACTTCGGGCGCGAACCCCAGCGCGGCCAACTGTGCGACCAGATCGGCGTGGAGCGCATCGATATGCGCCGGATCGTCATGATAGGGCGGCAAGGTGCGCACCGCGGGCGCCCAGCGCATCGCTTTCAGCGCATCTGCCAGCGCATCGAGCGCGCTGCCCGTCGTGGCCCCCGAATACTGCGGATAGAGCGGCGCGACGAGAATCCGATCGCACCCCGCGGCCTTGAGCGCGGCGAACTCTATGGCCAGCGCCGGGCTGCCATAGCGCATCGCGTGGCGCACGATCGCCGCTTCGCCCAACCGTTCCTGCAAGGCCCGGGCTTGCGCGGCAGTGATTGCCGCCAGCGGCGAGCCGGCTTCGGTCCACACCTGGCGATAGGCATGCGCCGACTTCCTGGGCCGGGTGGTGAGGATAATCCCGCGCAGGATCGGCTGCCACAGCAGCGCGGGTATCTCGACCACCCGGCGATCGGAGAGGAATTGGGCCAGATAACGCTTCACCGCGCGCGGCTCGGGCGCATCGGGGGTGCCGAGGTTGACCAGCAGCACGCCGACGCGCGGAGCGGGGATCGTAGGGTGGCTGTCCGGGCGCTCCATCACACGTCCTCGCTCAACAGGGGCAGGTTCCGGAAACGAACCCCGGTGGCGGAAAACAGCGCGTTGGCGGTTGCCGGGGCGACCACAACCGTTCCCAGTTCGCCCGGATCAAACGGCGGTGCGGCGCTATCGATGAAGTCCACCAGGATCTCCGGGCTGTCGGCCAGATAGGGCAGGCCCATCCCCGCGAGTCGCGTTGTCATCGGCACCCCGCGATCATAGGTGCCCGCCGCGCCCATCGCCAGACCCAACCCGAAGATCAGCCCACCCTCAATCTGTTGGCGCGCGATATCGAGGTTCACGATCCGCCCGATGTCGGCAACCGCGGCCAGCTTGTCGACCCGTACCCCGCGCTCGTCGCGCCGCGCGGTGGCGATCACCGCGATTCGCCCGCCTCCGGTCCCGGGTGCAGCGATATCGTCCATGCGGTGACAGGCAAGCCCCTGCCCGCTCTGCTCGAGACCCCCGTCCCACTGCCCCAGCCGCGCCACCGCGGTCAGGCAGGCAGCCAGGCGAACATCGGTGCCGAGCATCTCGATCCGGTACGACAGCGGCTCGCGGCGGGCGTGCCGGGCGAGCTCGTCGACGAAGCTTTCGGTGAAGAACGCGGTGTAGCCATGCGCGTTGCCGCGCAATCGCGCCGTGGGCAGCGCCAGATTCACCGCTACCCGGTCCACCGCCATGTGCGGGATGGCATAAGGCGGCAGCGCGCCTTCGGTCGCCAGCGTATCGGCTGCTCCGGCGCTGGCAACGAGCGCCTCGAGCGGGGTCGCGCGGTCGAACAGCCGCGCCGCGGACTCGCGGTTGGTCGCGGGCACCGCGATCCGCGTCCGCCACGCGGCGATCTGTCCCCCGGGAACGAGCCGGGCTGCGAGCACCGCTGCGGCAGGTGCGCGCGGCCAGCCGCGCAGCACTTCCTGCTGGCGCGAATAGATCAGCTGTACCGGGCGACCGACGCTGCGCGCGATGCTCGCCGCCTCGATCCCCACTTCATGCTCGAGCCGGCGGTCGAACGATCCCCCCGCGGCAAGCGGATAGATCACAACGTCGCGCGGCGGGATGTCCATCGCCCCGGCCACCGCCTGGCGCACCTGCTCGGGCGCCTGACTGGCAAGCCACAGTTCCAGCCGCCCATCGGCAAAGCGCGCAGTGGCGGTCGATGTCTCGAGGGTGGCGTGGAGTGCGGGGGCCACTTCGTAGCGCGACACCAGGGTGGCGGGACGGCCGATCACCGCATCGGGATCGCCCTCCTCGACCAGCCGCTCGCCCTCGCCCCGGCGCAGCGCGGCATCGAGTGCGGCGGAGATGATCCCGCTGTCAGCCCCCGCCTCGACCCGCCAGCGCGGGCGCATCGCCTGGAGCGCGCGATCCGCGGCCCACCAGTCGCTCGCCACTGCCGCCAGCCAGCGTTCCGCCTTGACCACCCCGGCCAGCCCGGTGATTCCCCGCGCCGCCTGCTCGTCGAATTCCAGCAAAGTGCTGTCGCCGATCGGCCCGTGAGCGATCGCAGCGTAGACCAGCCCGGGCAGACGGACGTCGCCGGCAAAGGCGAAGCTGCCATCGACCTTGGACGGCGCGTCGAGCCGCGGGAAAGTGGTGGTGAGGCCCGTCCCCGACGGGCGCGGCCGTTCGCGCGCCGGCTCCGGGCGCAGCACCGGGGGATCGGGCGGATCGAAGCTGGCGGCTTCGACCGCCAGGTCGGCGAAGCGAAGGCGCTGCTTGCCGTGAACGATGAAGCCATCGCGGGCCTCGCATTCCTCCCAGCCCACGCCCCAGCGTTCGGCGGCGGCCTGGGCGAGCATGCTGCGCACCGCCGCCGCCGCCTCGCGCGCGGGTGCCTCATAGGCGGCGAGCGAAGTGCCGTCGGCGGTGACCATCAGCGCGTGGCCCTCCGCGAACCTTCGAGCGAGCATCCCGTCGGGATCGTCGCCGAGCCCGGAAAACAAGCCGCTGCGTACCGGCGCCCAGTGCGCGGCGATCACCGGGTTGGCGTAGGCCGGGCTGATCGCCGCGGGTTCGACCGCGATCTGGCGCCAGTCGGCCCCCAGTTCGGTGGCGACGATCTGCGGGATCAGCGTGGTGATCCCCTGCCCCATCTCGCACTGCGGCACCGCCACGGAGACCACCCCGTCGCGCGCGATTTTGATCCAGGCGTTGTAGGCGGTCTCGCCGGTAGCGGGTTCGAGCGGCAGGGCGTAGCGCCGCGGCATCAGCGAGTAGGCCACGACCAGGCCGCCCCCGACCGCCGCCCCGACCAGGATGCCCCGGCGCGTCAGCGCCATAATATTCGCTCGCAGAGGCGCGGAGGCGCAGAGAAGGTGGAGGGATTCGCTTCGCGAAAAATAAGTCTCCGCGCCTCTGCGCCTCTGCGAGCGCAAATCCTCGAAAAGCGATTCACTTCCGTGCCGTTAGCCACTCGGCGACGCGGCGGGCTATGGCCGCGAACGCCTCGCCTTGCGGACTGTCGTGCGCCGCAGGAGGCCGCCCCGCGTCGCTGTCCTGACGGATCGTCAGGTCGAGCGGGATACGCCCGAGGAACGGCAACCCCATCGATTTGGCCGCGGCCTCTGCCCCGCCCTGACCGAACGGCTCGCTCGCCTCGCCGCAGTGCGGGCAGATGTAACCAGCCATGTTCTCGACCATTCCGACGATCGGCACGTCGCCCTGCTCGAACATTCCGATCGCGCGCGCGGCGTCCATCAGCGCGAGGTCCTGTGGGGTACTGACGATCACCGCGCCGGTCGGCTTGTGCTTCTGCATCATCGTCAACTGGACGTCGCCGGTGCCGGGCGGCAGATCGATCACCAGCGTATCGGCATCGCCCCATTCGGCGTCGATCAGCTGGCCCATCGCGTTGGCAGTCATCGGCCCGCGCCAGGCGATCGCCTGCCCGGGCTGGACCAGATGCCCCATCGACAACAGCGGCACCCCCCACGGGCTGGGCACGGGGACCAGTTTGTTGCCCTGCGCCTCGGGCCGCTTGCCCTCGTTGGCCAGCAGGCGAGGTTGCGAGGGGCCGTAGATATCGGCATCGACCAGCCCGACCTTGCGCCCCTGGCGCATCAGCGCGACCGCGAGGTTGGCGGCGAGGGTGGACTTGCCGACCCCACCCTTGCCCGATCCGACCGCGATCACCTGGCGCCTGGGCTTGTCCGCCGTCATCGCGACACGCACCTCGCGCACCGCGTTCAAGGGGCGCAGCGCATCGCGCACGGCGATCTCCAGACGGTCGCGCTCCAGCCGGTCGAGCCCGTGGACTTCGAGCACCAGCGTGGCCACGCCATCGCTGACCCGCGCCGATTGCAACCGCGGTCCGGCGGCTTCGGCCAGCGCTTGCTCGACCAAATTCCGGGTATCCGTATCCTCTTCGCCCGCCATGGCAGCGGCTCCTACAGAGGAATTTGGGGTGCGACACTGTTTTTTGATTTCGACGCCCCCTATATCGGGAACATGAACGACAAGGGCGGGTGGCATCGACTGGGTGCCAGGACTTTTGGTGCCGCAATCGGTCTGGCCATGGCCGGCCGCAAGAATCCGTGGGGCGGCGGATCGAACGCGCCCGGCGGGGAGCCAGGGCCGGATCCCGCGGGCGACCCGCCAGCGCCGGATCAGCCGCGCGGCGATGGGCCGCGAAACCCCTGGCTGCCCCCCGCGGGCGACGGTGGCGAACCGCCGCGCCGTTCGGCCAGCATCGAGGACATCTTCCGCGCCCGCACCGGGGGCAAACGCCGAAGCGGCAGTGGTGGAAGCGGCGGGGGATTTCCGCGCATCCCCCAACGCCCCGACGGCAAGAGCTGGCTGCCGCTGATCGCCGTCGGCGTCGCCGGGCTATGGCTGGTTTTCTCGAGCTTTCATCAGCTCGGCCCCAAGGAGCAGGGGATAGTCACCACACTGGGAAGCTATAGCCGGACGATCAGCCCCGGAATTTCGCTGACGCTGCCGTGGCCGCTGCAGAACGTCTCGGTCACCGATGTCACCTCGATCCGCCGCGACACCATTCCCGAAGGCGAGGCCGAGAAGCTTATGCTGACCGGCGATCAGAACCTGATCGACCTGTCGTATCTCGTGCGCTGGAACATCAAGGATCTGAAGCTTTATACCTTCCAGCTCGCCGAACCCGACGAGACGGTCAAGGAAGTGGCCGAAGCCGCGATGCGCGCTTCGGTCGCCGAAGTTTCGCTGACCAACGCGATGGGCGGCGCGCGCGCGCAGATCGAGCAGAGCGTGCGCCAGCGGATGCAGTCGATTCTCGACGCCTATCGCTCGGGCATCCTGATCCAGGGCGTCGAGATCAAGAAGGCCGATCCGCCAGCGCAAGTGGTCGACGCTTTCAAGGGCGTCACCGCGGCGCAGCAGGATGCGCAGAGCGCGGTCAACGAAGCCGAGGCCTGGGCGCAGCAGCTGACCGCGCGCGCGCAGGGCGAAGCCGCCGAGTTCGACAAAGTCTACGAACAGTACAAGCTGGCCCCCGAAGTCACCCGCCAGCGGATGTACTACGAGACGATGGAGCGCGTGCTGAGCAAGACCGACAAGACCATCGTCGAGACCGAAGGGGTGCAAACCTACCTGCCGCTGCCCGAGGTCAAGCGCACCACCCCACCAGCGGAGCCACGGCCATGAACGATATCCTGCGCGCCAACCGCAACGCGCTGATCGCGCTGGCGGTGGTGATCGTCGGGCTGTTCAGCAGTCTGGTGGTCGTGCCCGAGACGATGCAGGCAGTCGTCGTCCGTACCGGCGAACCGGTGCGGGTCATCAATCGCTTCCGCCCGAACGCCGATTTCGGCCAGACCGGCGCCGGCCTCGTCGCGCGCATCCCGTTCCTCGAGCAGATCGTGTGGATCGACAAGCGCGTGCTCGACGTCGACATGGAGCGCCAGCAGGTACTCTCGACCGACCAGCTGCGGCTTGAAGTCGACGCCTACGCCCGCTTCAGGATCATTGACCCGATCACGATGGTCGAAACCGCAGGAACCACCGAGCGTGTCGCCGAGCAGCTTCAGCCGATCCTCACATCGGTGCTGCGCCAGGAGCTGGGCAAACGGAGCTTCCAGACGCTGCTGACCGCCGAGCGTGGGCAGGCGATGGAAAACATTCGCGCCGGGCTCGACCGCGAGGCGCGCGAGTACGGCGCGCAAGTGATCGACGTGCGGATCAAGCGCGCCGACCTTCCCGATGGGGCGCCGCTGACCAGTGCGTTCGCGCGGATGGAGAGCGCGCGCAACCAGGAAGCGATCACGATCCGCGCCCAGGGCGCCAAGAACGCCCAGATCATCCGCGCCCAGGCCCAGGCCGACGCATCGCGCACTTATGCCGACAGCTTTGGCAAGGATCCGTCGTTCTACGATTTCTACCGGGCGATGCAGAGCTACGACGCCACCTTCGCTTCGAAGGATGCCACCTCCTCGATCATCCTGTCGCCCAACAACGAGTACTTGCGCCAGTTTCGCGGAAAATAGCCGGGAACCCGGGCGTCATTCAATGCGTGTTAAGGCCAACCGGCGTGAATCCGCGCCGTGAAGACCTCCCCGGCAGGTAAGGCGCCGGGTGAACGAACAAGAGGATTTCGAAACGTGCGATACGCCTATGGTGTCACTTCCGCCCTTCTCCTCGCCGGCAGCGCGCTGGCGCTGGTCACCGGCAATTCCGCAGGCGCGCAAGTCGCGCAGAACGACGCGCAGCAGATGGCGCAGGTGGTCCCCCGCGCCGGCGCCCCGGCCAGCTTTGCCGAACTGACCGCGCAGCTTCAGCCCGCGGTGGTCAACATCTCCACGCGGCAGCGGATCAGGGTCCAGGCCAATGCCAATCCGTTCGCGGGAACCCCGTTCGAAGGGCTGTTCGGCAATCCCGGCGGCCAAGGCGGCGGCGGAGCCACGCGCGAAGCGCAGTCGCTGGGTTCGGGGTTCATCATTTCGCCCGACGGCTATGTCGTGACCAACAACCACGTGATCACCGCCGACGGGCAGGGCGAGATTGAATCGATCACGGTGACGATGCCCGACGGCACAGACTATCCGGCCAAGCTGATCGGTCGCGACGCCGCATCGGACCTCGCGGTGCTCAAGATCAGCGGCTCCAAGCCGCTGCCGTTCGTGCGCTTCGGCAATTCGCAGCAGGCCCGCGTCGGCGACTGGGTCATCGCGATCGGCAATCCCTTCGGGCTGGGCGGAACGGTGACGAGCGGGATTATCTCCGCGGTCTATCGCAACACCGGCCAGGGTGGCGCCTACGACCGCTTTCTCCAGACCGACGCCGCGATCAACCGCGGCAACTCGGGCGGGCCGATGTTCGACATGAAGGGCAACGTGATCGGAATCAACAACGCGATCTTCAGCCCCACCGGGGGCAGCGTGGGTATCGGATTCGCCATTCCCGCCGAGATCGCCTCGCCCATCATCGACAAGTTGCGCGCCGGCCAGGCGATCGAGCGGGGCTATCTGGGGGTCGGCATCCAGCCGCTCAACGAAGACCTCGCCGCCAGCCTCGGACTTCCCAAGAACCGCGGTGAATTTGTCGGAACGGTCGAGCCCGGACAGCCGGCGGCGCGCGCTGGCATCCAGGCCGGCGACGTCGTGGTCAAGGTCGATGGCAAGGACGTAACGCGCGAACAGACGCTGTCGTTCATAGTCGCCAACGAGGCGCCCGGATCGCGCATTCCGGTCGAACTGATCCGCGACGGACGGCGCATGACGGTGACCGCGACGGTCGGCAAACGGCCCAGCGAAGAGGAAATTGCCGCGAGCAACTTCGGCAACCCCGACCAGCCGGACGGCGATCAGTTCGGCCAGCAGAAGCCGCAGCCGAGCCAGCAGGGCCTGGTTGAAAAGGCTGCGGGGGTGGTGGTCCAGTCGCTGACCCCCACGATCGCGCGCCAGCTGGGCTTCCCGGAAAGCACCGCAGGGCTGGTGATCTCGGCGGTTGACGCTTCGTCCGATGCCGCCGCCAAGGGCTTGCGCCGCGGAGATGTGATCCTTTCGGCCAACAATCGCCCGGTCACTTCGAGCGCCGATCTGGAGGCGGCGATCAAGTCCGCGCAAGGGGGCAACAGAGGCGCGCTGCTGCTGCGCGTCCAGCGTCGCGGCCAATCCGCGACTTACGTGCCGGTTCGCCTGCGCTAAACGCTTCGCATGACCCACCGCAGCGTCCGGCCGATCGCGCCGGGCGCCGCGGGCCATGCGCCCAGCCGACGCAGGTTAGCGACAGCTCCACAATAAAACGCCCCCCAATCGGCAACCCTCGCCCGGTTGCCGCGTTGTCAGCAGGTCAACCCAACCGTTTCAGAAGGTTACCTGTCATGACCACGCACAGTTCCGATACCACTACGCTCAACACGCTGATCGCCACGCTGCTCGACAGCATCGATGGCTACACCAAGTCGGCGCAGGACGTGAAAGATCGCGACCTTGCCGATCGTTTCAACGCCCGCGCCCGCGAACGCCAGAGCGCTGTTGCCGGACTTCAGGCCGCGGTCGCCCGGCTCGGCGGAAATCCCGAGGACGATGGCACGCTGCTCGCTGGCGCCCACCGCGTATTCCTCAGCCTCAAGGAAGCCGTCACCGGTTCCGACGACCAGGCGATCATCAACGAGATCGAGCGCGGTGAGGATTATCTCAAGGCCAAGTTCGAGGCGGCGCTCAAGAACGTCGATCTGGCCCCCGAGGCGCGCGCGGCCGTCGATCAGGCCTGGACCTCGGTCAAGGCTGGCCACGACGAGATGAGTGGCCTCAAGCACCGCCGCGAGCGCGTCGAGAGCTATGCCGAAGGCCGCGAGGACGCCACCATCCGCCAGCAGGAATATGCCTCGGAAAGTGACCGGCGCCGTCAGGACGATCCGCTGATCTGATTGCCCCTTTCAACCAGAAAAAGCCCCGGCCGAAGGGTCGGGGCTTTTTTTGTTGGGCGGTATTTTTGACTATTCGGCGCCGCGCGGGGTGTCGTCCTCGATACCCTCCTCGCCGTAGATGCCTTCCTCGTCGTCGTCGCTGCGTTCACCGCGGAATGCGCTCATGTCGATCCGCCCCGACGAGGCCATCTGGTTCATGTGATCGACCAGATCGGGCGTACCGTCATCGGGTTCGCCGCCGCGCACCTTCTCGCTGTCTGACAGGCCTTCGCCCCGCCCACGCAAGGCCTCATCGGCTAGCGTCTGCGCCTGCGCGCCTTCGTCGTCTTGCTCGCTGTTGTGCGCTTCGGGCGCGAGGTCCTGGTTGAGGCGGGGATCGTCCATACTGGGTTCCGATAGCTGTCTGTATCGGTTACGTTTCCCCGCCCCGGACGTTCCCCGTCATCGCGTCGGAAAGGGCACCTCGCCCGAATAATCGTAGAACCCCCGACCGGTCTTGCGCCCAAGCCAGCCGGCCTCGACATATTTCATCAGCAGCGGGGCCGGGCGGTACTTGCTGTCGCCAGTGGTGTTATAAAGCACCCGGACGATGTCGAGGCAGGTGTCGAGCCCGACGAAATCGGCCAGCTCGAGCGGACCCATCGGGTGGTTGAGGCCGATCCGGCAGCCCTTGTCGATGTCGACTATGTTGGCGGTCCCCTGGCCGAGCAGGAACACCGCCTCGTTGATCATCGGGAGGAGGATGCGGTTGACGACGAAGCCTGGCTCGTCCTGCGCCTCGACCACTTCCTTGCCCAGCCGAGTGGCGAACGCCTTGGTCCGGGCGACCGTATCGGGGCTGGTCGCCAGTCCCGGGATTACCTCGATCAGCCCCATCACGGGCACCGGGTTGAAAAAGTGCAGCCCGATGAACCGCGCCGGATCGGGGGTGGACGAGGCCATCCGGGTGATCGGGATCGAGCTGGTGTTCGAAGCCATGATCGCGCCCTGGGCAAGCATCTTGCCCGCGCCTTCGAAGATCTTGCGCTTGATCTCCTCCCTTTCGGTCGCGGCTTCGATGATCAGATCGGCCTCGGTCATCGGCTCGTAGTCGGCGATCGGCACGATCCGCGCGAGGGTGGCCTCGGCGGCCTCGACCGACAGCTTGCCGCGCCCGACAAGTTTGCCCAGCGCCTTGTCGATCCCGTCGCGGCCGCGCTCGGCCAGCGCCAGATCCATGTCCGAGAGGAGCACGCGCATTCCGTGCTGGGCGACCGTCTGGGCAATTCCGGCGCCCATCTGACCCGCTCCGATTACCGCTACCGTCTGCATTTTCCCGCTCCCCGTCTTACGAAGCGGGCGACCTAGCCGCCCCTGTTAGCAGGTGCAACATCAGCGGTTGGCGCCGGGAACCCACTGGACGTCGCCCGCGCCCCCCGCGTTGATCGCGCGGGCGAGTACGAACAGATAGTCGGACAGGCGGTTGAGATAGGCCAGCGCCTGCGGGTTGACCGGTTCGGCGGCGGCCAGCGCGGTCGCTGCGCGCTCCGACCGACGTGAGATCGCGCGGGCAAGGTGAACCCGCGCCGCTGCCTCGCTGCCGCCCGGGAGGATGAAGCTGGTCAGCGGGGCAAGCGGAGCGTTGGCCGCATCGATCGCGCGCTCGAGCCAGGTGACTTGCGCGGCGACGGTGCGCAGGACCATTTCGGAGGGAACGAAATCGTCGCCGCCAATCCCACCGAGGGGCGTGGCGAGATCGGCGCCGAGATCGAACAGATCGTTCTGGATGCGGCGCAAGTCGGTCAGCGCCTCGCCCTCGAGCGCCAGCGCGGCGAACCCGATCGCGCTGTTGCACTCGTCGACCTCGCCGATCGCGGCCATCCGCAGATCGTGCTTGGCGCGGCGCGAACCGTCGACGAGGCCGGTGGTCCCGTCGTCGCCGGTGCGGGTGTAGATCTTGTTGAGCTTTACCATGAGGGGCGCCTTAGGCGTCCCGTCCTCGCGGCGAAAGCCTACCTGTTGAGCAGGATCAGCACCGCGACCACCACGATCGCCAGCGCCTGGTACTTGATCCGCGCGAACATCATCTTGTTCTGCTGGAGTTGCATCGGCGTCGCCCCGCTGCCCGGCGTCGCCAGGTCGTCCTTCGACGTTTTGAGGAAGGCGACGATCCCGCGCACTAGCGAGACCACGACCATGATCGCTAGACCGATGATCACGATGACGAGAACAGTGTTCATGCTGCGGGATGTAGGCCTTCGGACAGCGTAATTCCAGCGGGAAACCGGTGTGCGCGCAGGGCATCGGCGAGCGCGCGGCCATCCTCGCCCGCCGCGCGCCGCTCGGCCAGCCCGGGCGAGCCGCGGCGCTTGGCCAGCTTGGCGCCCCCTGCCTCGACCAGCAGCGGATGGTGATGCCAGACGGGCACCGGCAGCCCGAGCAGCGCCTGGAGCAGTCGATGGAGGTGGCTCGCAGCGAACAAGTCCATCCCCCGCGTCACGCAGGTCACCCCGTCCTCCGCATCGTCGAGCGTGGCGGCGAGGTGGTAGCTGGCAGGCGCATCCTTGCGCACCAGCACCGCATCGCCGAACACCTCGGGGGTGGCGCGCTGCACGCCAGCGCGCACATCGCGCCATTCGAGCTGACCGACCAGCGCCACCGCCTTGGCCATGTCGATCCGCCATGCGACCGCGCCCGCCCGATTGGTCATGCGGTCGCGGCAGGTGCCGGGATAGACCGGACCGTCGGGACCCGATCCGGTCGCCACCGCAGCGATTTGCGCGCGCGTGCAGGTGCAGGGATAGAGCAGCCCCATCGCGCGCAGACGCCCGGCCGCGGCAGCATAGGCGGCCAGCCTGGTCGATTGCGCGGAAACCTCGTCGAACGCCAGCCCCAGCCAGGCGAGGTCGGCGCGGAATTCGGCGGCCAGTGCCGCCCGGCTGCGCGCTCCGTCGATATCCTCGATCCGCACCAGACAGCGCCCGTTGGCCTCGCGCGCCACATCGTGCGCCACCACCGCGGCATAGGCATGGCCCAGATGCAGATGGCCGTTGGGGCTGGGGGCGAAGCGGGTGACGGTCACGCATATCGCCCTAGCTGTCGTGTTGCGGTAACGAAACACCCGCAGAGGGAAGCGGAGGACGCGGCGCGCGCGGGCCTTGACGCTGGCAGCCCGCGCATGGTCAAACCCGCGCAGGAAAGAAGGGAGGATACGTCCGGGACCATGTTCCATCCCGAACTCATCGAACGCGCCGCGCGCGCGCGCCAGCCGGTCGATGGCTTTCCGCACGACGAAAGCCGCAATCTTGCGAACTGCCCCGCGCTGGTGCTCAACGCGGACTACACCCCGCTGTCGTATTATCCGCTAAGCCTGTGGCCGTGGCAGACCGCGATCAAGGCGGTGTTTCTCGAACGCGTCGATATCGTCGCGAGCTACGAGCGCGCGGTGCACTCGCCGTCGCTCGACATGAAAGTGCCATCGGTGATCGCGCTGCGCCAGTACGTGCGGCCCAGCGAGTTTCCCGCATTCACCCGCTTCAACCTGTTCCTGCGCGACCGCTTCGCCTGCCAGTATTGCGGCAACCCGCAGCATCTTACCTTCGACCACGTCGTCCCGCGCCGGCTGGGCGGGCGCACCACGTGGGAGAACGTCGCCACCGCTTGCGCGCCGTGCAACATGAAGAAGGGCGGGCGCACCCCCCGACAAGCTCGGATGCGCCTGGCGGTCGAGCCGACCCGCCCGACCAACTGGCAATTGCAGGAACGCGGCAAGGCGTTTCCGCCCAACTACCTCCACGAAAGCTGGCGCGACTGGCTTTACTGGGATGTCGAGCTGGAAGCCTAATACTGGAATCCCGCCGGTGTCGCCCAAGCTACCGAAGTTCGGCGTGCCTGCATTACCGGCTACGACCGGGATCCGGCCGAATCCCCGGACCCGGCAATCGCCGCGAACCCGCCAGCATCAGGGATTGTAGGATCGGAAATCCGGGAGTAAAAGGGCCGATCCTTTTGCCGGCATGATTGGGGCGCGGGCAACGGAGCGGGGGAAATCGTATGATCCGCTGGGGGCTGCTGTTGTGTGCGCTATGCGCTCTCGTCTGGGGAGGCCCGGCGCAGGCGCGCAAGGTCGCGCTGGTGATCGGCAACTCGGCTTACGTCAACACCTCGGCGCTCGCCAATCCGGGCAATGACGCCACGCTGGTGGCGCGCGCCGCGCGCGAGGCGGGCTTCGACGTCGTCGAAACCGCCAACCTAGGGTCGGTTGGCTTCCGCGATGCGCTGCGCAATTTTCGCCAGGCGGTCGACGGCGCCGATGTCGCGATGATCTATTACGCCGGCCACGCCATCGAGGGGCAGGGCAAGAACTGGCTGATCCCGGTCGATGCCAAGCTCGAGACCGAATTCGACCTGCCTTATGAGGCGATCGATTTCGACCGGCTTCTCGAATCGCTGTCGGGCTCGCGGATGCGGATGATCGTCCTCGACGCCTGCCGCAACAATCCCTTCGGCAACACCTGGAAGCGCGGCTACCGTTCGGTCCCCAGCGGCCTCGCCGGGATGGAAGTCGACGACGTGCTGGTGCTCTATGCCGCCGCGCCGGGGCAGCTTGCGACCGACGGCAATACCGGCGCCGCAAATTCGCCGTTCGCGCTGTCGCTGGCCAAGCGCCTGCCCGAACCGGGGCTCGCGGTGCAGCTGCTGGGCGGGGTGGTGCGCGACGATGTGCTCGCTGCCACCGGCGGCAAGCAGCGTCCGTTCGTCAGCGCCAGCATCACCGGTACGCCGATCTATCTCAAGGCAGCGCCAACTTCGCTCGCAGCGACCGGTACCGCGCCCGCGACAGGGGGCGACCGCTCGCGGATCGAGGCGCTGATGTGGCAGGGCGCGGCGTCTGCCGATTCCAAAGCGGGCTACCAGGCCTATCTCGATGAGTTTCCCAACGGCATTTTCGCCAAGATGGCGCGCGAAAAACTGACGCTGCCGGCGGCCCGGCTTGCCGCCACCGGCGCACCCATGCAGGCGCTGGCGCGTGAAGCCGCGGCGGCCAAACCGATGAACGACGCACCCGTCCCACCAAAGCTCGTCGCGCCCAGACTTGCTGCGGCGACGCCGGGCGCCGGGGTCAAGGTGCAGGAGCCGGTAGCCATGGTGGTCACCAATCCGCCCGCAGCTTCCGCCGTGCCACCGAGTAACGCGCCGCGGGTGGTCGTAAAGGAAACGCTGGTCGCGCCCGATTCAGGGCCGCGCGTGTCTGCGGGGGACAAAGTGCCAGGCGTTGGCGCCGGATCGGGTGCAGGCCCGCAGGTGGCTGCAATCAGAACCAGCAGCCCGCCAGTTTCCGACCTGACCCCGCTGCCCGCGATGCCGCTCACCCCGGCGTTCCCCGCCGAGGCCTACCCCGATTGCCGCGAGAGCCACAAGGCGGCCGTCGGGATGGTCGCGCAAGTCGAAGCGATCAACCGCTGCACCGTGCTGCTCGACAAGTACTACGACACTGCGCTGGGTGGCTTTTCCCGTGCGATGGGGGCGCACCAGGATGCGCTTACCCGGCTCTACACCGATCGGGTGGGCGGGATGGCACAATACTCGCAGGCCAGCCAGGACCGCTTCTACCGTGCGATGATCAAGGAGCATTCCGACGCCAATCCCGACGGCGCGCACTTTGCACCCTACCGCACCGCCGAAGCCCGCTACAAGCAGGATCGCGAGTTCCTCAAGCAGCAGTACTGCACGGCCGCGGGCTGCCCGAAGTGAATGGGTAGCTTGCGAACCGCCTGAGTTGCCAAAGGAAGTTGCCGGGGGGCCTGTAAGCCGGGTTCTGTGATGCGGGGGGTATCGTCCAAGATTCCCTGGGCGACCCGCACCGCACCGGCAGCCATTCCTCTAGGCCTTGCGTTGCCGCAAGGCTCAAGCAGCCAACCCGGGCGGTCGCAGTCCGCAGACTTGGGGCGAAACACCCCAGCCGCGGATTGCTCCGCGACGCGCCGCCCCTATTCGGCCTTGCTCCGGGTGGGGTTTGCCGTGCGGGTCCTGTTGCCAGTCCCCCGGTGCGCTCTTACCGCACCCTTTCACCCTTGCTGTCCCGGTTTCCCGGATTAGCGGTCTGCTCTCTGTGGCACTTTCCCTAGGCTCGGAGCGAACCCCTCACCCGGCGGGCGTTACCCGCCACCCTCGTTTCGTGGAGCCCGGACTTTCCTCGGCATCTTGCGATGACGCGGCTGCCCAGCCCCCCGGCAGCTCAGCGTGTAAGCCCGCGATCGCGGTCGAGCAAGAGCGCGAAGACCATAGCGCCGATCTGGAGATCGATCGCGCCGTCGATCAGCGCGGGCCGCCAGCGCCGCTGGAACGCGCGCACCGCGGCGCGACCGTCGGTCACGTCGTAGCCGAAACGCTCCATCGCGAGCAGCACCGCGCCTTCGTTGTCGAACGGGTCGCCCAGCGCCACCTTGGGTATCGGCAGCGCGAGCTTGTGACGCGCGAGCAGCGGCCAGTCGAACAGTTCGCCCGGATCTTCCTTGCGCGCTGGCGCCACATCCGAATGGCCGACGACGTTGGCGCGGGGCACGTCGTGCGCCTTGACGATCCGCGCGAGCAGCGGGAGCAGCGCCTCCATCTGCGGCTTGGGAAACTTGCGATAGCCCCACTCGTGGCCGGGATTGACCAGCTCGATCCCGATGCTGGCCGAATTGATGTCGTTGAGCCCCCGCCAATAGCTGCGCCCGGCGTGCCACGCGCGCTTGCTTTCGGGCACCAGCCGGACGACCTCGCCATCCTCGCCGATCAGGTAGTGCGCGCTGACTTTGGCCGCGGGATCGACCAGCCGCGCCTCGGCTTCGGCCGCGGTCTGCATCCCGGTATAGTGGAGCACCACCATCGATATGGGCAGCGCGCGGTCGTCGCAGTTGGGTGACGGGTTCTCGCGGTGGACAAGCTCATCCATGGGGGCGGTCCATCACGCCTGCGGAAGGATTGCGCCCATCACCAGCGCGTCGTCGCTGAGCGCCCACTGGACCCCCCCGCCGACGCTGGCGGCAAGCTGATGGATCATCGCCGCGGGAGCAGTGCGGCTGGACAGTTCGCCGATCGGCAGGGAGCCGTCGAGCGCGTGGCCGATCGTCTGGTCGAACGCGATCCGCGGCCCTGCGGCGCGGATCACGATTTCGCTGGCCCCCCCTTCACCTGTAACGCCGGTCAGCTCCGCGCCGACTTCGAGCGTTCCGCCGCGGACCAGCGCCTCGATCCCGATCGCGGCGAGGTTGAGCAGCGTCTTGACCGCGGCCTTGGGCAGCTCCTCGCTCGACACGGTCCAGTCGAGCGTGACCCGCCCTGAATCGCCGATCAGCGCGGTGATCAACTCACGCGCCTCGTGGACCGCGACCATCTGGCCGAACCCGCCCGCGGCGCCGAACGCGAGGCGGAAAAACTTCAGCTTGTCCGCGCTCGACTTGGCGCTCTGCTCGAGCAGCTCCATACAGCGCTTGCGCATTTCGGGATCGCGCTCGTCGCGCAGCAGCTCGAGCCCGTTGGACAACGCGCCGACGGGCGAGAGCATATCGTGGCACAGCCGCGAACACAGCAGGCTGGCGAGATCGAGTGCGGCTGTATCGGTCATCGGATCCCTTGCGCGTTTGAAGCGCCTTAACCGGCAACGACTTGGGTGGAAAGCGCTTCGAACCCGCCAGGGGCATCGCGCCAGAACGCCACCTCGCCCCGGGTAACGATCGCCCAGACTTTCCCGTCACCGCTGGCGGAAGCTTGGTCGGTGGCGGAAGGTGCGGTGCTGCCGGTGGGATGCGAATGCCAATATCCGGTGATCGCCGGCCCACCACTCCGCTCCGCCTTGTGCGCCGCGATCAGCGCGGCAGGGTCGATCTCGAAATGCGTTTGCGGGGTGGGATGGACATTGCGCGCGGGGACCGCAGCCTCGATCCGCTCCGCACTCCCCAGCAACAGTCCGCACGCCTCTTTGGGCGCAGCGCGCGTGGCTTCGCAGACCAGCGCGTCGATAACGGACCTTGCCACATCGAGTGTCATGCCCATGTTGTAGCCGTGGGGGACGGCGAACGCATCATCGAAGGCGTGCTCGAAGCGGGCGGCGCTCGGCTCGACAAGGCACTGGCCGAGGCGAGCGGGTTGTCGCGCGAGCGGGTCAAGGCGCTGCTGGGTGAAGGCAGGGTTACGCCTGTGCTCCCCGCCTCGGCCAAGCTTCCCGCGGGGACACGCTGGACGATCCACGTGCCGGAGGCAGTCCCCCTTGCCGCCGCCGCACAGGACATCCCGCTCACCATTGCCTTCGAGGACGAACATCTGATCGTGGTCGACAAGCCCGCAGGGCTGGTGGTCCACCCCGCCGCGGGCAATCTCGACGGCACCTTGGTCAACGCGCTGCTCCATCACTGCCGGGGCCACCTTTCGGGAATCGGCGGGGTTGCCCGGCCGGGGATCGTCCACCGCATCGACAAGGACACTTCGGGACTGCTGGTGGTCGCCAAAAGCGACATTGCGCACGAGGGGCTCGCCCGCCAGTTCGCCGACCACTCGATCGAACGCGCCTATCGCGCGGTGTGCGCGGGGCGCCCGCTGCCTCCTGCCGGTACCATCCGCGGCGCGATCGCGCGTTCGACCTCGGACCGCAAGAAGATGGCGCTGGTCGGCCCCAACATCGCCGGGAGCCGCGGCAAGCATGCCGTGACGCATTACCGGACGCTTCAGGCGCTTGAGTATGCAACCTATCTGGAGTGCAAACTCGAAACCGGACGAACCCATCAGGTTCGCGTTCATCTTGCGTCAATCGGCCATCCGCTAGTGGGAGATTCGGTCTATGGACGCCCTCCTCCTGCGATTCGCCCGCTGCTGACCCGCATCGGCTTCGCCCGCCAGGCGCTCCACGCCGCGCGCCTCGGCTTCGTTCATCCGGTCAGCGGCGAACGGCTGGCCTTCGCCAGCACGCTGCCCGTCGATTTGCGGGAACTGATCGTCGAATTGGGCGGTTCGCCAGAGGTAGGGGACGATAAGTAATCGAGTATCGCTATCACAGTGGATAGAAAGCATCAGTGGTCCCGCCGGTCGCCGCCCGCTACAGGGGACGGCCAAGGGGATCGACGAAAGGACGGCAGTTCAGGTGAGTAAGGTTCCCACTACCCGCAAATCCAGTCTCCCGGCCGTGCCCGTGATGGGCGGCGAAGCCGGGCTCAACCGCTATCTGGCGGAGATTCGCAAGTTCCCCCTGCTCGCGCCCGAGCAGGAGTACATGCTCGCCAAGCGGTTTGCAGAGCACCAGGATCCCGAGGCCGCTGCCCAGCTGGTCACCAGCCATCTGCGGCTCGTCGCCAAGATCGCGATGGGCTATCGCGGATACGGGCTGCCCGTCTCCGAGCTCATTTCCGAAGGCAACATCGGCCTGATGCAGGGAGTGAAGAAATTCGATCCCGAGCGCGGCTTCCGCCTGGCGACTTACGCGATGTGGTGGATCAAGGCCTCGATCCAGGAGTACATCCTGCGCAGCTGGAGCCTGGTCAAGATCGGCACCACCGCGGCGCAGAAGAAGCTGTTCTTCAACTTGCGGCGGATGAAGAAGAACCTCGAGGCGTTCGAGGATTCGGACCTTCACCCCGACGACGTGCGCAAGATCGCCACCGACCTGGGCGTGCCCGAAGTCGATGTGGTCAACATGAACCGGCGGATGATGATGGGCGGCGACGCATCGCTCAACGTCAGCTTGCGCGCCGACGAGGACGGCGCCGGGCAGTGGCAGGACTGGCTGGTCGACGACCGGCCCTTGCAGGACGAGACCGTCGCCGATGTCGAGGAAGCCGGTCTGCGCCACGACATGCTGACCGAAGCGCTCGACGTGCTCAACGAGCGCGAGCGCCACATCCTCACCGACCGCCGCCTCGCCGAAGAGCCCAAGACGCTCGAGGAACTGAGCCAGGTCTACAACGTCAGCCGCGAACGCGTCCGCCAGATCGAAGTGCGGGCGTTCGAGAAGCTCCAAAAGGCGATGCAGCGCATCGCGGGCGACCGTTTGACGCCAAGGGGAGGGATGGCGCTGGCGGGGTAAATTTCCTCGCGGCGCACACAGGCTGCCGGGAGGATTTGCGAAAGCCCTTCCTCCCGCTAAGCCCATCCCATGGCACTCGCCCTGTTCAAGCCCAGCCGCATTACCAAATCGCATGGTCCCGCGTTCCGCCTCGGCTGGTTGATCGGTCGCGCGATCGTTTGGTTCCTTGTGCTCAGTGTCGGGCTGGCGCTGGTCTATCGGTTCGTCCCGGTGCCGGTGACGATCACCATGCTGGCCGACCCCAACGGCTTCACCCGCGACTGGACGCCGCTGTCCGAGATCGACCGCGACATGGTCGACGCGGCGATCGCGGGCGAGGACGGCAAGTTCTGTTCGCACGACGGGTTCGACCGCGCGGCGATACAGACCGCTATGGAAAAGAACGCCCGCGCGTCTGCAAGAGGGAGGGGGCGCCTCCGCGGTGGATCGACGATCAGCCAGCAGACCGCCAAGAACGTGTTCCTGTGGCAGGGTACCGGGTGGAGCCGCTATCTGCGCAAGGGGCTGGAGGCGTGGTTCACCGTATTGATCGAGAACCTGTGGACCAAGCGCAGGATCATGGAAGTCTATCTCAACGTCGCCGAAACCGGGATCGGGACGTATGGCGCCGAAAGCGGCGCGCAGCGATATTACAACAAGTCCGCCGCCAGCCTCTCGCCGGTCGAGGCGGCGCGGATCGCCGCCGCGCTGCCCGCGCCGCGCACCCGCGCGGTCAACGGCGCGCGCGGCTTCACCCGCCGCCACGGCAACACCATCGCGGCGCGGATCAGGGTGGTGCGGCGCGACGGGCTGGATTCGTGCGTCTATCGGTGAGGTGAGTTCTTGATTGCGCTGCGCTGGGCGCGGCAAGGAAGGGGCGGAGGCCCCTTCCGCACTCACAAAGAATTCCCCCAAAACGCTTCCGGCGCTCGATGCCTCCCCCGGAGGCAGCGGGCGCCGGTCGCTCTTCGCCGTGAAGGGGACGACACGGCATGCCGCCGACTGCCCCCGCAACACCGGCCTGAAACCAGGCCCGCCCCACGCTTCGGCGTTGCGCTCGTCGGCAGTGACGAAGCTCACACAGGTTGCCGATTCGGGGTGTGACGGTTTGCACAGGCCGGGATCGGCTCGCCGCATCCCCGACAAAAGAGAAGAGGCGCGGGAAGGCCTTGTGCCCTCCCGCGCCCCACCTGTTCTTTCCCAAGCCGGACCCTAGAATTCAATCCGCGCGCCGATCCGGATGCCGTAGAGCGATTGGCGGCTGACCAGATTGACGTTCGGGTTGCGCACACCCGAGTAGCGATATTGCGCACAGTTCTGTGTCGAGGCGGTATTGATCACCCCCGCAGCCGGCGCAGTGCCGGTGGGCGTCGCGGATGCAAGGCACTGCACGCTGACGACGCTTGCTAGATAGGGGAACCCGACCTGGCGTAGCGCACCCCAATCGCTGTCGATCAGGTTCAGGACGTTCTCCACGTCTGCAAACAGCTTCAGTTTGGCGCCACCCACGAACAGCGGCAGTTCCTGGCTTACATTCAAATCGACCTTGAAGAAGTCCGGCGAGGTCTGGCTATTCTTCGGCAAGATGCGACCGCGATACTTGTCGATCCCCAAACTATCGACGAGGCTGTTGAACGCCGCTTCGGTGGCCGCCGAATCGAAGCTTACCCGGGCGTCGCCCTGCGTCGGAACATAGAGCAGCGGGCTGCCATTGGTGCCGACTGTGCCAAACACCGGCAAGCGACCGCCGCCCAAGTCGTTCATTGTCAGGCTGTAGGGACGACCCGAGCGATATTCGCCGAACAGATTGATGCGAGTGGTGTTGTCCCCGAAGAATTCGCGCGAGAAGGCGACGTTGAATTTCCACTGATCGCGGATCTCGTAGATCGAGCGGCCATATGCGGCGAAGTTCGCGCCGACCATGGCGTTGCTATTATAGAGCGAGCTCGCCGTGGCCGATGTGTTGCCGTTGACGTCTTTGACATCGGACCGCGTATAGCTGCCGCCGATGCTCAGCCCGAAGTCGAAATCCTTGTCGAACCGGATTACACCGATGTACGACCGACCTCGGCTGTCGTTCGTCATCAACAGGTCCTGGTTATTGCCTGTCGTACCCGGCAGATTCGCGTAGCGCGGCCGGCCGTCAGGCAAAGTGCTGACCGGAACCGAACGAATGTCGGTCCATGTGTAGCCCTGGAGCACGTTACCATAGAGCAGGTTGGCGCCAAGCAGCCATCCGTCGCCCAAGGGGCCAAGGTCGGCCTCATAGTCTGCCGAGATGGTTGCGCGAAGCTGGCGCGCGAGCTTGAGATCGGGATCGATCGCGTTGACCGGGGCCAGCGCAAGCGAGCCGGTGTTGGTGGCCAGGAAGCTGGTCACCGCCGCAGGGAACGAGGTCAGGGCCACATTGTTAAGCGCCGCGGCGCAGATCGTTGCGGCGTTGGGAACGCTCGCTGGCACGTCGCAACCTGCCGCCGACGTGTTGCGGTTGATGACGATCTGGTTGGTCAGCTGTCCGGTGTTTGAAAAGCTGTTGGACAAGAAGACGTTGGGCGAGCCGCCGGCGAAGACGCCGGCGCCGCCGCGGACGATCAGCCTGTCCGTTGCCTCCCAGGTGAAGCCCAGCCGCGGCTGCAGCACGCCTTTGCCGCGGAACGTCGATCGGTTGTGGAAGCCGTGACGGTTCAGGAAGTTGAGGTTGAGCGGCGGCGCGACTTCGTCGCCGAGCAAATCGTAACGAAGCCCGATCGTCAGCCCCAGAGTATCGGCGATCTGCCAATCGTCCTGCAGCCCGAAGCTATAGGTCTGCGCACTGAACTCGGCGGCCCCGTCGTTCGGATCAAGGCTCGGCACCGCATTCTGCAGTGTCAGCGAACCCGCGCGCCCTGCCTGGAAATCGGCGACCGAATCGAAATAGTAAACCCCCAGGCTGTTCGGGACGAACAGATTGAACACATCCAGATCGGCATAACCGGCAAGGAACTTGAAGCTGTGATCCCCGGCTGTCAGAGTGGCCTTGAATTCCGCCCCGAGGTTTTCGGTATTCAGCGCATTGGCATGACGGAACTGGTCGGGCCCGAAGATCACGCGCGGCACGCCTGTCGAGCAAGCCAGAAGACTGCCTGTCGCCGCGGGATCGAGGCACACCGAAATCTGCCCGAGGGTCTTTTCGCCATAGGAAATCTGGCCTCGATTGTAGTCGCGGTACGACACGCGCAACTCGGTCGAGAAGTTGTCCGCCCAGCTCGAGTTCAGCTGGAAGACCCCCGAATTGACTTCCTCGGTCAGCTCGTAGCCGGTCGAGAAAAGGCCCAGGCTGGGCGCGGTCGTGCTGGTCGAGGTGTTGCGCTGGTTGGCCTGGTTGCCGATGTTGCGGATATAGGTGAGCGAGGCGCGATGGTCGTCTGTCACGTTCCAGTCGAGCTTGGTGACGATCTTCTCGTCTTCCTCGATGCCGTTCCGGATGACCCCCAGGGTATCGTACGAATACCGCGACTGGGCGATTTGGCTGATCTGGTCCACCTGGGCAGCCGCCAGATTGGGAATCGGCGCAGCAAACCCCTGGCCCTGGGGTCCGCTGTCGAACGGATCGCTTTCTTCGGACTTTTCGTAAGCCACCATGAAGAACAGCTTGTCGCGAATGATCGGTCCCGACAGCACGCCGCCATATTGCTTGCTGTCGAACTCGAGATCGACCGATCGGCCGCGCGTGGTGTCGCCCGTCAGCTTGTCGTCGGTATAGCTGAAGAAGGCGCCGCCACGCAGCCGGTTGCCGCCCGAACGCAGCACGACGTTGATCGCTCCGCCCTGGAAATTGCCCTCGGTGATGTCGAATGGCGCGACCTTCACGGCAAACTGCTCGATCGCGTCGAACGGAACCGGGCCGCGGCTGGTCGGCAAGCCGCCATTGTTGAGTCCGAAGTCGTCACCGAAGGCGACGCCATCGACCGAGAAGCGATTGAGGCGACCGTTGTTGCCGGCGATCTCGATCGTCCGGCTGTTGGTCAGGTCAATGGTCGCGAAGGGATCCCGGCGCGCCAGGTCTCGCACGTCGCGGTTGATCGAGGCCACACCTTCAATGTCCTCGCGGTTGAGCGCCGTGATAGGACCCGTCGAGGTCTCGAGCGCTCCCCTGAGCGCCGAAGCGGTGACCACGATTTCCTGCTGCGTTTCAAGCAACACCGGCAGGCGATACGGCGTGCCGGCCTGCAGGAAGAGGTCGGTGACCTGGGCGCCCTCATAGCCCGCCGCCTCCACGCTCACGGTGAAAGGCCCGCCCACGCGCAGGCCAGTGGCGGAGAAGTTGCCGCTCGCATCCGTGGACGTTGTCGAGGTCGTGCCCGAGGGTTCGTGCACCACGGTCACCTGGGCGCCGGAAACCCCGCCTGCGTTGCTCGACACGGTGCCGCGCACCGACGAACTGGTTTCCTGCGCGTGGGCCGGTGCGACAAGGCCGCCGGCGAGCGAAAGGCTGGCCGCGCTGGCCGCGAGGAAATACTTGAGCTGCATCGTCGAAACCCCAGTTGGCCGGATACCCGGCGCCGTCATAAAAGGCGTGTGAACCCTGTCCCCGCGACTCGCATCCGGGTGCAGGCCGCGGGCGCTTCTACAAAGACCCGCGCGCCCTCTGAACCGCGATTTGTGACGCGCTGTTGACAGTGGGCCGGGCGTCCGCCGCAAACCCCCCGACCGCGGCAAGTCTGTTACCAGGCGGCGCCAATTTGAGTCCTATTATTACCGAACGTGACCGAGTGATCGCGCAGAATGGCGAATTTTCACGGTTTCCGGTTGTCGGAGCGAATCCTGCCGTACTGCGGCAATTTTACAACGGTGTCAGCAAGAGGCGGCCCCTGACAGACCGCCGCGGACGCGCTACCACCGCCTGATGAGCACCGGTCACGACCATCACCATCATCACGCCCGGCCGCCTGCGGGTCATGGCCGCGCGTTCGCGCTGGGGGTCGTGCTCAACACCGCGTTCGTGGTGATCGAGGCGACGGCGGGGATCGTTTCGGGTTCGATGGCACTGGTCGCGGACGCCGGGCACAACTTGTCCGACGTGCTCGGGCTGCTGGTCGCGTGGGGCGCCAGCGTTCTCGCCGCGCGCCCGCCGAGCGAGCGATTCACCTATGGCTTCAAGAGCAGCTCGATTCTCGCCGCACTTGCCAACGCCGCGCTGCTGCTGGTCGCGCTGGGGGCGATCCTGGTCGAAACGCTGCGTCGGCTGAGCGACCCGCAGCCGGTCGCCGGTTGGACGATGATTGCGGTCGCCTCGGTCGGGATCGTGATCAACACCGCCACCGCGCTGCTGTTCCTGCGCGGGCGCAAGACCGATCTCAACATCCGCGGCGCGTTCCTCCACATGGCCGCCGACGCCGCGGTCAGCGCGGGAGTAGTGATTGCCGGGGTGCTGGTGCTGTGGACCGGCAAGGCGTGGATCGACCCCGCGACAAGCCTCGTCATCGTCGCGGTGATCGCGTGGGGCACCTGGGGGCTGCTCAAGGATGCGCTGAAGATGGCGCTGCTTGCGGTGCCCGAAGGGATCGACGAGGCGGCGGTGCGCGCGTTCCTCGCCGCCCGGCCGGGGGTCAGTGCAGTCCACGATCTCCACATCTGGCCGATGAGTACCACCGAGACCGCGCTGACCGCGCACCTGGTGATCCCCGGCGGGCATCCAGGAGACGGGTTCCTGCATGAGCTGGCGCACGATCTGGCGCACGATTTCGGGATCGGGCATGCAACGGTGCAGGTAGAGACCGCGGCAGAGTGTGTGCTGGAACCGGCGGGGGTGGTTTGACGCTACCCCTCCCCTACCACGGGACTACGTCTGGCGGTCCCCCTCCCCATCCCTGCGGGACAGGGAGGATTTTGACTTGATCCTCCCCGTTGCGCAGCAATGGGGAGGGGGACCGCTCGCGAAGCGAGTGGTGGAGGGGTAATGCGCCAACGCGACAACGATTACGCCAAGGCCCGCCGCCTCCGCCGCAAGATGACGCTGCCTGAAGTGCTGCTGTGGCGCGAAGTCAGGCGTCGGGCGGGTGGCGTCAAGTTCCGCCGCCAGCACGCCGTGGAAAAATACGTGATCGATTTCTATTGCGCCGAGGCGAAGCTCGGCATCGAAGTCGATGGGATCGTCCACAATATGGGTGATCAGCCCCAACACGATGAAAAGCGTGATGCGGTGATCGCCGGACATGGGATCGGAATCTTGAGAATACCGGCGAAGGACGTGCTGCTCTCGCCGATCGAGATGGCCGAAGCGGTCGTCGCGGCGTGCCGTGACCGGATGGGGTGCTAACCCCTCCACCACCCGCTTCGCGGGCGGTCCCCCTCCCCATCGCTTCGCGACAGGGAGGATCAGGTGGCGCAGCACTTGCACTGCCAAGTTCGATTACCCCGGATGCGCCAACCTCATCAGGACGAACAAAAGAGCAAGTACGCCGCAAATGAGCAGGAACAGAACTGCCAGTGGAAGGCAGGTGCCAAGATTGTTGTCGTGGCGCCAAACCACGGCGAGCAGCGACAGAGAGGCGGCGGCGACAAACCCGACGGGCCCGGCTAGCGCTGTCGCTACAGCTATCGTAGCGCCAGCTCCAACCAGTGATGCGATCCAACGCTTAGTACGCGCCGAGATCAACCGTCAGTGGCGCCTTAAGCCGCCTCTTCCTTTCGGTCGCCGGTCAGCACCTGGACGGGTTCCTTGCGGCCCTCGACCACGTCCTTGTCGACCACCACCTCGCTCACGCCTTCGAGCGTGGGGAGGTCGAACATCGTGTCGAGCAGGATCGATTCGACGATCGAGCGCAGTCCGCGCGCACCGGTCTTGCGTTCGATCGCGCGCTTGGCGATCGTCTCCAGCGCGTCGGCGGTGAAGGTCAGGGTAACCTCTTCCAGATCGAACAGCTTGGCATACTGCTTGACCAGCGCGTTCTTGGGCTCGCTGAGGATCTTGACCAGCGCCTCGATGTCGAGGTCTTCGAGCGTGGCGATCACCGGCAGGCGGCCGACGAATTCGGGGATCAGCCCGAACTTGAGCAGATCCTCGGGCTCGGCCTTCTGGAGCAGTTCGCCTACGCGACGCTTGTCGGGATCGGCGACGTGCGCGCCGAAGCCGATCGAGCGCTTCTGGAGGCGATCGGCGATGATCTTTTCCAGCCCTGCGAACGCCCCGCCGCAGATGAACAAGATGTTGGTGGTGTCGACCTGGAGGAATTCCTGCTGCGGATGCTTGCGCCCGCCCTGCGGGGGAACGCTGGCGGTGGTCCCCTCCATCAGCTTGAGCAGCGCCTGCTGAACCCCCTCGCCCGATACGTCGCGGGTGATGCTGGGGTTTTCCGCCTTGCGGCTGATCTTGTCGATCTCGTCGATGTAGACGATCCCCTGCTGGGCCTTCTCGACGTTGTAGTCGCTCGACTGAAGCAGCTTGAGAATGATGTTCTCGACGTCCTCGCCGACATAGCCGGCTTCGGTCAGCGTGGTCGCATCGGCCATCGTGAAGGGCACGTCGAGCGTGCGCGCCAGCGTCTGGGCGAGCAGCGTCTTGCCGCTGCCGGTCGGCCCGACGAGCAGGATGTTCGACTTGGCCAGCTCGACGTCGCCTGACTTGCCGCTGTGCTTGAGCCGCTTGTAGTGGTTGTGCACCGCGACCGACAGCACGCGCTTGGCGCGGTCCTGGCCGATCACGTAATCGTTGAGCGTCGTGAAAATGTCACGCGGTGAAGGTACCCCGCCGTCCTTCTTGCCGGCGATCCCGGCCTTGGTCTCTTCGCGGATGATGTCGTTGCACAGCTCGACGCATTCGTCGCAGATGAACACCGTCGGCCCGGCGATGAGCTTGCGCACCTCGTGCTGCGATTTGCCGCAGAAACTGCAGTAAAGCGTGCTCTTGGTGTCCGATCCGGAAAGCTTGGTCATCTTCGATCCTGTGACGCCCACGCGGGGCAAGACTCGGCGACTCTAGTCTGGAGTCGCATTTAATCAACTCACGGCGCGCCTTGCACCATCGCCGCCATGATAAGCGGCAGACCTTACGGCGGGCTGAAGCGCCAGCCTTTACGCTTCCCTACTTGCTGGCCGGGCCGCCTTCCTCCCCGGCCTTGTCGGCATCGGGGCGCGATTCGAACACTTTGTCGACGATCCCGAACTCCTTGGCCTCGTCCGCCTCGAGGAAGGTGTCGCGATCGAGCGCGCGTTCGATTTCGTCGAGCGTCTTGCCGGTGTACTTGACGTAGAGCGTGTTGAGCCGCTCGCGCAGGCGGAGGATTTCGCGCGCCTGGATCTGGATGTCGCTGGCCATGCCGCGCGCCCCGCCCGAGGGCTGGTGGACCATGATCCGCGCGTTGGGCAGCGCGATCCGCATGCCCGGCTCGCCCGCGGCGAGAAGGAAACTGCCCATCGAAGCGGCCTGGCCGATGCACACGGTCGACACGCGCGGGCGGATGTATTGCATGGTGTCGTGGATCGCCATGCCCGCGGTGACCACCCCGCCCGGCGAGTTGATGTACATCGAAATGTCCTTCGACGGATTCTCGCTTTCGAGGAACAGCAGCTGGGCGACGATCAGGGCGGCCATCTGGTCTTCGACCTCGCCGGTCACGAACACGATCCGTTCGCGCAGCATCCGGCTGAAGATGTCGAAACTGCGTTCGCCGCGGCTGGTGTTCTCAATCACCATAGGCACCAGCGCCCCGGTCACCGGTTCGCGGGTGAAGCGTCCCTGGGAGCCGTAAGCGTCGC
Organism: Novosphingobium sp.; assembly: GCA_030697365.1. Classification (GTDB taxonomy): domain Bacteria; phylum Pseudomonadota; class Alphaproteobacteria; order Sphingomonadales; family Sphingomonadaceae; genus Novosphingobium. Next base: position 57,788 of record JAUYQH010000032.1, on the reverse strand, counting down.
CGCCGAACAGGTCGATCATGCAAATCCCTCTCGTGTGAATTGACCGACTATGTCGCGAAGGTAGGGGCCGAGTTCAAGGGCGTTAACCGATTGGCGTGCGCGCAGGATCGTTCGGTCGGGGAGCGATCGGGCGGAAAATCGCTGCCTCAATGTGCCGTGCGAAATTCCCTGTCGGGATGTACGGCCAGCATCGCGCTCTCCACCAAAGTAACCCGTGGTAGCTTCAGCCCGCATTTAATCGCGAAAAATGCACAACTCCCCGACATCTCCCGTGATTAGGTCCAATTTGGGATGCAAATTCTTGGTCCGAGACTTGCTCCCTCTTTTGCGCTGCGGCAATCGAGTTTAGCTGGACTCAGCAGGACTGCGGTATCGCCGCACAGGGAGGCAAATCGATGCGTTTCAAGAGTCTTCTCGCCGCTGTGGGCGCTTTCGCTGCAACCACCGCACCGGCGCTCGCCCGCGCCGGCGCTCCGCTCGAAAACGCCAACGAGATGGGCGGCATGTCGACCCTGCTGATCATCGCGCTGGTCGTCGCGCTGGGCGTCGGTATCTACCTGATCGTCGACGACGGCGACGGCCCCGACAGCCCGTAAGGCCGGGCCGCTATAAAGCGGAGCGCCACGGCGCGGCCGGAACGAAAAAGGCGGGGAGTGATCCCCGCCCTTTTTGTGTGTCCGGCATCGGCGGAGCGGATCAGCCCTTCTTCGCGGCGGGCTTCTTCTTCGCTGCGACGGGCGCCTTGGCTTCGGTGCCACTCTCGTTGGCCGCCGGCTTGGCGACCTTGGCCGGCGTTTTCGCCGGAGCCGGGGCATCCTTGGCAGGCGCCTTGGCCGCGACCTTTTTGGCCGGGGCGGGCTTGGCGGCGGCTTCGTCCGCAGGCGCGGCATCCTTCTTCGCCGGAGCCTTTTTCGCCTTGGCGGGTTTGGCATCCTTCACCGGGGCGGCGTCTTCGGCCTCGATCGCCGCCTGAAGTTCGTCGCGAGTCACTTCACGCTCGGTGATCTCGGCCTTGTCGAACAGGAAATCGACGACTTTGTCTTCATAGAGCGGAGCGCGCAGTTGCGCCGCGGCGAGCGCATTCGAGCGGATGAACTCGACGAAACGGTCGCGATCCTCGTCGCGATACTGGCGCGCGGCCTGCTGGATCAGCATTTCCATTTCCTGGGGGGAAACCTGGACGCCATTGGCCTGGCCGATTTCGGACAGAAGCAAGCCGAGGCGAACGCGGCGAACGGCGATGCTGCGATAATCGTCCTTGTCGCCTTCGATCTCCAGCTTCGCGGCTGCCGGGTCTTCCTCCTGCGCAGCTTCCTGCTCGAGCTGCTGCCAGATCTGCTCGAACTCGGCCTCGACCATCGACGGCGGAACGTCGAAATCGTGCGCCGCGGCGAGCTGGTCGAGCAATGCGCGCTTCATCTGGGTACGGGTGAGCCCTGCGGTCTCCTGCTCGAGCTGGCCGCGCAACAACCCGCGCAGCTGCTCCATGCTTTCTAGACCGAGCGACTTGGCGAAATCGTCGTCGAGCTTCGCCTCGCCCGCGACCTTCACTTCCTTGACGGTAAGGTCGAAGGTGACGGCCTTGCCCTTGAGGTTCTCGGCCGGGTAATCGGCGGGGAAAGTGACGTCGATCGTCCGCGCCTCGCCCGCTTTCATGCCGACGAGCTGCTCTTCGAAGCCGGGGATGAAGCGGCCAGCGCCGAGTTCGAGCGGGGTGTCCTCACCCGCGCCGCCCTCGAACGGGACGCCGTCGAGCTTGCCGAGAAAATCGATCACTACCTGGTCGCCGTTCTCGGCCTTCTTGCCCTTCTTGGCGGCAACGAAGCTCTTCTGGCCCGAGGCGATCCTGGTCACAGCCTCGTCGACTTCGGTATCGCTGACCGGAACCGTCAGCTTCTCGAGCCTGAGCCCGGTGATGTCGGGCGCGGCGATGTCGGGCAGCACTTCGAGCGCGACCGCCAGCTCGGCATCCTTGCCCTCTTCGTAGCCTTCGCCCAGCGTGACATCGGGCTGCATCGCGGGACGCAGCTTGTTGTCGCGGACCAGCTTGTCCATCGCCTCGCGGATCGCGGTGTTGAGCGCGTCCTGGTGGAGCGCGGCACCGTGCATCTTGCGCACGAGGTTGGCCGGGACTTTGCCCGGGCGGAAACCGGGCATCCGCACTTGCGGCGCAATCTTCTTGACTTCGCCTTCGACCCGCGCGGAAATTTCCTTGGCGGGGATGGTCACCGCGTAGGCGCGCTTGAGACCATCGGCGGCGGTTTCGGCAATCTGCATCGTTCTTGTACGCTTTCCAAAGTCGATCTGGCCAAAGCCCGGCCCGTGCAAGGTGGCGAGGGTGGTGCGGGCGAAGGGACTCGAACCCCCACATCCGAAGATACCAGAACCTAAATCTGGCGCGTCTACCAGTTCCGCCACGCCCGCTCAGGTCGCGAAATGAACGGGGGCCTCTATCGCCAGTTCCCGCAAAGGGCAAGGTGCCTGAACCAGGCGAGGCGCGCGGGCGGAACGAACCGGGCGCGCGGTACGTTCTGAACCCAAGCACAGGAGTGTTCGTGCCATGCCTGACCCCAAACAGCCCCAGATGCCCCGACCCGACATTATCGAGCCGCAATCGCCGCAGGAAAGCCCCGCGCATCAAACCCCGACCGAGCAGCCCATGCAGCAGCCCGACGAGGTTCAGCCCAGCCAGCCCGACCAGATCCAGCCCGATTCGGCGCCAAACGAAGTGCCCGAAATTCCGGGGAACTGACGCTCCGTCAACCGCAGGCCGAGCAGCGCCCGCGCAGTTCGACCACCGGGCGGATCTCGGCGAAGCCCGCGTCGTGCGCGGCCTCGACCAGTGCGCCGGTCAGGCGATCGTCGTCGATGTGCGTGGCTGCCCCGCAGGCATCGCAGATCAGGAAGATGCAGTCGTGGCGGCAGCCGGGGTGGCTGTTGGCGAGGTAGGCGTTGGCGCTTTCCACCCGCCGCGCCAGGTTGGTCCGCACGAACAGGTCGAGGATGCGATAGACCGAATTGGCCGCGACCCGCTTGCCGCGCCGCGCGCCGACGCTTTCGGCAATGTCATAGGCCGAGGCCGGCTTGTCGCGCACCGCCAGCGCCTCGAACACGTCGCCGCGCATCCCGGTCCATTGCTCGCCCGCCGCGGTCAGCGCGCCGCGCGCAGCGGCGATCAGGTTTTCGCCTGAATGTTCCTTATGGGCGTGGTGGGCCATGCAGGAGATATAGGATCAAGCGGCGTCAGCGGCAAATCCTCCCCTGTAGAGGAGGTGGGGCCGCAATTCGGTCATCCCGCGGTGAAAGCCGCCTTGTACTGCGCGGGGAACAGCCGTTTGAGCCCCGCTATCTTGGGTGCGTCCCACCTCAGGATATAGCCGTGGCTGGGGTTCTTGCGCATGAAGTCCTGGTGATAGGTTTCTGCGGGATAGAACGTCTGCGCGCGCTCGATCTTTGCCACCAGCGGCTTCTTCCACAACCCCGAGGCCTTGAGCTGCGCAAGATAGGCGGCCGCGACGCGGTTCTGTTCGGCGCTGACCGGGACCAGCGCGGTACGGTACTGGGTCCCGCGGTCGGGGCCCTGGCGATTGAGCTGGGTGGGATCGGCGCCGACCGCGAAGAACACCCGAAGCAATTGGTCGTAGCGGATCATCGCGGGGTCATAAGTCACCCTGACCGCTTCGGCATGACCGGTGTCGCCATCGTTGGTCCGCTCGTAGGTCGCGGTCGCCGCGGTGCCGCCGTGGTATCCAGAAACCGCGCTGGTCACGCCCTTGAGGTGGCTGAACACGCCCTCGATCCCCCAGAAGCAGCCGCCCGCGAAGATCGCGGTCTTGAGGCCCTTGCCTTCGTCGGCGACGACCTTGGCGGCAGGTGTCGCCACCGCACTCTCCGCAAGCGCGGGCGAAGCGCAGGCCGAAGCCAGCAAGGCCGCGGCGGCGAGCGGGAACAGCGTGCGCGTCAAGCGATTTGCGAGACTTGCGCGACCATCTGCGCCCGCGCCTCGCCGTCGATGCTGGCGACCAGTCCTGCGGTCCCGATCAGGAAGCCGACCAGAAAGGCGTGGTAGAGGTCCTTGCGAAACAGTCCCATGACCGGTTCCTTTATCCATCATTCGTTTGTTCCGATCCCGACTATGCGATTCGAAGTTTCCATGCTGTGAACGTCGCCACACGCTGACGTTCATTCGCAGCCAAAGGGAGATCGGTTACACATGGCGCTCGACGCGGTGATCATCGGCGGGGGCCACAACGGGCTGGTCTGCGCGTTCTATCTCGCCCGCGCCAGGCACAAGGTGCGGATCTGCGAGGCGCACCACACTCTCGGCGGCGCCGCGGTGACCGAGGAGTTCGCGCCCGGTTTCCGCAATTCGGTGGCGAGCTACACCGTCAGTCTGCTCCAGCCCAAGGTGATCGCTGACATGGCGCTCGAGCGTCAGGGCCTGCGCGTGGTCAACCGCCCGGTGGCAAATTTCCTGCCGCTCTCGGCGACGCCCGGCGACTACCTGCTGATGGGCGGCGGGATCGAACGCAGCCAGGCCGAGGTGGCGAAATTCAGCCGCAAGGACGCTGAAACGCTTCCCGCCTACTTTGCCGCGCTCGACCAGGTTGCCGACGTGCTGCGCGCGCTGGCGCTGAAGATCCCCCCGCAAACCGAGGGGTTAAGGGGTCTGATCGACGCCGCATTGCAGGCGCGCGTCCTCAAGGATCTCGACCTGGCGGGCAAGCGCGAGGCGCTGGCGCTGTTCACCCGCTCGGCGCGCGAATATCTCGACGGGTGGTTCGAGAGCGAGGCGGTCAAGGCGGTGTTCGGATTCGATGCCGTGGTCGGCAACTACGCCAGCCCCGACGCGCCGGGCAGCGCCTACGTCCTGCTCCACCACGTGTTCGGCGAGGCCAACGGGGTCAAGGGCGCGTGGGGCCACGCGATCGGCGGGATGGGCGCGATCACCCGGGCGATGGCCAGCGCCTGCCGCGAAGCCGGGGTCGAGATCGGGGTCGAACAGCCCGTCGCCGAGGTGCTGGTCGAGCGCGGCGCAGCGGTGGGCGTGCGGCTGGCGAGCGGCGAGGAAGTGCGCGCCAAGCGGGTGATCGCCAACGTCGGCCCCGCGCTGCTCTACCGCAAGCTGATCGCGCGCGACGCTCTGCCGCAAGACTTTGCGCTGGCGATGGACCGCTATGCCACCGGCAGCGGCAGCTTGCGGATGAACCTGGCGCTGTCAGGCTTGCCCGATTTCGCCGCTTTATCCGGTGGAGGCGAACACTTGTCCGCCGGGATCATCATGGCCCCGTCGCTCGACTACATGGACCGCGCGTACGACGACGCCAAGTGCCAGGGCTGGAGCGCCAAGCCGATCGTCGAGATGCTGATCCCCTCGACGGTCGATCCTTCGCTGGTCGACACCCCCGGAACGCATGTCGCCAGCCTGTTCTGCCAGCAGTTCGACCCCAGGCTGGAGTGGACCGCTGCGCAGGAGGACGAGGCGGTCGAGGCGGTGCTGGCCGTGCTCGAACACCACGCCCCCGGCGTGTGCGCCTTGATCGTGGGCCAGCAGGTGCTCACCCCCAAGGGCCTCGAACGCCGCTTCGGGCTGGTCGACGGCGACATCTTCCACGGCCGGATGAGCCTGGACCAATTGTGGGCCGCGCGCCCGGTGCTGGGCACCGGCAGCCACCGCGGGCCGATCCCCGGCTTGTGGCTATGCGGAGCGGGCGCGCACCCGGGCGGCGGGGTCACCGGCGCGCCCGGGCACAATTGCGCGGCGGCGGTGCTGAAGGCGGGACGGCGGGCCTAGCGATCAGTTAGTTCGCAGACCTTTCTCCTAGGTCTTTACCGCGCCCAGATCGTCGACGATCTCGATCACCTTTTCGTTGCTCTTGCGCTGGTCGGTGTGGAGCTGGCGCGGGGCCTTGAGCGCTGTGAGGACCGGGGCGTCGCGGCCGTAAATGTCGGCGAACTTGCGCATCCCCCCGGTCACGTCGCGGGCCATCGTGAAATAGGTGATGTAGACCGGGAAGGTCTTGGTCATCGGGACCTTGGTGTACTCGCCCGACAGCGTGTGGGCGACGCCCTCTTCCTTGGTCAGCCCCCCGCCGAGCATCGCCATCAGCATCCCCAGCTCGCTCGCCCGTTCGGTGCGGATGCAACCGTGGCTGAAGGCGCGGTTGGGCGCGGCGAACAGCGATTTGGCGGGGGTATCATGGACGAAGATCGCGTGCGGATTGGGCATGTCGAGCTTCATCAGTCCCAACGAGTTGCCCTTGCCCGGCTGCTGGACGACGGTGACGAACCCGGTCGCCTTGTCCTTCCACACCTTGTAGTTCTCGCGCTTGGCGCGGGCCGGGTTGGCGAGCAGCTGCGCGCCCAGCCCTTCGCCCTTGACGATCGACTGCGGCACGGTCCAGGTCGGGTTGAAGATCACCCCCTGCACCGTTTCGGCAAGCTGCGGCGTGGCCGTCTTGCCCGGCTTGCCGACCACGGTGCGGTAGCTGGTGATGACCTTGTTCTTGACCGTCAGCCGCAGCATGTATTCGGGCACGTTGGTCAGGAGGTATTGGTCGCCCATGTCGCGCGCCAGCCAGCGCCAGCGGTCCATGTTGGCGCGGATCACGGTCTTGTCGCCGGTGGATGTGGCAAGCTCCTGCCTGAGCGCGGCATAATCGGGGTGGAGCGGGGCGAGTGCGGCGAGCTCGCCCGCCACGTCGTGCTTTTCCAGCGCGCGGGCGAGAACCAGAGCGGTGGGATTGAGGTCGCGATCGGGATCGACCACGAACCACTGAACCCGCGCACTCATCGGCGTGCGCCCGTCGCGCAAGTCCTCGACCAGCCAGGCGAACAGGCGGGTGGCGGTTTCGTTGAGCGCGACACCCTCACCGGCGGCGATGGCGGCGGCAAGCGTGGCGGGCTCATAGTCCTTGGGGTCGAGGCCTTCGGCGCCGATCGCCTGGACTGCGGCGAGCAGCGCCTGCGCATCGCGCCGCGACCACGCCGGTGCGGGCGGCGGGGGAACCGGGGTGGGGGTCGGCGCGGGCGCAACCGCAGGCGGCAGGAGGTCGGCCGGAGGGGGGGCGGGCTGCGCCACCGGCTGGGCAAGCGCCGGTGCCGCCAGCATCAGCCCCGCAACCGCCATCGAAGCGACCGAACTCTTGGAAGTACCCCGAAAAATCATTCTCAATCCCACTGTTGCGAGTTGCGCCGCTATCGTGCTGCGCAGCCCCGAATCTGCCCGAAGGCGCGAATCCATTCAAGCACCGCGCCTGACTGGCGGCTGAATCGTCGCGATTGTGGCGCACCAGCAACGGCCCGCTTGAACCTTCCCCTGTGGGGGAGGATCGGGGTGGCGAGCCCCCGCTCAATCCCCTAACGCCCGCCCAATGCGCGCCTCACACCCCCTCGCCCCTGTCCTCGTCGCTGTCGTCGCGATCGCGCTGCTCAGCGTGATGGACGGGACGATGAAGGCTGCCAGCCTGGCGGTGGGGGCCTATTCGGCGATGGTCTGGCGTGCAGCGATGAGCAGCGCGGTCACCCTGCCGCTGTGGCTGGGCGCGCGGACCCCATGGCCTCGGCCCGCGGTGATGCGCGTCCACCTGCTGCGCGGGGTGATCGTCGCGGTGATGGCGTTCCTGTTCTTCCACAGCCTGACGCTGCTGCCGCTGGCGCAGGCGATCGCGATCTCGTTCTTCGCCCCGCTGATCTCCCTCTATCTCGCCGCGGTGATGCTCAAGGAGATGATCGCGCCCAAAGCGATCGCCGCCTCGCTGATCGGGCTGGTGGGGGTGGCGGTGATCTGCTGGCCCGAGCTAACCGTGGAACGCACTCCCGAGCGGATCGAGGGGATCGCCGCGGTGCTCGCCTCGGCGGTGCTCTACGCGCTCAACCTCGTGCTCGCGCGGCGCCAGGCGCTGATCGCCAAGCCCCGCGAGATCGTCTTCTTCCAGAACGCGATCACCTTCCTGACGCTGGCGGGGTTCGCGCCATGGTTTTTGCGCGTGCCCGACGGCGCGCTGACGTGGATCGCCGTAAGCTCGCTGCTGAGCATCGTCGCCGCGCTGTTGCTCGCCTGGGCCTATGCCCGGGCCGAAGCGCAAGTGCTGGTGCCGATGGAATACAGCGCATTCGGCTGGGCCGCCGGGGTCGGCTGGCTGGCCTTCCGCGAGCCGGTTTCGCTGACCACGCTGGCGGGGGTGGCGCTGATCGTGGCGGCCTGTCTGGTCGCGGCGAGGCGGACACCGCCCGAGCCGACCGTCGCCTGACCGCATACCCTTGACCTTGCAAACCGAAACGCGCATCGGCTGAACACACTCTCCGGACGGGGTTGGGGCGCGCCCGCCGGTTCAGCCAGCAGGAGGGAATTGCACACATGACCCAGGTCGGACAGGATTCGCTTGGCGCACGCCGCACGCTCAAGGTCGGCAACCGCGAGTACGGCTATTACGCGCTGGCCCGGGCGGCCGAGGAATACGGCGACATCAGCCGGCTGCCGTTCAGCCTGAAAGTCCTGCTCGAGAACATGCTGCGGTTCGAGGACGGCGGGTTCACCGTCTCGAAGGACGATGTGAAGGCGCTGGTCGACTGGCAACAGAACCCGGTCACCGGGGCCGAGATCCAGTACCGCCCGGCGCGCGTGCTGCTCCAGGATTTCACAGGGGTGCCGTGCGTGGTCGATCTGGCCGCAATGCGCGACGCGATCGCCAAGCTGGGCGGCGACACCTCCAAGATCAACCCGCTGGTCCCGGTCCACCTGGTTATCGACCATTCGGTTATGGTCGACGAGTTCGGCCACCCCAAGGCGTTCGAGCAGAACGTCGAGATCGAGTACGAACGCAACGGCGAACGCTACGACTTCCTCAAATGGGGCTCGAAAAGCCTCGACAACTTCTACGCAGTCCCCCCCGGCACGGGCATCTGCCACCAGGTCAACCTCGAGAACATCGCGCAGGCGGTGTGGGTTTCCAAGGACCAGACCGGGCAGGACGTCGCCTACCCCGACACGTGCGTCGGGACCGACAGCCACACCACGATGATCAACGGGCTGGGCGTGCTCGGCTGGGGCGTCGGCGGGATCGAGGCCGAGGCCGCGATGCTCGGCCAGCCGGTCTCGATGCTGATCCCCGAAGTGGTCGGGTTCAAGGTGACAGGCAAGCTCGCCGAAGGCGTGACCGCGACCGACCTGGTGCTGACCGCCACCCAGATGCTGCGCGCCAAGGGCGTGGTCGGCCGCTTCGTCGAATACTACGGCCCCGGCCTGGCGCACCTGACGCTGGCCGATCGCGCGACGCTGGCCAACATGGCCCCCGAATACGGCGCCACTTGCGGCTTCTTCGGGATCGATGACAAGACGCTCGACTACATGCGCCTGACCGGGCGCGACGAGGACCAGATCGCGCTGGTCGAGGCTTATGCCAAGGCGCAGGGGTTCTGGCTCGATCCGGACGCGCCCGATCCGATCTTCACCGACACGCTCGAACTCGACATGGCCACCGTGGTGCCTTCGCTCGCCGGACCCAAGCGCCCGCAGGACCGGGTTTCGCTGACCAATGTCGATGACGTGTTCAACGATGACCTCGCCAACGTTTACAAGCACAGCGGCTTCAAGCGCGTCGCGGTCGAGGGCAAGGACCACGACATCGGCGACGGCGACGTGGTGATCGCCGCGCTCACCAGCTGCACCAACACCTCCAACCCCGGCGTACTCGTCGCCGCGGGCCTCGTCGCCAAGAAGGCCAACGAGCTGGGAATGAAGCCCAAGCCATGGGTCAAGACCAGCCTCGCGCCGGGCAGCCAGGTGGTCACCGACTATCTGATCAAGGCGGGGCTGCAATCGCACCTCGACGCGATCGGGTTCAACCTGGTCGGCTATGGCTGCACCACCTGCATCGGCAATTCGGGACCCCTGGCCGAGCCGATCAGCAACGCGATCAACGGCAACGACATCGTCGCCGCCAGCGTGCTTTCGGGCAACCGCAACTTCGAGGGCCGCGTCAGCCCCGACGTGCGCGCCAACTTCCTCGCCAGCCCGCCGCTGGTGGTCGCCTATGCGCTGAAAGGCACGGTGACCGAGGACTTCACCACCACTCCGATCGGGCAGAGCACCGCGGGCGACGACGTGTATTTGCGCGACATCTGGCCAACCAACGCCGAAGTCGCCGCGCTGATGGCCTCGTCGATCGACCGGCCGATGTTTCAGGCGCGCTATGCCGACGTCTATAAGGGCGATGCGCACTGGCAGGCGATCGACGTGACCGGGAGCGAAACCTACAAGTGGCGCGCGGGCAGCACTTATGTCGCCAACCCGCCCTATTTCGAGGGCATGAGCATGACCCCGGCGCCGGTCGGCGACATCATCGGCGCCAAGCCTCTGGCGATCCTGGGCGATTCGATCACCACCGACCACATCAGCCCGGCGGGATCGATCAAGGTCGATAGTCCGGCGGGCAAGTGGCTGATGGAGCATCAGGTCGCCAAGGCCGACTTCAACTCCTATGGCAGCCGCCGCGGCCACCACGACGTGATGATGCGCGGCACTTTCGCCAACATCCGCATCAAGAACGAGATGGTCCCCGGCATCGAAGGCGGGATGAGCCGCTTCAACGGCGAGGTCATGCCGATCTACGACGTGGCGATGGCCTACAAGGCGCAAGGCACCCCGATGGTGATCGTCGGCGGCAAGGAGTACGGCACCGGATCGAGCCGCGACTGGGCGGCCAAGGGCACCAACCTGCTGGGCGTGCGCGCGGTGATCGTCGAAAGCTTCGAGCGCATCCACCGTTCGAACCTGGTCGGGATGGGCGTGCTGCCGCTCCAGTTCATGGGCGGAGACACGCGTGATTCGCTGGGGCTGACCGGGGACGATTCGTTCACGATCCACGGTGTCGCGGGCCTGAAGCCGCGCCAGGACGTGAAAGTCGAGGTCACCCGCCCCAACGGCGAGACCTTCACCTTCACCGCGCTGTGCCGGATCGATACGGCGAATGAGCTCGAGTATTTCCTCAACGGGGGGATCCTGCACTACGTGCTGCGCAAGCTCGCGGCCTGACCTGCGGACCGGCTTGGCGGGGACCCGGTTTCCCCGCTAAGCCGGATCCATGGCCAGCCCGACCGACCGAACCAGCCGCCACATCGACCTGAGCCATGTCATCGAACATGGCATGGTCACATTCAAGGGGCTGCCCGGCCCGGCAATCTGCGACTTCTGGTCGCGCGAGGCTTCGGCTGCGAACTACGATGACGGCAGCCGCTTCCAGATCGGGCGGATCGACATGGTGGCCAACACAGGCACTTACCTCGACGCCCCGTTCCACCGCCATGAAGACGGACGCGATCTTTCCCAACTCGACCTGGCCCGCCTGAGCGACCTGCCTGCGGTGGTGGTGCGCCACCCGTTCGCGCAAGGCCTTGCGGTCGATGCCGCATCGTTTGCCGGGCTGGAGCTGGGCGGCAAGGCGGTGCTGGTCCACACCGGATGGGACCGCCACTGGCGCACCGAGGCCTACTTCGACGATCACCCCTTCCTGACGCGTGACGCAGCCGATCTGCTGGTGGCGGCAGGAGCGGCGCTGGTCGGGATCGATTCGCACAACATCGACGACACCCGCACCCGCAGCCGCCCGGTTCACACCATCCTGCTCGGCGCCGACGTGCCGATTTGCGAGCATCTGACCCGGCTGGAACATCTTCCCGATACGGGGTTCCGCTTCAACGCCGTTCCTCCGCCGATCGCAGGCATGGGCACATTCCCTGTCCGCGCCCATGCCGTGGTGCCCGGTTGAGCGTTTTGGCCATCTTCGTCGAAGCCGCCGGGTGGGCCGGCGCCGCGCTGATCCTCGGCTCGTACGTCCTCGTCTCGCTCGGGCGTCTGGAAGGGCGCAGTCGCACGTTCCAGTGGCTGAACGTGGCTGGCGCGGCCGGATTTGTGGTCAACAGCGGGTGGCACGGGGCGATCCCCTCGACCGCACTCAACGTTGTCTGGCTGGGGGTGGGCCTGGCGACGTTGTGGTCGCTGCGGCGCGGCCGGAGCCGCGCCTGAACCGCCGAGTTACTGCGCCGCCATGCTGTAGGCGCAGCGGGCGCCATAGCGCTGGCGCGCGACCAGCGCAGCCGCCGCGGCGCCGAACAGGATCAGCATACCCGGCTCCGGCACGTCCACCGGGGGAGTTCCGCCGCTGCTGGTCCCGCCCGAGCTCGACGACGAACTCGAGGTCGATGAGGATGTCGACGAACTGGTGCTCGACGAAGTGCTCGAACTGGTCGACACGTTGCCTGACGAGGTGGAGCTGGTCGACACATCGCCCGATGAAGTTGAACTGGTCGACACGTTACCCGACGAGGTCGAGCTGCTCGACACGTCGCCCGACGAAGTCGAGCTGGTGGATACGTTACCCGACGAGGTCGAACTGCTCGACACGCCACCCGACGATGTCGAACTGGTTGAAACGTCGCCCGACGAAGTCGATACATTGCCCGAACTCGTGGAAACGTTGCCCGACGATGTCGAAACGTTCCCCGAGCTGGTCGAGGTCGAGGTGCTCACCGCGCCCGACGAAGTCGAGACCCCGCCGGTGGTGGTCGAACTGGTGATCGCGCCCGAGGAGGTGCTGGTCGAACTACCCCCGGTCGAGGTGCTGCCACCCGAGGTCGAGCTGCTGCCCCCCGAAGTGGAACTGCTTCCGCCCGAAGTTGAGGTCGATCCGGTGCTGGTCGACGAGATCACGACGCTGCCGCCGCCGCCTCCGCTACCGCCGCCAAAAAAGCCCCCGAAGAACCCTCCGCCGCCGAAACCGCCGATCGGGCCACCGCCGATCACCACGGGGCCGCCCCCGCCGCCGCTCGTGGGCATCGGCTGGGAAAGGATCGGCGCGGGCAGCGGCACCGCCATCAGCGCATCCTGCTGCGGGGCGCAGACGCGGTTGGTCTCGGTCCTGACGATCTTGCGCATCCGCTTGACCGTGCGCGGCTGGGCGCGGCTGGCCACCGCGCGCTTGACCGGCTTGGCCTTCTTGACGTGCTTGACGTAGCCCTTGTCCTTGGCGCTGGGTTCGGCGACGTGCACGGCACCCCCACCGACCATGCCGCCCGTTACGGCGACCGCGCTCAATTTGGCCAAGGCCATCCGAATCGACATCGTCCGTGCTCGCTTCTCGCTCGACGATGGGGTGGATCGCGCCGGACGTTAGCCGACAAATCTGCCCCGATGCCTGCAACTAGGGCCTAGCGGAGCGGCGGGAGCAATCGCGTTAACCGTGCCGGAGGGCTCCTGAACGTTGTAAAGGGCGCGATTTTTGCGCGGCGAGCACAGGGTGTCCCGTTATGAAACCAAAACTGACGGATTTGACAACGCGTGCGGCGCGAAATGGCCTTCAATCGGCCGGTTCGCCGCCGCCGGGCGAATCGAACAGTCCCGTCTGGCTTCCGGAAGGCGGATTCAGGCCGAGGTGTGCCCAGGCGCGGTCGTTGAGGCAGCGGCCGCGCGCGGTGCGCGCGACCAGGCCGAGCTGGATCAGGTAGGGTTCGACGACGTCCTCGATCGTGTCGCGCGGTTCGCTCAAGCCCGCGGCGAGCGTTTCGACCCCCACCGGGCCGCCCTTGTAGATGTCGGCGATCATCGTGAGGTAGCGGCGGTCCATCGCGTCGAGCCCGAGCGCATCGACCTCGAGCCGGGTCAGCGCGGCATCGGCGATGGCGCGCGTCACCAGCCCGTCGCCCGCGACGTGCGCGAAATCGCGCACCCGCCGCAACAGCCGCCCGGCGACCCGCGGCGTCCCCCGCGCCCGCCGCGCGATCTCGCGCGCGCCTTCCTCGTCGAGGCCCTGGCCGAGCAGCCCCGCGGCGCGGGTTACCACGCGCTCCAGCTCGGGAACGGTGTAAAAATTCAGCCGCACCGGGATCCCGAACCGGTCGCGCAGCGGCGTGGTCAGCAGCCCGGCGCGCGTCGTCGCGCCGATCAGCGTGAACGCGGGCAGGTCGATCCGCACGCTCCGCGCCGAGGGCCCCTCGCCGATGATCAGATCGAGCGCGCGGTCCTCCATCGCCGGGTAGAGTACCTCCTCGACCACGGGATTGAGCCGGTGGATCTCGTCGATGAACAGGACGTCGCCTTCTTCGAGATTGGTCAGCAGCGCGGCGAGATCGCCCGCCTTGGCGATCACCGGCCCGCTGGTCGCCCGAAATCCCACCCCCAATTCGCGCGCGACGATCTGCGCCAGCGTGGTCTTGCCCAGCCCCGGCGGCCCGAAGAACAGCACATGGTCCATCGCCTCGCGCCGCGATTTGGCGCTCTCGATGAACACCCGCAGATTGCCCTTGGCCGCCGCCTGCCCGACGAACTCGGTGAGCGTTTTCGGGCGGAGCGCTGCATCGGCGTCGTCGGGCTGGCGGATGGGGGTGAGGTTGGGGTTTTCGGTCACTTCAGCAGACTGCGTTTCACGTCACGCGCGTGATGGAAGATGCGCAGGATCAACACAACCTCGCCTTCGACTTCGTAGAAGATGCGGTGACTTTGGTGGACGATACAGCGCACCAGGCGACCGAGCTTGGGCTGCCTTGGCCCGATCCTCGGATGCCGTTCCAGCCTGTCCCAAATGTCATTCAACCCACGAGCGTAGTCCGCCGCAACTTCATCGCCGAAAGCGTCCGTCCCGTACTCGTCGATTTCCGCCAGATCCGCCCGCGCCTTGGGGCTGAAGCGTACTTCAGCCACGCCGGGCGCGGCGCTCGGCGATGATCTCTTCGATGACTTCGCGGGGGTCCTTGTCGATGATCCCGGAGGCGCGGCCAATGTCGATCTGCTCGCGCAGCCACTCGGTCTCGTCGGCGTCTTCGAGGTCGCGCCGGACGAGATCGCGCAGATAGTCACCGGCATCCACGAACTCCCCACCGGCGATCCGGGATTCGATCCGGCGAGCGAGGTCGGGCGGAAGCGAGAAGCTGAGGTCGGTCATGGGCCCGATATACGTCCATTCGGCACCGATGGCAAAGTGGGGTGGCGCGTCGCCGCGTGCAACTCGGCTCCCGCCCTGGGCCGCAGCACCCATGTCATCCCGCGGCTTTCCGCAGCGCAACGCGCACGAGGTCATTGAGGCCGACGTCTACTCCAAGCTCTCCCTGCGCATGCGCCACCGCGTTAGCTGCAACCGCCGGTTTGAACCCCAGGTTCTGCAACGCCGAGACCGCATCCGCGCTGACCGAGCCTGGCGGCGGCACGCTCGCGATCCCCGCCACCGTCGGCAACCCGCCCGCCTTGTCCTTCAACTCGTTGACGATCCGCCCCGCCAGCTTCGGCCCGACGCCCTGCGCGCGCGCCACCATCGCCGCATCGCCTCCTGCACACGCGCGTTGCAGCTCCTCCGTCGAAAGCGCGGAGAGGATCGCCAGCGCGACTTTGCTGCCCACGCCCTGCACCCCCGTCAGCAGGCGGAACCAGTCGCGTTCGGCGCCGCTGGCGAAGCCGATCAGGCGCAGATCATTCTCGCTGACCTGGAGATCGGTGAATAACGCCACCGTATCGCCGCGGATGCCCAGCGCGGCGAGCGTTTTGGCCGAGCAATGCACGAGGTAGCCCACCCCCGAAACATCGATCACCGCCCAGTCGGCGCCGGTATCATCGAGCAGGCCGGTGAGCTTGGCGATCATGCGCTGCTTCTAGTCATCCTCTTCCGTGCGTGTCGAGGATTGGGTTTCAGCTTCTGGCCATATGCGCATGGCAGATCGCCACCGCCAGCGCGTCGGCCGCATCGGCTCCCGCCAACTTGACCCCCGGCAACAGCACGCGAAGCATCGCCTGGACTTGCGCCTTGTCCGCGCCGCCGGTGCCGACCAGTGCCTTCTTGACCAGCCGGGTGGCGTATTCGGCGACGGGCAGTCCGGCGCGGGCGAGCGCGAGCAGGCACACTCCCCTCGCCTGACCGAGTTTGAGCGTCGATTGCGGGTTGGTGTTGACGAACACCTCCTCGACCGCGCCGCTATCGGGGCGATGGGCGAGGATCACGTCGGCCAGCTCGCGGTCGAGCACCACCAGACGTTCGGCGAGCGGGGCCTTGGGGTCGGTCCCGATCTGGCCGTTGGCGACGTGGCTGAGGCGGCTGCCCGATTTGGCGACGATCCCCCAGCCGGTGGTGCCGAGCCCGGGATCGAGGCCGATTATGAGCATGAAACGCCCCGCCCCTCGCTCAGCCTCTTCCCCACCCCGAAGCGGGCTGATCGCCCAGCTTCTCCATCACCGCGTCGGAAATCTCGTAATTGCCCCACACTGCCTGGACGTCGTCGTCCTCGTCGAGGACGTCGATCAGCTTGAGCAGGCTGCCCGCGGCGTCCTCGTCGACTTCGGTGGTCAGGCTTGGCTTCCACGCCAGCTTGACCGCCCCGGCCTCGCCCAGCGTCTTTTCCAGCTCGCGCGCGACGGGGTGCAACGAATCCATCGCCACCCAGATCTGGTGGCCGTCGTCGTCGCTTTCGACATCGTCGGCGCCGGCCTCGATCGCGGCTTCGAGCACTTTATCCTCGTCGCCCGCCTCGATCCCGTATTCGATGAGCCCGAGCCGTTCGAACCCGTGGCTCACCGCGCCGCTCGCGCCCAGGTTGCCGCCATTGCGGCTGAACGCGGTGCGCACGTTAGTGGCGGTGCGGTTGCGATTGTCGGTCAGCGCCTCGACGATCAGCGCGACCCCGCCCGGGCCATAGCCTTCGTAGCGAATTTCCTCATAGTTTTCGGCGTCGCCGCGGCTGGCCTTGTCGATCGCGCGCTGGATGTTGTCCTTTGGCACCGACTGGGCCTTGGCGGCGTTGACCGCGGCGCGCAGCCGCGGGTTCAGGTCGGGATCGGGCATGCCCAGCTTGGCGGCGACGGTGATCTCGCGGCTGAGCTTGGAAAAACTCGCCGAGCGCTTCTTATCCTGCGCCCCCTTGCGGTGCATGATGTTCTTGAATTTGGAATGGCCGGCCATGTGCTCGCGTCTTGGCTAGGATTGGATGCGCGCGCCCTAGCCTAGCCGGACCGCCCGGGCAATTCCTGGCGCAGCTTCACCGCGGTGCCGTTGACCGAGATCATCAGCATCGAACCGCGCTTGCCCAGGGTCTGGTAGTCGAGGTCGCACCCGACCAGCGCGTCGCAGCCAAGCTGGCGGCCCTTGTCGACCATCTCGAGGATCGCCTCGCGGCGTCCGCGTTCGAGCACCTGTTCGTAGGCGCCCGAACGCCCGCCGAACACGTCGCGGATCGAGGCGAACATGTCGCGGAAGATGTTGGCGCCCAGGATTACCTCGCCGGTGACGATACCCAGGTATTCGCTGATCGGGCGGCCATCGACGGTGTGCGTGGTGGTGACGATCATTGGGCCCCGCCCTCGTGCTTGACGACCTTCCCGGCTTTCATCACGAAATCGACATCCTCGAGCTGGCGGACATCGGCGAGCGGATCGCCGTCGACCGCGATGATGTCGGCGGCCATGCCCGGGGCGATGCGGCCGAGACCGGGGCGGTCGAGCGCTGCCGCGGCATTTACCGTCGCCGCCTTGATCGCTTCCGCCGGTGTCATACCCGCGGCGACCATCAGTGCGAATTCCTGCGCATTGTCGCCGTGCTTGCTCACCCCGGTGTCGGTCCCGAACGCGATTTTGACCCCCGCGGCGATCGCCTTGCGGTGGCTCTCGATCGCTGCAGCAGCTGCTTCCTCGGCTTTGGGCACCGTCGCCGGGGGCAGCATCCCGCTGCGCGCCTGCTGGAGCGCGGTGGCCGGCGCGAGCATCGTCGGGACCAGCCAGGTGCCGCGCGCCTTCATCAGCTTGATCGTCGCATCGTCGAGGAAAGTGCCGTGATCGATCGTATCGACCCCCGCCTCGACCGCGGTCCGCGTGCCGTCTGCGGCATGGCTGTGCGCCGCTGCCTTGCGCCCCAACTGGTGCGCAGTCTCGACGATCGCCTTCATCTCTTCGGGCAGCATCGCTCGCCCGAGCCCGCCCGAGACATTCGAGAGCACGCCCCCTGTCGCCATGAACTTGATCACTTGCGCCCCCAGCCCAACCTGGCGGCGCACCGCGCGGCGGCAGTCATCGGGACCGTCGCAGGTGTTCTCGACGCTATCGGCGACCGCGTGATAGAACGGCTCGGCCAGACCGTTGAGCGGATCGCCGTGGCCGCCGGTGACCGAGATGCCCGAACCGGCGTTGACGATCGTTGGCCCGCTCACGTCGCCACGATCGATCGCCTCGCGCAAAGCGCGGATCCCGCGCGGCCGGGCGCCGAGGTCGCGCACCGTGGTAAATCCGGCCTCGAGCGTGCGCCGCGCATTGCCCGCACCGATCAGCAGGTCGTCCTCGGGCTCGTTGCTGATCCGGTTGAGCCGTGCGCGCAGCGGGTCGCCGCCGATCCCCAGCAGGTGAACGTGCATGTCGATCAGCCCGGGCAACACGGTGGCGCGCGACAGGTCGACCAGTTTCGCGCCGGGGTCGGCGGGGACCAGCCCGTCGCGAATTTCGGCGACTTTGCCGTCGCGGATGATGATCGTCGAAGGCCCGCGCGGCGTTTCGCCGGGGCGGTCGATCAGCCGCCCGGCGTGGATCCAGGTAGCGGGCGCGGTCGGCGCTTGCGCAGAGGCCGGAGAAACGGCTGCTGTGGTCAGCAGCAAGGCGGCCAGAACTGCACGCATACGGTGTTCTCCCTGTTTCGCGAGAGACTTAGCACGGCAGACCGGCGCGTCCAGTCACCCCAGCCCGAGCGCCGCCTTGTAGAGATCGAGTATGGTTTCCATCTCGGCGCGATCGTCGGGCTTCATTTTGCGCAGGCGCACGATCTGGCGCATGATCTTGCTGTCATAGCCGACCGCCTTGGCCTCGGAATACACGTCGCGGATATCGTCGGCGATGCCCTTCTTCTCTTCCTCGAGGCGTTCGACGCGCTCGATCAAAAGGCGCAGGCGGTCGTCGGTGGCGGTGGCCATGGGGGTACTCCGGGGATGGGGTGAATCGGTTGGCGCGGCCTTAGCCATGCGTTGGCGATTCGGGGAAGCGCGAGGCTGTGGACAATCCGCTCTCGCCCCTTCAGGGGAGAGATACGAAGGCTCGAGAGCGAAGCGAACTAGCCGGAGTTGAGAGGGGCCTGTCGCGCACAGCCCCCTCTCCCAACCCTCTCCCCTGAAGGGGAGAGGGCTATGACGCGTTCTTCGCCACGCTCGCCGCCATCCGCTCGAGCTGCTCGGGCGTCGCCTCGTTCTGGTATTTCGCCTTCCACTCGCCCGCGGGCATTCCGTGGATCGTCTCTCGCGCGTTTGCCTTGTCCAACGGCGCGCCGGCCTCGACGATCCAGTCGGACAGGCAGTTGCGGCAGAAGCCGGCCAGACCCATCAAGTCGATGTTCTGCGCGTCGTGGCGGTGGCGCAAGTGGCGCACCAGGCGGCGAAACGCGGCGGCGGCATACTGGTCGTCCAGTTGGTCGAGCGGGTCGGTCATGATCAGTCCTTGGGTCCGGGGTCATCTTTTGCCATAGGCGCTGCGCCGCCAGCAAAGGAAGTCTCTTGGCCAAGCCCGCCATCCACCTGCCCCCGACCTCCTTGCGCACCCGCAAGGTGAAGATTCTGGCCACCGTCGGCCCGGCGAGCAGCAATCCCAAGATGCTCGCCCAGCTCTACAAGGCCGGGGTCGATGCGTTCCGCGTCAACATGAGCCACGGCGACCACGCGCTCCACGCCGCGACCATCGCCGCGATCCGCGCGCTGGAGAAGGACGTTGGGCGCCCGATCGCGATCCTGTGCGACCTGCAAGGCCCGAAGCTGCGCGTCGGCCAGTTCAAGGGCGGCAAAGCGGTGATCCGCCACTCGGCGCACTTCACGCTCGATCGCGATCCCGCGCCCGGCGACGACACTCGCGTCTGCCTGCCGCACCCCGAGCTGTTCAAGGTGCTGACCAAGGGCCAGCGACTGCTGATCGATGACGGCAAATTGCGCCTCAAGGTAATCCGCGCCGATGCGGACTCGATCCTGTGCTCGGCCGAAGTCGGCGGGCCGATTTCGGACCGCAAGGGGGTCAACGTGCCCGACGCGGTGGTCCCGGTCCCCGCGCTGACCCCCAAGGACCGCGCCGACCTCGCCTTCGCGCTCGAGCAGGGGGCCGACTGGATCGCGCTGAGCTTCGTCCAGCGGCCCGAGGATGTGGCCGAGGCGCGGCGGCTGATCGGGGGGAAATCGTCGCTGATCGCCAAGATCGAAAAGCCCGCGGCGATCGCCAGTCTCGATGGGATCCTCGAATTGGCCGACGGGGTGATGGTCGCGCGCGGCGACCTGGGGGTCGAGCTGCTGCCCGAGGAAGTGCCGCCGTTGCAGAAGCGCATCGTCGAGGCGGCGCGGCGGCTGGGCAAGCCGGTGATCGTCGCCACCCAGATGCTCGAATCGATGATCGAAAGCCCCGCGCCGACCCGCGCCGAAGTCTCCGACGTGGCCAACGCGGTCTACGACGGGGCCGATGCGGTGATGCTTTCGGCCGAGACTGCGGCGGGAGCCTGGCCGGTCGAGGCGGTCACGATCATGGACCGCATCGGCACCAAGGTGGAGGCCGATCCGGGCTATGCGGCGCGCGTCCATTTCATCCAGACCCCCGCCGACGCGACCACCGCCGACGCGCTGGCGCAATCGGCCGCGACGATCGCCGAGACGGTGACCACCGCGGGGATCATCGTCTTCACCTCGAGCGGATCGACCGCGCGGCGCGTGGCGCGCGAGCGGCCCGGGGTGCCGATGCTGGTGCTCACCCCCAGCCTCAAGACCGCGCGCCGGGTCGCGCTGCTATGGGGCGCGCACGCGGTCCACACCAAGGACATCGGCAGCTTCGAGGAGATGATCGCCAAGGGCAAGCGCATGGCGCTGCGCCAGGGCTTCGGCACCGCGGGCGCCAAGTTGATCGCGCTGGCGGGGGTGCCGTTCGGGACTCCCGGGGCGACCAATCTGCTCCATGTGGTGACGTTGACAGGGAATGAGCTGAAGGGGCGCGAGGGGTAAGCGAGACCGGGTTCCAAAGTTCCCGTCGCCCCGGACTTGATCCGGGGCTTGGCTTTGCCTGGAAGGGCAGGGCGATTCCGCAAGGCAGCCCGGCCCCGTGTCAAGCATGGGGCGACGGTTGATTCAGGCAGTAGAACGCCCCCCGAACAACGCCGTCCCCACCCGGACATGCGTCGCGCCCAGCATGATCGCGGTTTCGAAGTCGCCGCTCATCCCCATGCTCAAGCCCGCCAGCCCGTTGTCGTCGGCCAGTTTGGCGAGGAAGGCGAAGAACGGAGCAGGTTCGATTCCCTCCGGCGGCACGCACATCAGCCCGGCGATCGGGATGTCTGCACTCCGCGCTTGCGATAGGAGCGCGGGTAGATCGGATATCGCGCAACCGCCCTTCTGCGGCTCTTCGCCGATATTGAGCTGGACGAAGCACGGCACTTGCCGCCCCTCCGCGTCCATCGCCCTGGCCAGAGCGGTGAGCAGGCTGGGGCGGTCGAGCGAATGGATGCAGTCGAACAGCGCGACCGCCTCGGCCGCCTTGTTCGACTGGAGCTGGCCGACCAGATGCAACGCGACGTCGGGGTTGGCCTCGCGCAAGGGCGGCCACTTGGCCGCGGCCTCCTGCACCCGGTTCTCGCCGAACACGCGCTGGCCCTGGACTACAGCCGCGTGGATCGCCTCGACCGGCTGGGTCTTGCTGACCGCGACGAGCGTAATGTCATCCGCTTCGCGCCGCGCCACTTTCGCGGCGGCGGCGATGCGTTGGCGGATCTGACTGAGGGGCGTGCCTTCGTTCATCGCGCTGCTATAGCCGCGCGGTGAGCGTGCGCCACCCACCCTTGCCGTCGATCTGGCTGGTCACCGACGCGCGCACCGACGCCGCGCTCGACCGCGCCATCGCCCGCCTGACGCGCGGATCGGGGGTGATCTTCCGCCACTATCATCTGCCGCCAACGGAGCGTGCGAAACGGCTGATACAAGTCCGCCGCCTGTGCCGCCGCTTCGGCCACCGGCTGGAGATCGGGGGTGAAGGCTACGGTCCGCCCGCCCCGCACCGCCGCCTCGCCACCGTGCACGATTTGCGCGAGATCGGGCGGGCCAACCGGTTCAAGGCGGAGGCGGTGCTCCTTTCGCCGGTCCATCCCACGCGCTCGCATCCGGGCGGCAAGTGCCTGGGGCGACTCAAATTCCTGCTTCTGTCCCAGCGCGCCCGGATGCCTGTGATCGCCCTTGGCGGGATGACTGCGCACCGATTCCGCGGCCTCCCCAGCCACGGCTGGGCGGCGATCGACGGCCTTACCCTCCCACCGTCGCCCCTGCGAAGGCAGGGGTCCAGATGACGGTGCGCCAACGCGCCCAGCCTGCAATAGGAGGGCGTATCTAGGCCCCAGCCATCGCAGGGGCGACGGGAGCCATTGCGAAGTTACGTTGGAATCTCATGGATTCTTGACGAGGAGTCACCCCCGGGCGCATGATGCCCGCCGACACGCTGCGTGAGGAAGATTAGGGGGACGGCCATGGCTTCACGGGCGATCATCGCAACTGGACGCGGCGCGCCCGCGGGCTGGCGGCTGGCGCTGCGCCGCTCGCTGCTGCGCGCGGGCGAGATGGGCGGCGCCTGCGCGCTGTTCGGATTGATGCTGTTCCTCGGGCTGGCGCTGGCCAGCTATCACCAGACCGACCCTTCGGTAAGCACCGCGGCGGGCGGCGAAGTGGCCAACTGGATGGGCGCACCCGGCGCCTGGGCGTCCGAACGGATGCTGTTCGCGTTCGGGCTGCCATCGCTGCTGGTGCTCCCGCTGATCTATCTCAAGGCGCGCCAGCTGTGGGCGCTGTCCGACGCCGAGGACGGCGACGAGGCGCTGCCGACCCCGCCCTGGTGGCGCCTGCTCGGCATGCTGCTGCTGGCGATGGCGCTCCTCGGCACCGTGCTGGCGCTGGTGTTCTATGCGCCGGGCGGATCGCTGCCCGCCTCGCTCGGCGGGGTCGCCGGGCTGCTTGGGGCCAAGGCGATCACCGCGACTTCCGCGCTGGTTCCGCCGGTGGCGCAAGGCTGGACGATCCTGGCGCTGACGCTGACCGCGCTCGCGGGGGGCGCGCTGCTTGCGGGCCGGGTGTTCCAGCTCGAATGGCGAGCGCTGCTGCGGATGCCGGCGTTCTTCCGCGCCTTCCAACGCGAACCTGGCGCGGCGCCCGCGATCCGCCGCGAACGCAAGCCCGCCAAGCGCGCGATGGTCGAGGAAGCTCCCACCCCCTTGCGCAAACCGCCCGAGATCGCCGACACCCGCGCCCCGCCAAAACAGGCCCAGCTCACCGCCAAGAGCCGCCAGACCGATTTGTTCGCGCAGTACGAGCTGCCCAGCCTCGAACTGCTCGCCGACCCGCCGCCGCAGCCCCCCAACAAGCTCGACAAGCTGGCGCTCGAACGCAACGCGCGGCTGCTCGAAACCGTGCTCGACGACTTCAACGTCAAGGGCGAGATCGCCGCGGTGCGCACCGGCCCGGTGGTGACGATGTACGAGCTTGAGCCTGCGCCGGGGATCAAGGCCAGCCGGGTGATCGGCCTGGCCGAAGACATCGCCCGCAATATGAGCGCGATCAGCGCGCGGGTATCCTCGATCCCCGGGCGCACGGTGATGGGCATCGAACTGCCCAACGTCGATCGCCAGATGGTCGCGTTCAAGGAACTCGCCGCGTGCGACGCGTTCGTCGGCTCGAAGGCGCTGCTTCCGATCATCCTGGGCAAGGACATCGCGGGCGAGCCGATCGTCGCCGATCTCGCGGCGATGCCCCACCTGCTCGTCGCGGGGACCACCGGGTCGGGCAAGTCGGTCGGGCTCAACACGATCCTGCTGTCATTGCTCTACCGCCTCACGCCGGACGAGCTGCGCCTGATCCTGATCGATCCCAAAGTGCTCGAACTCAAGAGCTACGACGACATCCCCCACTTGCTTTCGCCGGTGGTGACCGAACCGTCGAAGTCGGTCCGCGCGCTCAAGTGGGCAGTCGAGGAGATGGAGCGGCGCTATCGCATGATGAGCAGCATCGGCGTGCGCAACCTTTCGGGCTTCAACGAGAAGGTCCGCGCCGCCGCCGCCAAGGGCAAGCCGCTCGGCCGCCGCATCCAGATCGGGTTCGATCCCGACAGCGGCGAGGAACTGTTCGAGGAACAGCAGCTCGATTACAAGCCGCTGCCCCAGATCGTGGTGATCGTCGATGAACTGGCCGATCTGATGGTCACCATCGGCAAGGAGATCGAGGTGCTGATCCAGCGGCTCAGCCAGAAGAGCCGCGCCGCGGGAATCCACCTGATCATGGCCACCCAGCGCCCCTCGGTCGATGTCATCACCGGGGTGATCAAGGCCAACCTGCCGACCCGGATCAGCTTTGCGGTGACCAGCCGGATCGACAGCCGCACCATCCTGGGCGAACAGGGCGCCGAACAGCTGCTGGGCAAGGGCGACATGCTCTACAAGCCCAACACCCAGCCGATCATGCGCGTCCACGGCCCGTTCGTGAGCGACGAGGAGGTCGAGCGGGTGGCCGACCACTGGCGCGGCCAGGGCTCGCCCGAATACGTCGACAGCGTCACCGAGGAGCCCGAAGACGGCAGCTTCGGCTTCGACGACCTCGATGCAACCGCAAGCGACGCCCCCGAGGAGCGCAAGTACCGCCAGGTCTGCCAGCTCGTGTTCGAGAGCCAGAAGGCCAGCGCCAGCTGGATCCAGCGCCAGATGGGCGTCGGCTACAACACCGCCGCCAAGTGGATCGAGCGGATGGAAGGCGACGGGCTGGTCGGACCCGCCAACCACGTCGGGCGACGGGAGATTTACCGGGACAAGGACGGAAGTCCGTTATAGCGCTCGGCGATTCCGAAACCACCGAAGCATCTCGAAGCGGAACCGCGGGATTGTCGACGGCCATCCGCCGCCGCCCGACAGCCGCGTCCGGCTGAGGCAACCGTCCACCGCGCGGGTTTCGCGGCGTTGGCAAGTAAGTCACCGTCAACTAAAAATCCCCCCAGATCGACCAAGTTCGCCGTATTTGGAACAAAGTAGGGTCAAGTGCTGACTTTGTGGCGGTATTGGTCAAACGCTCCGATTTCGAGTTATTTTGACTTGACTCGAATCATGTGCGGCTTGAATTTCGGCTTCTTCGGGCAAAGCTGTTTCTAGTATCGTTCGTTTCGGCGAGCGCTGGCTTGCGCGTGACGGATGCAACAACACGCCCGTCACATCCCGATCGCTTGTCTGGCGCTTCAGTTGATCAAGGCGAGATTTCTACTCGTCGGCTTAGTGGAATGGAGAACAACCCAGAAGGTCGCGGCAACCGCTCGAGCCTCACGCTCGAACTAGGAGAACCGACATGACCAGCCCCGCTGACCCTTCCGCCGATCGGAATGGTTCCGATCAGATTTTCGCGTTTGATACCGAGATCGCCGAGGAGGCCTACGCCGAGGAGGCGCTGTCCGACACGGCACCGCAGGAGGCAGAAGCGGGACTACTGCCGCTACCCCAACCCTTGCCGCTGCCGGTGCCGCTGCCGTTCAGCGCCACCAGCGGCCGCTATGTCTACACACGCCGCTTCAACCTGCCGCCGGTGCCGATCCCGGTGCCCCTGCCCGGCCCGCGGCCGATCGGCGCCGAGGAGGTTTTGACCCAGGACGTCCACGCCGCTGCCCTTTACCAGCGCGAAGAGATCCAGTTCGACGTCGACGGGGCCTTTCCGCAAATGATGATCAGCGGCACCCGCTCGAGCTTCCTGTCGACCGTCGGCCACTGGGTCGCACGGGTGACACGCGTGGCTCCCGGCAAGTACGCGGGACCGATCTGGTATCGCAACGGCACCCCCAATGCGATCCCGCACACTTTCGTCAGCGCGCAAGTGACCGGCGGACCCTTGCCTGCCTCGCGCAAGGTCAGCATCACCTTCAGCGGCGGCGGTGCCGCCAGTTTCACCCGTACTTACGCCTTCGAATCCCGCTATCGCCGCAAGATCGAGTTCGAATACGACCGGGTCGACGATGCGGTTGCGGTGACCACCGTCAACACGCATGGGCACCCCAATCGCCCGGTGACGCTGCCGAATGAGACGCTCAGCATCGAAACGGTGTTCCGCCGCGCCGGATTCCACGCGACGGTCAGCACCGGCAGCGGGTCAATCCCGATCAATGTCGCGGGGCCCGACGCGTTGTGGACCGATCAGGAGATGCACGACGCGATGCAGATCCACTGGTCGCGCTTCGCCAATAAGCCGCAGTGGGCAATGTGGGTGCTGTTCGCGCGGCTCCATGTATCGGGCACGAACCTGGGCGGGATCATGTTCGACAGCATCGGCCCCAACCATCGCCAGGGTACCGCGATCTTCAGCCACGCGTTCATCTCGACGCCACCGGCGGGCGAGGCCAACCCCAGCGCGTGGGTCGCGCGGATGCGGTTCTGGACCGCGGTCCACGAGATGGGACACGCCTTCAACCTCGCGCACAGCTGGCAGAAGTCGCTCGGCGCGCCGTGGATCGCGCTGGCCGACGAGAAGGAAGCGCGTAGCTTCATGAACTACCCGTATTTCGTGAACGGAGGGCAGGCGAAGTTCTTCTCCGACTTCGCCTATCGCTTCTCCGACAGCGAGCTGCTGTTCATGCGCCATGCGCCCGAACGGTTCGTGCAGATGGGCAATGAAGCCTGGTTCAGCAACCACGGCTTCCAGCAGGCCGCGCTGCACAGCAACCCGGACTTCGAGCTCAACCTGTCGACCACCCAACCCGGCGACAGGTTCCCCTACTTGATGCCACCGGTGATCGAGGTCGCACTGGCCAATCGCTCGGGGCGGGCAAAAATGCTCTCGGGCGCCCGGATCAGCGAACGCGCCGACTTCACCCTGATCATCAACGGTGAGCGCAAGGATCCGCGGATCTGGATGCCGTATCTGCGGCATTGCGGCGAGGGCGACGACAGGGTGCTCAAACCCGGTGAGGCGCTCTACGACAGCGTGATCGCCGGCGCTGGCCGTAACGGCTGGGACATGGCCGAACCGGGCCGGTACTGCCTCCAGGCGGTCATGCAGATCGATGGCGAGCCGGTCTACTCGAACCAGGTCATGGTGACGGTTCAACCGCCCAGCACGCGCGAGGAGGAGCGCCTTGGCGGCGACCTGTTCACCCCCGAAGTCGGCCAGGTCATTTCGGTAAACGGCACGCGAGACCTCGATCACGTGCGCGATACCCTGGCCAAGGCAACCGAGCTCAAGGACAATCCGGTGTCGCAGCTTGCGGCGGTGACACTCGCCACTCCTCTCGCCTACACCTACAAGCTGCTGGTCACCGAAGGCCAGACTGTCGACGAGGAGGCTCGTCAGAAAGTCGAGACGTACAAGGCGGATCCCGCCGCCGCGCGCAAGCTGATCAAGCAGGCGGTCGCTCGCGGATCGGGCGACAGTCTCATCAACGCGATGGGACACACGCGCTTCTTGCGCGATGCGCCACTGGTTGCGGCCTTGACGCGCGACGACGTGCCCAACAGCGCGGAGGCGTTTTCCACCTTCAGTGCCGTGGAGATCGGCGCTGCCGATGCCGCTCCGGCGGTCCCGCTCAGCGATGGGCTGCGGGCCGTATTGGCGGCCAAGGCAGACGGGCTTACACAGTAGCGCTACGTTCGCGGGGGTCCGGACGCCCGGGCCCCCGCATCGCAAAGGAACACGCGTGGCCAAGCTTTCGCTCTCGCTCGAGGAAGGGTTCGACAACGACCATGTGGTGGTCACCGTGGGGAGACGGTCCGTCCTCGACGAGCGTGGCGTCTCGACACGTTATCAGATCAGCCTGGCCTGCCTGAAGGAAATCGAGCTCGCCGAGGGTGAGGACGAACTGTTCATTGCGCTTCCCGAACGGGGACTGGAAGCGCGGGTCCCCCTCGGACCCTCGCCACCCAACCACGTCCGCGCCTCGGTAAGCCGCGATGGCCGCAGCATCGCGACCAGCACCGAAGATCCGGTCGGATATGCCTAGAGCGACGATTGCCTGATCTGATTCACCCCAATCCTGGACCGTTCGTGCTGAGCTTGTCGAAGCATCGTACTTGTTAAAGCAGTCCTTCGACCAGCTCAGGACGAACGGGATTGTGAGGGCAGCGGTTACCTCAATGCCGGCGCGGTCATGGGCCGCATGTGCGCGGCCTTGTCGGCGATGCCGAGGAAAAGACCGGGATCGCCGAGCTGGGGATCGAGCCGCCTCTTATGATCGGACCCTAGCTTGGGCCCGCGCGGCCTCGGCGCGGCAATCATAACGCAGCCCCGGTTCGGAGCAGAAATCGGGCCACTGGTTCTTCGCTCGCCATACCTCGATCAAGCCGAGCCGAACCATCGCCGCGAAAAAGCGGGGGTCCCGGCGGATCGGCGCCGTGTCGGACCAGAATAGAAACGACCATTGATTTTGATGGTCGCCCGGGGGGACCCGGTTGATCCATGCAAACGCACGCTCGGTTTCGCCCAGGCGGGCCAACGTCGCTGCCGTGACCCAGGCACTTGCAGGATTCTCGACAAAATCGGCCTCGGCTTCGCGCTCGAACGCAGCCAAATCGCGTGCCGCGGGGTCGGCACGCCAGCGCAACTCGGCGCGGAGAAGCCGCGGCAGGGGGCGGGAGTTCGGCGAACTTTCAGCAACTCGCTCCAACTCGGCCAACGCCTTGCGCGCATCGAGTTCCAATCTGAGCAAAAACAGACGGTTATTCATGGCCCAGTGATCGCCCGGCCATTGCCGCTCGGCCTTGGCCTGCATCTCCCGCACCTCGTCGATCCTCCCGATCGCCGCGAGGCGACGCTGAAGGTTGCCGAACTCGACGGCCGACGTTGGGTCCAGCGCAAGCGCGCGTTGCGCGGGAGCGATGCTGGCTCCCACGTATCCTGCGCTGAACAATGCCTGGGATTTCACCCTGTGGAGCGCGGGCAGCTCCGGGTCGGCGGCGATGCCCTTGTCGAGGATCGCAAATTGATGGGCGCTGCCCTGCGGTGCAGCCATCGCCAGCGCCTGGTAGGCGCGACCGACCTGGGGATCGAGCCGAAGCGCGCGCAGCGCGTAGCGGCGCGCCTCAATGCGGGCATCGGCCAGTTGCCGCGGCGTCGTGTCAGGACCCATCCCCGAACCCAGCGTGGTTAGCGCTAGGCAGGCCCAGCCCGCGGCGACATCGGGCCGACGCGCGACGACTTGCCGTGCAAAGCTCTCGCCCTTGGCGAAATCGCCCTGCATCACTGCATTGCAGGCGGAAAAGAACAACCGCGTCGAGGTCGCGTCGCCAAGGATCGCGGCTGAACGTTCGAGCCCGCAGCGCATGACTCCCGCGGCGGCCATCGCCACGCGCTGGCGCAACAGGTCGGGCGCGCCGCGCGAATTGACGAACCGGTCGGACCAGAGCACTGCGCCGGTGAGACCCTCGACCAGACGGACGCGCGCAATCAGCAGATCCTGTTCCCGCTCGACCGCGATCCGTAATACCAGATTCTCCCGCGAAGCACCGGCGTCCGCAGATTCGACGACCGACACCCGGCTGATCGCCCCGGCGAGCCGGGCGAGGTCGCCAGTAAGCGCGCTGGCGAAGCCCCCGACCTCGCGGTCAGGCGAAGTGCTGGCGATCGGCTCGACCGCGATAGTAACTTCGGACGAGGCCCGGTCCCGGACGAAGTACGCCCAGGCTGCGCCCCCCACAGTCAGTGCAATCAAAGTCAGCGCCCCGGTGATCGCCAAACCGCGCCGTGACGGCGCTCCACCTTTGATCGCAGTCACGGACGGCGCGGCGTAGGCAGCCTCTGCAACCGTCAGGCGGTAACCGACCTTGGGCACCGTCTCGAGCCGGACGGCTCCGTCGGCCAGTTCCGCCAGTGTGCGCCGCACCTTCGAGACGACGCGGTTGATTGCGTCATCGCTGACGATCCGCCCGTCCCAGCAAGCGACGACGAGGTCATCGCGGCTCAGCGTCGCACCTTTTGAAGAAGCCAGCGCGATCAGCACCTGAAGTACCAGCGGCTCGAGCATCGCACTCGCCCCGCCAGGCATCCCGATCCGGCGCCGCGCCGGCTCGACTGCCAGCGGTCCGAGTGCGAACGGCGCGACGTGGGCAAGCGGCACCGGCGAGGGCGCGGCCACGCTGCCCAGATCGAACAGGAGCTTTTCGTCGCCCAACCCGGTCTCCGCTTCTCGCGTCTCGACACCGGCTATCACGAAAACGGACAGCGAGGACCAATTAGACCCAATCGTCCGGCTTGGACAACGCCAACGCCGCTAGTGGCGCGGAAATCAGCAAAAAGTCAGCGGGAAATCAGCCCTGGATCGGTTTCGCGACAGGACTCGGCGGGGTAGCCGGTCGCACCATCAACGCCGGAAGCCCGTGGGGTTTCGGCCACTCTCACTAAGGACAATGCCATGACGACGTCCAGGTCCCCCAACCTCCTCCGCACCGGTTCTTGGACAGCGCTCGCCGCGCTGCTCGCTACTGGAATCGCGGGGGCGGTTTTCGCCGCGCAGTTCGGCGACTTCAGCACGCCGGTCAGCGCTGAGGACGCGACTTCCGATACCACGCTCAATACACCAGCCACCGACGGCTGCCCGATCCTCTCGCCCGATGGTCTCAGTCTTTACATTGCGAGCAATCGCCCTGGGGGCCTGGGCGGGCTCGACATCTGGGTGGCGCGGCGTGCTACGACCACTTCCGGCTGGGGCGCGCCGGTCAACCTGGGCGCGCCGGTCAATTCGGCCGACAACGAATTCTGCCCGACCCCGGTCCGCGGGCGCGGACTGTTCTTCGTGCGCGCGCCGTTCGCTCCGCCGCCGGGCGGCATGGTCGGGGACATCTTTCACAGCCGACTCGACAGCGATGGTTGGCGCGAGCCCGAGCGGCTGCCCAGTACGGTCAACAGCGGCGCGCAGGAATGGAGCCCTTCGTACTTCGAGGACGAGGCGGGTAACGAGGTGCTGTATTTCTCCAGCACCCGCACCGGCAGGCAGGCAATCTTCGCCAGCGTAAACTACGGGCCGGCGACGCCCGTGGCCGAGCTCAACGCGGATGGCGACGCCGCCCGGCCCAATGTCCGCAAGGACGGGCGCGAGATCGTTTTCGATTCGACTCGCTCGCCCAACTTTGGTGGGCCCGACATCTGGATCGCCCGGCGAGGCTCGACCGGCGAACCCTGGGGAGCGCCCGAGCGTGTTGCGGAAGTCAGCAGCACCGGAGCCGATACGCGCGCCTCGTTGTCGTGGGACGGCACCTTCCTTCTGGTCGGATCGACGCGCCAAGGCAGTGAGATCGGTGCGAACGGCCTGCCCTCGACCGACATCTACGTCTCGACCCGACCCCGCCTGACCGGGCAATGAGCCACCAGCCGCCCCGCCCTGATCTGTTGATCGCCGCCGCGTTGCTGGTGGCGATGGGGGGCGGGGCGGCCCTGCTGAGGGGAGGCGGCGGGGCGCCGCCCTTTCCGTCACCTCCGCTCACGCTGCTTCCGGCGGGAGGACCGGGCGCGGCGGGGCTCGCTCCGGTGCCGCAAGCGACTCCGCTCCTCCCGGTTGCGGCGGCAGCGCCTTCCGCGACCGCTTCGATCTGGTCGACCCCGGCGGAGTTCGCCCCGCCCGACTAGTTTCCGCCGCGAGGCCCGGGTAAGCTCGCCCCGATGCCCGATCCCCACGCCGCTACCTCGCTCCTGCGCGACGGGTTTATCCTGCTCGGCTCGGCCCTCGCCTTCGTCCTCCTCTTTCGCCGCCTCGGCCTAGGCGCCACCCTGGGCTACCTCGTCGCCGGCGCGGTCATGGGGCCGCACGTGCTCGGCCTTGTCGGCGATGCCGAGGAAAAGATCGGCATCGCCGAGCTGGGGATCGTGCTGCTGCTGTTCGTGGTCGGGCTCGAGCTGGCGCCTGCCAGACTCTGGCGGCTTCGGCATTCGATCTTCCTGTTCGGCACCTCGCAAGTGCTGCTCTGCGGGCTGGTTCTGGCCGCCTTGATCGGATTGGCGACCCAGTTCACCTGGGCGGCCGCCTTCGCATTGGGCCTGCCGCTGGCGCTTTCATCGACCGCGCAAGTGCTGCCGCTGCTCCAGTCGGCGGGGCGCCTGCGCAGCCCGTTCGGCGAGCGGGCGTTCGCGATCCTGCTGTTCCAGGACCTTTCGATCATCCCGCTGATCACCGTGATCGCGGCGATGAGCCGCAATCCCGCCGACGCGGGCGGACCGCCGGGGTGGCTGCTGGGGCTCTACACCGTCGGCGCCATCGTCGGCCTGATCGCCGCGGGGCGCTTCGTGATTCGCCCGCTGTTCCGCCTGATCGGCAACATGGGCGAGCGCGAGATGTTCGTCGTCGCCGCGCTGTTTACGGTGATCGCCAGCGCCGCGCTGATGGAGGCGCTCGGCCTGTCGACCGCGCTGGGCGCGTTCATCGCCGGGGTCATGCTCGCCGACAGCCCCTATCGCCACGAGCTCGAGGCCGATGTCGAGCCGTTCCGCTCGATCCTGCTCGGGCTGTTCTTCCTTGCGGTGGGGATGATGCTCGACCTGCCCGCGATCGCCCGCGAGCCCGTTTTCATCCTGACCGCGGCGGCGGCGCTGATTACGGTCAAGGCGGGGATCATCTTCGGCATCGCCATGGCTTTCCGGATGAGTTGGCGCGGCGCACTCGCGCTCGGGCTGCTGCTCAGCCAGGGCGGCGAGTTCGGCTTCGTGCTGTTCGCGCAGGCGCAGAGCGCGCTGCTGATAAGCGGCGAGGCGGCGAGCCAGTTCGGCG
Source organism: Novosphingobium sp. (assembly GCA_030697365.1). GTDB lineage: Bacteria > Pseudomonadota > Alphaproteobacteria > Sphingomonadales > Sphingomonadaceae > Novosphingobium. Next base: position 25,069 of record JAUYQH010000032.1, on the reverse strand, counting down.
CGATCATCACGCTGTCGATGGCGGCCACTCCGTTCCTGATGATGGCCACCGCCCGGCTGCGCGCAGCGCCGCCCACGCGCGAGATCCGCGAGGAACCGCGCGACGACGGCGCCAACGCGCTGATCGTCGGTTATGGACGGTTCGGCCAGACCGTGGCGCAGATGCTGATCGCCGCCGAGGTATCCGTGACGCTGATCGACAGCGACGTCGAGATGATCGACCTGGCCGGCAACTTCGGCGCCAAGGTCTGGTTCGGCGACGGCACCCGGCTCGACCTGCTGCGCCAGGCGGGCGCGGCGGAGGCCGGGCTGATCTGCTTCTGCATCGACGGCGAGCAACTGACGCCCGAAGCGATCGAGGCGGTCCACCATGCCTTCCCCAACGCCGCCCTTTATGCCCGCGCCTATGACCGCCGCGCGCTGATCGCGCTCAAGCCGACCCCGGCCCGGTTCGTGGTCCGCGAGGTCATGGAAAGCGCGGTCAGGATGGCCCGCGCCGCGCTCGAAGGACTGGGCGAGAGCGAGGAGGCGATCGACCGCGCCGAGGCGATGTACCGCAATCGCGACAAGGAGCGGCTCAAGCTCCAGATCGAGACCGGCGACGTCACCGCCGCGCGCGACCGGATCCTTACCCAGCCCGAGCGCGAGGGGCGCTGACGGCAGCCGAGCGTTGCTTGCATGCCACGCATCGGCGACAATCCGCTGCGGTGCAGCACGACAGGCTTGCGTAGCCCCGCATGACGGCGCACCTTTTCCCTAACAGGGAGCGCAAAGCCATGAAACTTCGCAAGATTCTTACCGCCGGCGTGGCACTCGGCGCCATCGGCTCGGGCCCGGCCTTTGCCCAGGACAGCGCCGCCGCCGAAGAGGCGACCCTGCCTGAAAGCGCGATCATCGTCACCGGCTCGCGCTCGACCACGCGGACGGTCGCCAACTCGCCCGTGCCGGTCGACGTTCTGTCGGGCGAGACGCTGACCGAGGGCGGGCAGGTCGAGACCAACAAGATCCTCAACAAGCTCGTCCCCAGCTTCAACTTCCCCCAGCCCGCGATCTCGGACGGGTCCGACGCGCTGCGCCCCGCCACGCTGCGCGGGCTCGCGCCCGACCAGACGCTGGTGCTGGTCAACGGCAAGCGCCGCCACACCGCAGCGCTGCTCAACATCAACGGCACCGTGGGGCGCGGCTCGGCGGCGGTCGACATGAACTCGATCCCCGCGCTGGCGATCGAGCGGATCGAGGTGCTGCGCGACGGCGCCTCGTCGCAGTACGGCTCGGACGCGATCGCGGGGGTGATCAACGTCCGTCTCAAGACCGCCAGCGAGGGCGGCAAGGCGGTCGCCAGCTTCGGCAAGTACGTGACCACGCTCGACGACGTCCAGCGGGTCACCGGCCTGCAGACTAACGCCGCGGGCCAGCCGATCCTCGATCCCGCCGACAGCCGCTATTTCCTCGCCAACACCGCGGGCGAACTCAAGATCCGCGACGGCGAGACCTACACCGTGGCCAGCAACGTCGGCCTGCCGATCTTCGGCGAGGGCGGCTACCTCAACCTCACCGCCGAATACCGCCACCGCAGCCGCACCAACCGCACCGGGTTCGACTTGCGCCCCAACTACGTGCGCCCCAGCGGCACCACCTTCGATGCGCGCGAACTGACTTTCGACCGCCGCGAGTTCCGCTTCGGCGATCCAAAAGAGGACGATTTCACCCTGTTCCTCAACTCCGCGATTCCGCTGGGCGAGGTGTTCGAGCTCTATACGTTCGCCAGCTTCAACCAGCGCGATTCGGTCAGCGCGGCCAATTATCGCCAGCAATCGAACCCCAACAACGTCGATTTCTCGCGGCTCGCCCCCAACCAGGCGCCACCCGCGGTCAATCGCCCGGTGCTGACCCCCGACGGGTTCCTGCCGCTGATCAAGACCGACCTGACCGACTACGCCTACACCGCCGGCCTGCGCGGCGAGGTCATGGGCTGGCGCGCCGATCTTTCGGTGGGGATTGGATCCAACCAGTTCGACTATCAGGTTCAGGACACCGTCAACGCCTCGTTGGCCGTCCAGGGTTCGTTCGACGCGGGTGGCCTCAAGTACAGCCAGGGCCTCGCCAATCTCGACTTCAGCCGCGACTACGAGCTGGGCTTCGCCAAGCCGCTGACCGTGTCGTTCGGCGGCGAGTACCGCAACGAGCGCTACCAGATCCGCCCCGGCCAGCTGGAATCCTATGCGCTCGGGCCGTTCTTCCGCGCGGCCATCAGCAACACCACCGCGACGAACTGCGCAGCCCAGCAGGGTGTGTTCAACGCCACAACGAGCGCCTGTACCTTCCCCGGCCGCCAGGGCGGCGCGGGGGCGCAAGGCTTCCCCGGGCTCCCCGCGAACGCGGCGACCGACGCCGGGCGCAACAACTTCGCCGGCTATGTCGAGCTCGACACCGATCCGTTCGAGGGCCTTTCGCTGACCGCCGCGGGGCGGTTCGAGCATTACTCGGAATTCGGCAACACGCTCTCGGGCAAGCTTGCGGCGCGGTTCGAGGTGGTCGACGGGTTCGCGCTGCGCGGCTCGGTCTCCAACGGCTTCCGCGCGCCGTCGCTCCACCAGCAGGTGTTCACCACCACATCGACCAACTTCGTCTCCGGCGTCCCGGTGGACATTCTGACGCTGCCGGTGGCCAACCCGATCGCCCGTGCGCTGGGCGCCAGGGACCTCAAGCCCGAAAAGAGCCTCAACCTCAGCGGCGGGTTCACCGCCAACCCGGTCTCGGGCCTGACCCTGACGGTCGATTACTATAACATCCGCATCCGCAACCGGGTCGTCCTGACCGAAAACCTTGGCGCCTCGGGCAGCGGCACCAGCGCGCAGAACGCCGCGGTCGCTTCGCTGCTGTCCGCCGCGGGTTTTCCCTCGGTCGGCGCGGCGCGGTTCTTCGTCAACGGCCTCGACACCCGCACCCAGGGCGTCGACGCGGTGATGAACTGGCGCGTCCCGGTCGATTTCGGCCGGTTCAACCTGACCGCAGCGTATAACTACAACGATCAGAAGATCCTCAGGTACCGCAACGATCTGGGCGCGCTGGCGACGATCCCCGGGCTGGTGCTGTTCGGGCGCACCGAAAGCCTGCGCTTCACCCGCGGCCAGCCGCAAGACAAGATCGTGCTCAGCGCTGACGGCGATGTCGGGGCGTTCGGGTTCACGGTGCGCGGCACGCGTTACGGCAAGGTGCTTTCGCCGGGCTCGGTCGCCCCGCTCGCGCCCAACCAGACGAGCCTTTCCGCGCTCGGCCCCGACGATATCCGGCTGAGCCCGAAGTGGATCACCGACATCGAGCTACGCTTCGACGTCAACGAGCGGATCCACCTCGCGGTGGGCGCGGACAACGCGTTCGACGTCTATCCCGACCGGCTCCCGTTCGGCGCGCGTCCGGCCAGCCTTGGCGGCATGTTCTTCCCGCAGAACAACCAGTACAACGCCTATTCGATCTTCTCGCCGTTCGGCTTCAACGGGCGGTTCCTGTACGGACGGATCGGGATCGACTTCTAGGGGATGGCAACGGGTCCGTTCGAGCCACTCCCCTCTTGAGGGGAGGCGGCTGGTCGGAGGCAGGCGAACGACCCACCTCGCGCATCTCTCCGCTGGGGCCGCACGCGAGAGAGCGGGTTGCACCATGGGGGTGGGGCGATGCCCCGTAGTCCTGTCGTAACGCTTCCGTCGATCCCGCGTCACATCACCATCATCCTGGCTTCCCCGACTTGTCACGGGCGCAGTCTATCGTCGTGGCTAGCGTGAGTCGGACGGCCCATGGCTCGCGATTGCGGAGTAAACGGGATGAGCATCATTGAACTCAATCGTCGCTCGATCCTGCGAGGCGGTGCCCAGGCGGGACTGATCACGGCGCTGGGCGGGGTGCTCGGCGGACTGATGTCGCGCCAGGCGCTGGCTGCTCACACCGCGGGCCAGATCGAACCGGCGGTCAGCCCCTACGGCGCGATCTTCCCGGTCAAGGATCAGGAAACCGGGCTGGAACTGTTCAAGCTGCCCAGAGGCTTCACCTATCGGACATTCAGCTGGCAAGGTGACCTAATGGCCGACGGCAATCGGGTAAAGTCGGCACATGACGGTATGGGCGTGGTTGCGGTGGGTGGCCCCGGCAACCAGGACACGTTCCTCATTCGCAATCACGAGGTGCGCCGCTCCGAGAGCCTCATCGCCGTGCCCGGCCAGTACGACACAGCCACGCAGACTTTCGGAGGAGTGTCCGGGAAGCTTGGCGGCGGGTGCGACGTGCTGCGGGTCCGCAACGGCAAGCTGATCGATCATCGCGCGACGCTGGGCGGAACCATCGTCAACTGTGCCGGCGGCGTGACCCCCTGGGGCACCTGGATCACCAGCGAGGAAACGATCTACGATGGCAGGCCCCAGGGCGGCAAGAAGCACGGTTACAACTTCGAATGCTCGACCGACCCAGCCGAGACGACAGGCGAGCCGCTCGTCGCGATGGGTCGCTTCGCGCATGAAGCGGTGGCGGTCGATCCGGCCAGCGGTTTCGTCTATCAGACCGAGGACAACCGCAATTCCTCGGCGTTCTATCGCTTCAAGCCCGCGGACACGGGCAGACGCTACGGCGCCCTCGCCCGGGGCGGTCAGCTTCAGGCCGCGCGCATCGTCGGAACCCCCGGCGCCTTGCTCCTCGCCCTGGGCGGCAGCAACGCGGTCGGCTCGGTCGGCCAGGTGCTGCAAGTGGAATGGGTCGACCTCGATCAGCCCGACGCCAACCCGGTCGGCAGCCGATCGGGTCCTTATGCCGAAGCGCTTGGTAAGGGTTGTCTGACGATGAGCCGTGGCGAAGGCATCTCGCACCACGGCGACGCGTTCGCCCTCGTCGATACCAGCTTCGGCCGCGACAGCGCCAACCGGGATGGCAGGGGACTGGGCGCGGTGTGGACCTACCAGCCCAGCACGTCCGACCCGGAGCGCGGTGCGCTCACCCTTCTGTACGCCGCGTCCGCGCGGGTCGCCGGCAACAACCCCGACAACATAACGATCTCGCCGCGAGGCGGCATCCTGACCTGCGACGACGGTGCCCAGGTCGAGGACAGCTTCGGCTCCGGCCAGCGGCTGATGGGCTTTACCCCGCATGGCGAGGCGTACATTTTCGCCAAGAACAACGTCGTACTCAGCGACGCCGACATCGCCGCGATGGGCCGCACGGGCCAGTTCCCTGCCGACGACTACCGCGGCGACGAGCTTGCCGGAGCCTGCTTCGATCCGTCCGGGCAGACGTTGTTCGTCAACGTCTTCACACCCGGTTTCACCGCCGCGATCCGCGGTCCATGGGCGGTCGGCAACCTTTGATGACCGCGCGCCACCGGGCCACCGTGTCCCGGTTGCCCGCCGCCTTCGGGCTACTGCTGCTTGCCGGGTCGGCGTTCTGGGCGCTGAGAAGCTTGCTGCCTGGAATCGGCGCGAACGACGTGTCGGCGGGCGGGGACGACCATATCCTCTTGCCCGCCAATGGCGCGGTCCCGGTTCCTGTGCGCCCGAGGGCCACCCCGACAGGTGCCAATGCCGAGAGCGGGCGACGCTTTGCGCAAGCCCTGGTGATCGTTCCACGAGCCTCTGGTGCCGGTTCCGGATTCGTCATCGGGCCGCAAAGCGAGTCAGCGACGCTCGCCGGGCACAAGCTTCGCGTGGGCGACGTTCTGCTGACGATCGATGGAAGGCCGCTCGATTCTGCGCGCATCCAGAATCTCGGCGATGAGCTTTCCGCATTCGATGCCGTGGAAGTCCGCTACGAGCGCGCCGGTCAGATAAGAAACCGGCTTCTGACGTTCGACTGAAACCTTTGCCTCGGGAGGCCTGCACAAGCCGCAGATCGACCTGCGATCGAAGGGCGCGTTCGTTGAAAGCGCTTTCCTACATGCTGCCGGATGTGGTTTGGTCTCCGCCATGCCGGTTGATCGCGCTTTCCCTGCCGCCGCCGCGCCGCGTCCGGTTTCTGGTGCGACGAAACACGTTGCGCGCCCCTCGTTACGACCCAGCTTTTCTTCACCCTGGACAGTGGTCCATGTGGTCCACAGGTTTGGATCGGGCCGCGAATCCGCAGGCTCGGTTGCGCGCATCCGGTCGCAACTGTAACGGCTTGGCGCAAAGGAGACCTCCCATGCGCGTCGGAACCGTCCGCGAGATCAAGAACCACGAATACCGCGTCGGGCTGACCCCGGAAAGCGCGCGCGAACTGGTCGTCAGCGGGCACGAGGTGTGGGTCGAGAGCGGCGCGGGGCTGGGCATCGGTGAGTCCGACCAGGACTATGCCGCGGCCGGCGCGGTCATCCAGCCCGATGCGCGCACGGTGTTCGATGGCTGCGAGATGATCGTCAAGGTTAAGGAACCGCAGCCGGCCGAATGCGCGATGCTGCGCAAGGGCCAGATCCTCTACACCTACCTCCACCTCGCCCCCGATCCCGAACAGACCGCCGCGCTGGTCAAGTCCGGGGTGACCGCGATCGCCTATGAGACCGTCACCGGGCCGGGCGGGAGCCTGCCGCTGCTCAAGCCGATGAGCCAGGTCGCCGGGCGGATGAGCATCCAGGCGGGCGCGACCGCGCTGGAGAAAGCGCACGGCGGGCGCGGGGTGCTGCTCGGCGGGGTGCCCGGGGTGCTGCCCGGCCGGGTGCTGGTGATCGGCGGGGGCGTGGTCGGCTTCAACGCGGCGCAGATGGCGGTCGGGCTGGGAGCGGACGTGACCATCCTCGATCGCGATCCCGAAGTGCTCGAACGGCTCGGCAACCACTTCGAAAGCCGTGCCAAGACCCGCTTTTCAAACCGCGCCAACATCCAGCAGATGATCTGCGAGGCCGAACTGGTGATCGGCGCGGTGCTCGTCCCCGGGGCGGCGGCGCCCAAGCTGGTCACCCGCGACATGCTCAAGTGCATGAAGCCGGGCGCGGTGCTGGTCGATGTCGCGATCGACCAGGGCGGGTGCTTCGAAACCAGCCACGCCACCACCCACCAGGACCCGACGTACGTGGTCGACGGGGTGGTCCACTATTGCGTGGCCAACATGCCCGGCGCGGTGGCGCGGACCAGCACGTATGCGCTCAACAACGTGACCCTGCCGCACGCGCTGAAGATCGCCGACCTGGGCTGGCAGGAAGCGATGCGCCGCAACCCGCACCTCGCCGCCGGACTCAACGTGCATGATGGCAAGCTCACCTACGAGGCGGTGGCCGAGGAGCTGGGGTACGATTACGTGCCGGTGGGGGAAGTCCTCGGCTGACCCTCTGCTTCGTCTCGATAGGAGCCGCCCACTCCCAGCTGCCACAGGATGAAGGCGAACTCCTCGGCGGTTTCGCGCAAGCTTTCGAACCGCCCCGATTTGCCGCCATGGCCCGCGCCCATGTTGGTCTTGAGCAGCAATTCGTTGCCGTCGGTCTTCATTTCGCGCAGCCGGGCGACCCACTTGGCGGGCTCCCAGTAGGTCACGCGCGGATCATTTAGCCCGGCGGTGACCAGCAGGGGCGGATAGTCCTGGGCGCAGACGTTGTCGTAGGGGCTGTAGCCGCGGATCAGGTCGAATGCCGCCTTGTCTTCGATCGGGTTGCCCCACTCGGGCCACTCGCCCGGGGTCAGCGGCAACGAGGCGTCGAGCATCGTCGCAAGCACGTCGACGAACGGCACGTGCGCCACCGCCGCGCCCCACAGCTGCGGGTCCGAATTGAGCACCGCGCCCACCAGCTCGCCCCCCGCCGATCCGCCCGAGATGCTGATCTTGCCCGCTTGCGTGAAGCCCCGCGCGATCAGGCCCTGGGCGGCGTCGACGAAATCGGTGAAGGTGTTTGCGCGGCGTTCGAGCTTGCCCGCCTTGTACCAGGCGCGACCCAGATCGTCGCCACCGCGGATGTGGGCGATGGCGTAGGCGAAACCACGGTCGACGAGGCTGAGCCGGGTGGTGGAGAAGCCGGGGTCGATGGCAATGCCGTACGCGCCATAGCCGTACAAATGGAGCGGGCCGCCCGGCTCGCGATCCTTGCGGGTGACCACGCTGACCGGGATCGGCGTGCCGTCGCGCGCGGCGATTTCAAGGCGTTGGGTGGTGTAGAGCGCGGCGTCGTAGCCCGAGGGGATTTCCTGGACCTTGAGCACTTCCATCGTGCGCGCGGCGATGCTGTAGTCGAATACCGTGGCCGGACTGACCATGCTCTCGTAGCTCAGCCGCAAGGTGTCCATCGCCCACTCGGGATTGTCGCCCAACCCTGCCGAATAGCTGGCCTCGGGAAATCCGATCGGCTCGATCCTGGCCGGGTCGTCGTAATAGCGCACCTCGATCGTATCGAGCCCGCGGACCCGGCCTTCGGTGACGTAGAAATCGCGGAACAGCTCGAAGCCGGTGAGGTAGAAATCCTCGGTGCCCTCAACCAGCGTGGTCCAGTCGCCAGGCGACTCCAGCGGCGCGGTGGCGAGGCGGAAGTTTTCGTGGGTGTCGTTGGTGTGGACGTAGAGCGTGCCGTCGCGCTCTTCGACGTCGTACTCGACCCCGGCCTGGCGCGGCCGGACGAGGATCGGCTGGGCGAGCGGATCGGCTGCGGGGATCAGCCGCACTTCGCTGGTCTCGTGGTCGCTGGTCCCGACGATCAGCCACTGCTCGTTGGCCGAAAGCGAGCTGCCGACGCGGAAACCCTCGTCGTCCTCGTGGTACAGCTCGACATCGTCGGACAGCGGCTTGCCCAGCCAGTGCAGCCGGGCATTGTCGGTGCGCCACTGCTCGTTGGCGAGCGAGTACACCAACCCGGTATCGTTCGCGACCCAGACCAGGCTGGAGAGCGTGCCCGGTATTTCGTCGGCAAGGATCTCACCAGTGGCAATGACCTTCACCTTCGCGATAAATCGTTCCGATCCGTTGTCATCGACCGACCAGGCCAGCAGCCTGCCGTCGTTCGAGACGCTGATCGCGCCGAGGCGGAAGTATTCGTGGCCCTCGGCCAGCGCGATTTCGTCGAGGATCAGTTCGTCCGCGCCGCCCGCCACGGGCCTCCGCCACCACTTCTTGTACTCGGCGCCGTCCTCGAATTCGATCCAGTAGAGCCAGTCGCCGTCCTTCTGCGGAACCGACTTGTCGGCCTCCTTGATCCGCCCGCGCATTTCCTTGAGCAGCGTCTCGACCAGCGGCTGATGCGGCGCCATCCTCGCCTCGAACCAGGCGTTCTCGGCGGCGAGGTGGGCGAGGATCTCGGCGTCCTCGACCTCGGGATAGCCCGGATCGCGCAGCCACGCGTAGTCGTCGGACAGTTCGTGGCCGTGGTGAGTAACGGTGGAGGGTTTGCGAACGGCGACGGGAGGTGTGGCAAGAGTCATCGCGCGGCCCTATGATGGTCGCAGGTGAAATGAAACCCGGACAAATCCCATGCTGATGCACACCCACGAAGCCCGCCTCGACGCCCTGCGCAAGGAGCTTGCCCGACAGAACCTCGACGGATTCGTGATCCCGATCTCCGACGAGCACATGAGCGAGTACGTCGGTAGCTATGCCCAGCGGCTGGCCTGGCTGACCGGGTTCGGCGGATCGGCCGGAACCGCGGTGGTGCTCAAGGATAGCGCCGCGATGTTCGTCGATGGCCGCTACACCTTGCAGGTCCGCGATCAGGTCGACGGCCGGTTCTGGGACTACCAGAGTGTCCCCCAGACCAGCGTCGCCAAGTGGCTCGGCGAGAACGCCCTCGAAGGCGCCCAGATCGGCTACGACGCCTGGCTTCATGGCAAGCCCTGGGTCGATGCCGCGCGCAAGGCGCTGGCCGACAACGGCGGCGAGCTGGTCGCGGTCGATCGCAACCCGGTCGATGTCGTCTGGCAGGACCGGCCCGAGCCTTCGGATGCCCCGGCGGCGGTCCATGCGACCGAACACGCGGGCAAGTCGAGCCAGGAAAAGCGCGCGGAAATCGCCGAGTGGCTGGGCGAGAAAAAGCTCGACGCGGTGGTGGTCGCGGCGCTCGATTCGCTCGCCTGGCTGTTCAACATCCGCGGCGCCGATGTCGAACGGACCCCGGTGGCGCTTGGCTTTGCGCTGGTCCATGCCGACGGCACTGCCGACCTGTTCATGACCGAGAGCAAGCTGCCCGGCGAGGTCCGCGCTCACCTGGGAAACGCGGTGCGGGTCCACCCGCGCGAGGCGTTCGTTCCTGCGCTGGGCGACTTTTCGGGCAAGCGGGTGGGGGTCGATCCCGAGCGTTCGGTTCACGCAATCTTCGCCGCGCTGGAAGAGGCCAACGCAACGATCGTTGAACTGCGCGATCCATGCGTGTTGGCCAAGGCGGTCAAGAACCCCGTCGAACAGGCTGGCCACCGCGCCGCGCAGGCGCGCGACGGCGCGGCGCTGAGCCGCTTCCTCCGCTGGCTGGGCGAGACCGCGCCCGCTGGCGGCGAGACCGAACTGTCCGCCGCCGCGCAGCTTCGGGCGCGGCGCGACGAAACCGGGGTCCTCAAGGATCTGTCGTTCGACACGATCAGCGGCGCCGGACCCAACGCGGCGATCTGCCACTATCGGGTCAGCGAGGAATTGAACCGCAAGATCGAGCCCAACAGCGTCTATCTGGTCGATTCGGGCGGGCAGTATCTCGATGGCACCACCGACGTGACCCGCACCGTGTGGATCGGTCCGGGCGAACCGCCCGCCGAAGTCAAGGACCGCTTCACCCGCGTGCTCAAGGGCCATATCGCGCTGGCCCGCGCGGTGTTTCCGCAAGGCACCACCGGCAGCCAGCTCGATGGCTTCGCGCGACAGTTCCTGTGGGCGGCGGGGCTCGATTATGCCCACGGCACCGGGCACGGGGTCGGCAGCTTTCTCAGTGTCCACGAAGGCCCGCAGCGGATCGCCAAGTCCGCGGGCGGTCAGGCCGGGGCCGAGCAGGAACTGCTCGCCGGGATGATCCTCTCCAACGAGCCGGGCTATTACAAGTCGGGCGACTACGGTATCCGGATCGAGAACCTGGTGCTGGTCGAACCGCGCCAGATCGCGGGCGCCGAGGGGCCGTTTCTAGGCTTCGAGACGCTGACTTTCGCGCCGATCGACCGGGCGCTGGTCGCCGCCGAACTGCTGACGGCGGAGGAAACCGCATGGTGGGACGGCTATCATGCCGAGGTACTGGCGAAGTTGGGACCGCAGCTTGGCGATGGCGACCGGGCGTGGCTGGAAGCCGCCTGCGCACCCTTGTAGACACGGATTCGTTCTAGTAATGTTCCAAAGAACTCGTGGCATGGGAGACTTGCAATGATCGGATACGTAACCGTCGGGACCAACGACATCGCGCGCGCGGCGAAATTTTACGATGCGATAGCCGCCGAGATGGGCACGCCGCGGATGATGGAGTTCGACAATTTCATCGCCTGGGGAAAGCCCGATGGCGGTGCCGGGATCGCCGCGACCAAGCCGCACGACGGCAACGCGGCGAGCGTCGGCAACGGGGTCATGGTCGCGCTCGAAGCCAAGGACAGCGAGCAGGTCCAGCGGATCTACGACATCGCCCTCGCGAACGGCGGCAGTGACGAGGGCCCCCCGGGACCGCGCGGCGAGGGCTTCTACGCTGGCTATTTCCGCGATCCCGACGGCAATAAGCTCAACGCTTTCGTGATGGGCTGAGCGCGACAGGGCGATCCCTGGTTGCCGCTTTCCTGCGGGTGAACGTCTCCGCCCATCTGCGACAAATTGCGACAAAGCGGGCCGCCTCCGGCATAATCGCGCGACACCCGCCGACTAGACCAACCGAAAGAAGCCGCGCTCGGGTCAAGGACTTCCCTCCCCCTTCGCCTTTGACCCCGGGCGCGGTTTCACGCGTTCTGCGAAACAGAAGGATGCTCGCGATGAAGAAGTTTACTCTTGCCGCCGCCACGGCCGCTCTGGCGATGACCGCGACCGCGCTGTTCGCCGCCCCTGGAGACGTTCCTGGTGGAATGGATGCCGATGGCAACGGCACGATCACCCGCACCGAAACGCAGGCCGCGGTGGTCGCAAGGTTCGCCAAGGCCGACACCAACGGCGACGGCGTGCTCAATGAGGCCGATAAAGCCGCCCGCATGGGTCAGATGTTCGACAGGATGGACGCCGACAAGAACGGCTCGATCAGTCGGGCCGAGTTCACCGCTGCGCACAGCGCCAAGGGTGGCGGGCATGAAGGCATGGACCACGGCAAGATGGCCGGCCGGGGTATGGGTGGCCATCGGATGGGCGGCGGCGGTGCCGGGATGATGCTCAAGATGGCCGACGCCAATAAGGACGGTGCCGTCACCCGCGACGAGGCGACCGCAGCCGCGCTGTCCCACTTCGACCGGATGGACGCCAACAAGAACGGCCAGGTTACCCGCGCCGAGCGCCAGGCCGCGATGCAGGCGATGGGCGCGCGGATGCGCGGCAACAGCGGAACGGCGCCGCCGCCTCCAACCGACGACGATCAATAGGCGGAACCGGGCGCGGAATGGCGGCACCGATCGAAGCTGCGCCCACCAGGCTGCTCCTCGTCGACGACGAAGCCGGCTTGCGCGAACCCCTGGCGGACTATCTCGTCCGCCAGGGGTTCGCCGTTTCGCAGGCAGGCACCGCTGCGGAGGCGCGAAGCCGGATCGCGGCAGAGGTCCCCGACCTCGTCCTGCTCGACATCATGATGCCCGGCGAGGACGGGCTCTCATTGTGCCGCCACCTCGTCGAATCGCGCCACTTGCCGGTGATCTTCATCACCGCCCGCGGTGAAGCGACCGACCGGATCGTCGGGCTCGAGATCGGCGCCGATGACTATGTGGTCAAACCCTTCGATCCGCGTGAGCTGGTCGCGCGAATCCGCAGCGTGTTGCGCCGCGCAGGCCGCGGCCCGGCTCCGGCAAACGACGATCTCGATTACGAATTCGAAGGCTGGCGGCTCGACCCGCTCAAGCGCCGCCTGACCGATCCCGAAGGCGCGGTGGTGGCGATCTCCTCGGTCGAATTCCGCCTGCTGCTCACTTTCCTCGAACATCCCCGCCAGGTGCTCGACCGCGATCGCCTGCTCGACATGGTCCAGGGCCGCGAGGCGCACCTGTTCGACCGTGCGGTCGACAACCAGGTCAGCCGCCTGCGCCGCAAGATCGAAGCCGACAGCAAGAACCCACAGCTGATCCAGACCGTGTGGGGTGGTGGCTATCTGTTCGCCGCCGATGTCCGCCGGGTGGCCGCGTGACATGACCCTTTGGCCACGCAGTCTGCAAGGGCAGCTGCTGTCCGCGATCGCGGTGGCGCTGTTCGTCGCGCAAGGGCTCGGCGCCCTGCTGCTCTATCGCGCCCAGGCCGAGCGGCGCGAGGAACTGCTCGTCAACTCTGCGGCGTTCCGTCTGGCCAGTGCCGTCGAGCGCATGGACGGATCGCCCGATCCGCTACGCAACCGCTGGATTCACGATGGCGGCCGCGAGCACCACATGCGCTTTCGCGTCCGCGTCGCCGACAGATCGCCTCAGCTTGGCACCGAGCCGCGCCACCAAACCGCCGAGCGTGCGCTGGCGCTGGTTCTCACGCGCGAGGGCGTCGATGTGGCCGAAACCGTGGTGGTCGAGCGCGCCATCCGCAACGACCCGGTGACGCAGCAGTGGATCCGCGCGCGCGGCGAGCAGCGGTTCAAGGGCATGGGGATGCGACCGCACGAGGTCGTGATCGCCGCCGTCCGCCGCCCTGACGGTTCCTGGCTCCATGCCCGGATACCGATCCCGCCGGGCACGCGCGGCCTGCCCATCTCGATGTTGCTCCAGACGCTGCTGATCTACGCGGTGCTGGTCGGCGCGGTGGCCCTCGTGCTGCGGCGCATCACCCGGCCGCTCGCCGCGGTGATCGCGCGGATGGAGAACTTCGCCGGCACGCGCAACAATGGCCCGCCGCTCCAACCCGAAGGCCCCGACGACATCCGCGACCTGATCGTCGCGCACAACTCGCTGGAGGCGCGGGTCGCCGCGCTGCTCGACGAGAAGGACGTCATGCTCGGGGCGATCGGACACGACCTCAAGACCCCGCTGGCCGCGCTGCGGGTGCGAATCGAAAGCGTCGAGGACGATACCGAGCGCGGCAAGATGGCCGCCACGATCGAGGACATCAACCGCAGCCTCGACGACATCCTCAGTCTCGCCCGCGTCGGACGCCCCTCGGATCCCTTGGAGCCGACCGAACTCGGCGCGCTCGCCGCGGCGGTGGTCGAGGAATACGAGGATCAGGGCAAGCCGGTGACGATCGCCGACGGCCCACGGATCGTGCTGCCCGCGCGCGCCACCTGGTTGCGACGGCTGCTGCGCAACCTGATCGACAACGCGCTGCGCTATGGCGGCCAGGCGCGGGTTTCGCTGGTGCGCGAAGGCGGTTTTGCGGTGCTGCGGATCGAGGACGAAGGCCCGGGAATCCCCGAGACCGAAATTGCGCGCATGCTCGAGCCCTTCACCCGGCTCGAGGCGAGCCGCAACTCGGCAACCGGCGGCGCGGGGCTGGGCCTGACCCTGGCGCGCGCGGTGGCCGAACAGCACGGCGGCGCGCTGCGCCTCGCCAACCGTACAGGGGGAGGCCTGGTCGCCAGCGTTTCCTTACCGTTGGTTTGACGCCAGCCATCGCACGTCCATCGGAAGGCGTGACTGGCAGTCAAATAGGCTGAAACCCTAGCGCAGCAACCCGCCCAGCAGACCGCGCGCAAACCGGCCGAGCATCGCCCCGCCCAGCGCGGTGCCGATCGATCCGGCGGCGGCGCTGGCGGCGCTGGCCATCGGCGAACTGCGCGAGGTGCGCCCGGTCATCGAGCGCGCGACCATCGTTCCCGCCGAGGCTGCGGCGGCGCCGAATGCGGCCTTGCCCGCCTTTTCCCATAGACTGGGGGTCTGCCGCGGCTGGGCACGCTGCGCCTCGACGCCCTGGGTCTCGACCACTTGTGCCGCCGCGGCGGCGTCTTCCGCTTTCTTCGCCAGCACTTCGGCGGCCGAATCGCGATCGACCGCGCTGTCGTACTTGCCGTCGAACGGGCTGATCGAGCGGATGATCGCGCGCTCCTTGTCGCTGACCGGGCCCAGCCGCGAATGCGGCGGCGCGATCAGGGTGCGCTGGACCACCGTCGGAGCGCCGTCCTCGTCGAGCGTCGAGACCAGTGCCTCGCCGACTTTGAGCTCGGTGATAACGGTCTCGACGTCGAGCTCCTTGTTGATCCGGAAGGTTTCCGCCGCCGCACGGATCGCGCGCTGGTCGCGCGGGGTGAACGCGCGCAACGCGTGCTGAACGCGGTTGCCGAGCTGCCCGGCGATCTTCTCGGGAATGTCGATCGGGTTCTGGGTGACGAAGTACACACCCACGCCCTTCGAACGGATCAGCCGGACGACCTGCTCGACTTTGTCGAACAGCGCCTGCGGGGCATCGTCGAACAGCAGGTGGGCCTCGTCGAAAAAGAACACCAGATTGGGCTTTTCCGGGTCGCCGACCTCGGGCAGCGCCTCGAACAGCTCGGACAGCAGCCACAGCAGAAACGTCGCGTAAAGCTTGGGGCTTTGCATCAGCTGGTCGGCGGCGAGGATGTTGACGATGCCCTTGCCATTCTCGTCGCAGCGGATGAAGTCGTTGATCTCGAACGCCGGCTCGCCGAAGAACGCGTCCGCCCCCTGCGTCTGGAAGGCGAGCAGCTGGCGCTGGATCGTGCCGACGCTGGCCCTGGAGATGTTGCCGTATTTCGTCGCCAGCTCGCTTGCCCGCTCGGCGCAGGCGATCAGCGTCTGTTGCAAGTCGTCGAAATCGAGCAGCAGCAAGCCGTTGTCATCGGCCCACTTGAATGCGATCGAGAGCACGCCTTCCTGCGTGTCGTTGAGGCCCAGCAGCCGCGACAGCAGCAGCGGGCCCATCTCCGAAATCGTGGTGCGGATCGGATGGCCCTTCTTGCCGTAAAGATCCCAGAACACCGCGGGATTGTCGCGATACTCGTAAGGCGCGATGCCGAGCTGCGCGGCGCGCGCCTCGAGGCTGGCGGCATGCTTGAATTCATGGCTGCCCGCCATGCAGATTCCCGAAAGATCGCCCTTCACGTCGGCCAGGAACACCGGGACCCCGGCGGCGGAAAACTGCTCGGCCATCGTCTGGAGCGTGACCGTCTTGCCGGTGCCCGTGGCCCCCGCGATCAGCCCGTGGCGGTTGGCCCGGCCGAGCAGCAGCGTCTGGCGTTCGCCCGTGTCCGTCGCTCCCAGGAAAATTTCGGCCATTCGTGTGCTCCTCGCCCTTTGTCGCGCGCTGGATAGTGTGGGACGCGACCCTGTGCGAGGGATTTTGCAACGGCGACCCACTGCGGCTAATGCGCGCGCACTTCACGATGGTCGCCCCCTTCATCCTCCTCGACGACGCGCGCAGCGATGACGCGAGCCCGGCGCGGCTCTATCGGGACCCGCGTGAGATCGTCGTGGCCCGGCGGCCCGAGGACGTCGCCCCTGCGCTTGCGCGGATCGAGGCGCTGGCGCGCGAGGGCCACGCGCTCGCCGGGACGATAGCCTACGAGGCCGGGCTGGCGCTCGAGCCGCGGCTGGCGCCGCTTACCGCGCGGCGCAGCGGCGCGGGCGGGCCGCTGGTGTGGTTCGGGGCTTTCGCCGGGTGGGAGGAGATCGCCGCCGATGCGATCCCCGGCTGGCTCGCCAGCCAAGCAGAACCGGGGCAATCCGCCTCGATCGGCCCGCTCGAACCGCAGCTGTCCACCGGCGGCTACCTCGCCAATTTTGCGACTTTGCGCGACGCGATCCACGCCGGGGATATCTATCAGGCCAACCTCACCTTCCCCCTCGCCGGAAGCTGGCGCGGCGATCCGCTGGCGCTTTATGCCGCGCTTCGCCCGCAGGCGGCGGCAGGGTACGGCGGCGTCGTGTTCGACGGGTCGCACTGGCTGCTCAGCCTCTCGCCCGAGCTGTTCGTCGCGCTTCAAGGCGGTGCGGTGACCGCCAAGCCGATGAAGGGCACCCGGCCGCGCGAGGCCGACCCGGGACGCGACGCCGCCGTCGCGGAGGAACTGGCGCAAAGCATCAAGGATCGCGCTGAGAACCTGATGATCGTCGATCTGATGCGCAACGATCTGAGCCGCGTCGCCGAACCCGGCAGCGTGCGGGTCGAGCGGGCGTTCGCGGTCGAGAGCTATCCCACGGTCCACCAGATGACCACCACGGTGCGCGCCCTCCTGCAACCCGGGCTGGGATCGCTCGACCTGGTCCGCGCGATCTTTCCCTGCGGCTCGATTACCGGCGCGCCCAAGATCCGCGCGATGGAGCTGATCGATACGGTCGAGCGCGATGCGCGTGGACCGTACTGCGGGGCAATCGGGCGGATCGACCCCTCTGGTGACGCG
Source organism: Novosphingobium sp. (assembly GCA_030697365.1). GTDB lineage: Bacteria > Pseudomonadota > Alphaproteobacteria > Sphingomonadales > Sphingomonadaceae > Novosphingobium. Next base: position 7,729 of record JAUYQH010000032.1, on the reverse strand, counting down.
GCGTTCAATGTGGCAATCCGCACCGTACGGCTCGATCCGGCTTCGGGCCGCGCAACGATGGGGGTGGGATCGGCGATCGTCGCCGACTCCCAACCGATGGATGAATGGCGCGAGTGCGTGGTCAAGGGAGGGTTCGTGGGGCGATCGATGGCGGCACAGTGCGACCTGATCGAAACCATGCGGTTCGATCCGGCGGACGGCGTTCCGCTGATCGAGTTCCATCTCGAACGGATGAAGGCAAGCGCCGCCGAACTCGGCTTCGCCTTCGACCGTCACGGTTTGCGCAACGCGATCCAGGCGCTGTGCTTCGATCTGGACGCGCCGGCGCGGCTGCGGGTGCTCGCGGCGCGCAGCGGAGCGCATGCGATCGAGGTGGCGCATTTGCCGGCGCCGCTGCCGGTGCCCGCGCGCGTCGCGCTTCTCGCACTGCCGGTCGCCTCCAACGACTGGAGGCTTCGCCACAAGACTTCGGACCGCGGCTTCTACGAGGAAGCGCTGGCCGTCGCCCGCACCGCGGGGGCGGACGAGGCGGTGTTCCTCGACGACGCCGGGCTGGTGACCGAGGGCAGCTTTACCAGCGTGTTCATCGAACAGGACGGGAGCCTGCTGACCCCGCCTGCCGCGCTCGGCCTGCTGCCCGGCGTGCTGCGCGCCTCGCTGTTCGCGCAAGGGCGCGCGGCGGAGGCCGAATTGCGGATCGGCGATCTCGAGCGCGGATTCTGGATCGGCAACGCGCTGCGCGGCCTGATGCCGGCGCGATTGCTGGGGATGTGAGCGAGAACCTTTCCGCTGCGCTGCGCCGGATCGCGCCATCGCGGACCTCCGCGATGACCGATCGCGCGACGCAACTGCGCGGCGAGGGACGCGACGTGATCTCGCTGTCGGTCGGTGAGCCGGATTTCGCGACGCCCGCGCATGTCGTCGCTGCCACCAAGGCCGCGCTCGATCGTGGCGATACCAGGTACACCCCGGTGGGCGGCACTGCCCGGCTCAAGGCCGCCGCGGCGCTCCACTTCGAACGCGACCTGGGCATCGCGACCGCACCCGATTGCGTGACCGTCAGCGCAGGGGGCAAGCAGGCGATCTTCCACGCGCTGCTCGCCACGCTCGATCCGGGCGCCGAAGTGCTGATCCCCGCGCCATGGTGGGTCAGCTACCCCGAAGTGGTGCGCTTCGCCGGGGCCGAGGTGGTGGCGCTGCCAACGCAGGCCGGCGGCGGTTTTCGCATCACTCCCGACCAGCTCGCCGCGGCGATCACGCCACGCACCCGCTGGCTGCTGCTGAACAGTCCGGGCAACCCCACCGGCGCGGTCTATCCGGCGGAAGACCTGCGCGCACTCGGCGAGGTGCTGCGCGCGCATCCGCGCGTGCTGGTGCTGTCCGACGATATCTACGCCCCGCTGCGCTACACCCCCGGGGCGCACGCCACTTTGGCGGTCGAATGCCCTGACCTTGCCCATCGCATCCTGACCGTATCGGGCGTCTCCAAGAGCCACGCGATGACCGGCTTCCGGATCGGGGTCGCCACCGGCCCACGCTGGCTGATCGCAGCGATGGAGCGGCTCCAGTCGCACAGTTCGGGCAACGCGTGTTCGATCAGCCAAGCCGCCGCGGTGGCCGCTTTCGAGGGTCCGCAGGATTTTCTGCTGAGCTGGCGCGAGCGGTTTCGCGCACGGCGTGACCGGGTGGTGGCGGCGATCGAAGCTATCCCCGGATTATCGACCCCGACCCCCGACGGCGCCTTCTATTGCCTGGTCGATGCCGCTCCGCTGATGCCACGCTTCGGCGATGACGAGGCGCTTTGCCTCCATCTGCTCGACCATGGCGTTGCAGTGGTCGCGGCGAGCGCATTTGGCGGTGCGAACGGGTTCCGGATCAGCTTCGCCGCGGACGAGGCGGTGCTCGATGAAGCGCTGCGGCGGATTGCAGCGGCAGTGGCATGAACGAGATACCCATCCTGTTCGAAGACGGCGAAGCGCTGATCATCGACAAGCCCGCGGGCCTGCCGATCGAGCGGCCCCGCGCGGGTGGGGCCTGCCTGGAAGATCGGGCGCACGAATTCAGGCTTGGCTTCCAGCGTGCGCCGGTGCCGGTCCACCGGCTCGATACCGATACCTCGGGCTGCCTGTTGCTGGCGCGCAACCCCAAGGCGCTCAAGCGGTTTTCGGCGGCGTTCGAGGCGCGCGCGGTCGAAAAGGTCTATCTCGGCATTATAGCCGGCGTGCTGGCCACGGATGCGGGCACGATCGAGCTGGCGCTGAGCAAGATAAGCTCGGCCGAGGACGGCTGGCGGATGATCCCGGCGCGCAAGGGCAAGCCCTCGCTGACGCATTGGCGGAAGCTCGACGAGCGCCACGGGCTAACGCTGGTCGAGTTCCGTCCCGAGACCGGACGCACCCACCAGATCCGGGTTCACGCGGCCTCGGGACTGGGCGCTGCACTGCTCGGCGATCCGGTATACGGCACCGCGCGCGGCGGGATGCGCACGATGCTCCATGCCCGCTCGCTATCCATCGCGCGCGACGGCAAGCCGCCGGTCGCGGCAACCGCCCCGCTGCCCGCCGACTTCGCGGCGCTGGGGTTTGCGGTGTGAGCGACGAGCAGGAAACGATCGCCCGCGCGCTGGGGCTGATCGAGGAGCGCTTCATCGCTGCCGCCGGGCCGGGGGGCCAGAATGTCAACAAGGTCGCGACAGCGGTGCAGATGCGATTGGACGTATACGCACTCCGCCTGGAAGAACCCGTGTTCGCAAGGCTCAAGGTGCTGGCGGGGAGCCGGATGACGGCCGCAGGCGAGATCGTCCTCACCGCGCGGCGCTTCCGCACCCAGGAAGCCAACCGCGCCGACGCGCGCGAGCGGCTGGCCAAGCTGATCGCCGATGCCTTTCGCATACCCGAAAAGCGCGCGAAAAGCCGGGTGAACAGGGTCAACAAGGCCGAACGGCTGGCTGGCAAGAAGCTCCGCGGCGCCGTCAAGGCCGGGCGCGGCAAGGTCTCGTTCGACTGACCTTACGTCGCGCTGGCGCGCATCACTTCGCGTCCGTCGCAAGCATAGGCGCCGAGCTCGAATGCTGCATCTTTGCTGCGGAACACGAGGTGCAGCATTTCACCCGCAATCGCCGGAGTTACACCGCGAAAGACGAACGTCTTCAACACATTGTCGCCCAGCGTGCGCCGCGCCAGATCGAGCAGAAGCGTCGCGGTCAAGGGGCCGTGGACGACCAGCCCGCGATAGCCTTCGACCCCCGCAGCATAAGGCGCGTCGTAGTGAATGCGGTGGCTGTTGAAGGTCAGTGCGGAGAAGCGGAACAGCAAAGCCTCTGACGGAACAAGCGCGCGGTGAGCGTCCCAACCGCTCGGGTCGAACGTTGCCGGTCCCGGCGCGGGCGGCACGGGAGACGATCCCGCCGGCGCGGGATCGCGATAGACCAGGCTCTGCACCTCGCGCACCGCCGGTATGCCATCGGCGCGCGTCTCGTGCGCGATGTCGACGAACACCAGCGGCCCGCTGCTGCCCGTCTTGGCGGCGACCGAAGCAACCGTAGAGAGACGCTCGATCGTGGCGCCCGCGGTCAGCGGCGCGACAAACTCGATCTTGCTCGAGGCCCACATCCGGCGCGGCTGCGGAATGGGCGGGAGAAAGCTCGTGGGCGACGAGTCGCGCAGCGGATGGCCATCCTCGCCGAGATGCGCGGTCGGGGCGTCGGGCAACGCAAGGCACCAATGGTAGCCCTGCGGGAGCACATCGCTCGATGGGGCCTCGCGATCGAGCGTGGCCAGCCAGCGGCGGTACGCCCCGGAATCGATGCGGTCGCTACGAAGTTCCTCGCGTCCGATCCAGGCAGCCCATTCGCTCACCGTTCGGCACGGCTCGAAGGGAGCGCGGGAGGAAGCGGCGCGCGAACTTTCGTCGCGGTCTCCGCAGGCGAACGACGGGCATCGAGCATGGCGGCGGCATCGTCGAGCGCTTTGGCTTCGCCAACGGTCACCCCGCCCGGTCCTGGCTCGTTCTCGCCCGGACCGCAGCTTGCGAGCATCAAGGCGGCGAAGATCTGAGGGTAATGCTTCATCGGACAATCCATGGCTCGGCGCACGGGTGGGCGAAACGCCGACGGTTCGCCACGACAAAGGGCGGAAACCGGCTTGCCGGTTCCCGCCCCTGTTTGCTTCGATTTCGATGCAGTTCCGGCCGCGTTGCCGCGACCGGAGCGGATTACATCTTGTCGCCGGCAGCAGCCTTGGCTTCGTCGGCGGCCTTTTCGGCGGCGCCGGCAGCAGCTTCGGCATCCATCTTCGCATCGACGGCAGTATCGGCAGCAGCCGCAGCATCGGCGGCCGGGGCCATCGCGTCGGCGGCAGCGGTCGCGCCGTCGGCGGGCATGGCTTCTTCAGCCGGCATTTCGACGGTGTCGGCGGCGGCTTCTTCAGTGGCAGTGTCGCTCGAGCCGCAGGCGGCGAGAGCCAGAGCGGCGGTCGTCGCGAAAGCGGCAGCAATGATCTTCTTCATGAGTGGCCCTCTTCAATAAAACGACCGCCGCGAACCGCATCCATGGGGGATGCGCGCACGCGGCGGCGTCGGGTTGTTTACCGATTTGCGACGGGCATGGCAAACGGCAAAATTCATCCACCGTTCACCTGCGGGATGCCCTCGCTCCATCGCGTTGAGTGGACTTTGGTTGCATCATATAAAGAATTCTTTATATGTACTTCTCGATGACCGGAACCGCCACCCTGATCGATATCCTGCGCGCGCTGGCGGACCCCACGCGCCTGCGGATCATGCGCCTGCTGACCCGGATGGAGCTGGCGGTGGGCGAGCTGGCGCAAGTGCTCGACCAGTCGCAACCCCGCGTTTCCCGCCATATCCGCATCCTGGCCGAAGCCGGGATGGCAGAGCGCCGCCGCGAGGGGAGCTGGGTTTTCGTGCGCGGCGCGCCGGGTATCGGCGGAACCCCGCTGGCAAGGGAGGTGGCCGGTCTGATCGACCGGGGCGAAGCCAACGATCCCGCGTTCGCCGCACAGGCCGAGGCGGACCGCCTGCGGCTCGGCCAGATCCGCAGCGCGCGCGAGGCCCGCGCCGCCGACTATTTTGCCCGCCACGCCGCACAGTGGGACGTCCTGCGCTCCCTCCACAGCGCCGATTCGACGGTCGAGGATGCGCTTGCCCGCTTGCTCGCAGGCTCACCGCTGGGGCGCCTGCTCGACGTCGGCACCGGCACCGGGCGGATGGCCGAGCTGTTCGAGCCCGCCGCCGATGCTGTGGACGCGCTCGACAACAGTCCCGAAATGCTGCGCCTCGCCCGCGCCCGGCTTCAACACCTTGCCCCCGGGCGGGTCGAACTGGTCCAAGGCGATTTTGCGGCGCTGCCGTTCGCTGACGCGGCATTCGACACCGTCCTGTTCCACCAGGTTCTCCACTATGCGCAGTCGCCCGAAGCGGTGCTTGCCGAGGCCGCACGCGTAACCCGTCCCGGCGGGCGTGTGGCCATCGTCGATTTCGCCCCGCACGGCCGCGAGGAGCTGCGCAGCGCCCACGCACACGTTCGCCTGGGCTTTTCCAGCGCCCAGATTCGCGCGTTGCTGACGACCGTCGGGTTCGCTCCCGGCGCGAGCGAAGCGCTCCCCGGCGAGGAACTCACCGTCATGATCTGGACCGCACAGCGCATCGCCGATGCGGTTCACCACCTCCCGCCACGAAAGGAATGCGCATGACGCGCGACGCCCCCAGCCAGCTGCGCGAGTTGCAGACCGCGCTGGCCGAGCCGCTGTTCGCAGGGCTGCCCGGCGACATCGCGGTGTCGTTCGAGTTCTTCCCGCCCAAGACCGAGAAGATGAACGCCCAGCTGTGGGATGCGGTGACCACGTTGGCCCCGCTGGCGCCGGCGTTCGTCTCAGTCACTTATGGCGCGGGCGGATCGACCCGCGAGCGAACCCACGCCACCGTCGCCCGGATCGTCAGCGAAGCCGGCTTGCCCGCCGCCGCGCACCTGACTTGCGTCGATGCCAGCCGCGACGAGATCGGCGAAGTCGCACGCGGATACTGGGACGCGGGGGTGCGCCACATCGTCGCGCTGCGCGGCGATCCTGCCGATCCGGCGCGCGGCTTTGCAGCGCATCCCGATGGCTACAATGGCGCCGCCGACCTGGTCGCGGGGCTGCGCGATATCGCCCCGTTCGAGATCTCGGTCGCCGCTTATCCCGAGGTCCATCCCGAGGCGGCGAGCGCGAAAAGCGACATCGACAACCTCAAGCGCAAGCTCGACGCCGGGGCGACGCGCGCGATCACCCAGTTCTTCTTCTCGCCCGAGGTGTTTTTCCGGTTTCGCGACCGGCTTGCTGCCGCGGGAATCGATGCGCCGCTAGTGCCCGGGATCATGCCAGTGACGAACTTCGCAGCGATCCGCCGGATGAGCGCCAATACCGAAATCCCCGCGTGGATGGAGGCGCTGTTCGAAGGGCTCGACGACCACCCCCAGACCCGCCAGCTGGTCGCCGCGACGATCGCCGCCGAGCTGTGCCGTCGCCTTTACGCGGGCGGGGTGCGCGACATCCATTTCTACACGCTCAACCGCGCCGAGCTGGCTTACGCCATCTGCCATATGCTGGGGATGCGCCCGAAGCGTCCCGCGCCGGTATTGGAGGCCGCAGCATGACTCGCCGCGAACAATTCCTCGCCGAAGCGGCCAAGCGCATCCTGATCACAGACGGGGCGTTCGGCACCGAAATCCAGAACTGGAAGCTGTCCGAGGCCGACTATGCCGGATCGCTCGGACTGGCCAAAGACCAGAAGGGCAACAACGACATCCTAGCGCTGACCAAGCCCGAAGTGCCCGAATCGATCCACCGCGCCTATTTCGCCGCCGGGGCCGACATCGCCGAAACCAACACCTTTTCCGCCAACCGGATCAGCCAAGCCGACTACGCCGCCGAGCATCTGGTGCGCGAGATCAATCTCGAATCGGCCAGGATGGCGCGCCGGGTGGCGGACGAGTTTGAGGCAGATGACGGCCGCCCGCGCTTCGTTGCCGGGGCTATCGGGCCGACCAACAAGACATTGTCGCTGTCGCCCGACGTCAACGATCCCGGCTATCGCGAGATCGACTGGGACTTCCTCGTCGACGTCTACAAGGAGCAGGCCGCGGCGCTGGTCGAGGGCGGGGTGGATTTCATCCTGATCGAGACGGTGTTCGACACGCTCAACTGCAAGGCCGGGATCATGGCGATCAAGCAGCTTGAGGCCGAGCTGGACCGCGAAGTGCCGCTGATGCTGTCGATGACGCTGACCGACCTGTCGGGGCGCAACCTCTCGGGCCACACGGTCGAGGCGTTCTGGTACGCGGTGCGCCACGCGCGCCCGCTGACGATCGGGCTCAACTGCTCGTTCGGCGCCACCCAGCTGCGCCCCCACGTCCGCGCGCTGAGCGCGATCGCCGACGCAGCGATCATGGTCTATCCCAACGCCGGGCTGCCCAACGAGCTGGGCGAATACGACGAACTGCCCGAAACCACCGCCGCGCTGGTCCGCGAATGGGCCGACGCGGGCCAGGTCAACGTGCTCGGCGGCTGCTGTGGCTCGGGGCCTGAGCATATCGCGGCGATTGCGGCTGCGGCTGCGGCGCTGCCCCCGCGTGAACTGCCCGAACTCGCCCCGCTGACCCGGCTGGCGGGATTGGAGCCCTTCGTGATGGCTGCATAGTATCAATCCACCTCATCCGTTCGTGTCGAGCGAA
>JAUYQH010000030.1 GCA_030697365.1 Novosphingobium sp. | reverse complement strand
AGATCCGTCCACCGGACATGTTTGCGGTACGACATCGTCACGCCTCGCGACCCAGCGGGCCAAGCTCAGAAGCGCGCGATGGCCCGCATGAGGCACTAAATGAACCTGTGACTCAGAGGTTCCAGGGCGGCACTTTTTCGATCCGGTGGCGCTGTCTGTAGAGTGTCGTGCGCCACGGGATCACGCGCAAAAAGAAGACGGGCCACGCGATCGAGCAGGACCGCCCCGACGTCCTGAGCCAGAGGCGGGCCTGGTTCGATGGCCAGCTCGACCTTGATCCCGAGCCACTCGTGTTCATCGACGAGGCCTGGACGGCCACCAACATGGCCCGCAGCCATGGTCGCTGCGCCAAAGGCGAGCGCCTGCGCATGGGCTTCCCCCACGGCCACCGCAAGACGACCGCGCTGGTCGCGGGCCTGCGCATGACCGGCATGGTTGCGCCGATGGTGCTCGATGGCCCGATCAACGGCGACTGGTTCGCGGCCCATGTCCGGCAGGTGCTGGTCCCGGACCTGAAGCCCGGCGACATCGTCATCCTCTCGTCCCGACCAAATTTTTCCATTCGAGCGATCAAGCGGTCGCCACTACCGCGGAATGTCTTCGCAAATCGCGGCACAGCCAGCCGAGCAGCGCGGTCAAGGCCACCGACAGCGTCAACAGCAGGACCAGTCCGGCGCGGTAATCGCCGGTCGCGTCCTTCAGCCCACCCCATGCAAAAGGCGTGACGAAGGCACCGATCTGCGACAGCGTGTTGATCGCCGCCGCGCCAACCGCCAGTTCGCGCACCGAAAGCACTTCGGTCCAGCCCGACGAGGTCAGCATCGGGATCGAGAAGCACACCGTCGCGAACACCAGGTAGGCCGCGATCGTCACTGCGGCCGAAGACGAGAGCGCCAGCACAAGAAAGGCCAGCGTCAGCAGCACGCAATGGACGAAGGCGTCGGGAAAGCGCGAATCGCGGCGGTCGGCGAAGTTGCCCGCCCAGATGATCACGACGGCGCCGATCAGTCCGCCCAGGCTGACGACCCAACCGACTTCGCCGGTGGTCCAACCGGTCGCCGCGGTCAGCACCAGCGGCGCATTGAGGATCAGCGTGGTAATCGCACCGATAAAGAGCATTCCGAAGGCGCCCAGTTGCAGAACGCGCGGATTGCGCATCGCGGCCAGGACGCCGTCGTGCCGCGGGGGTCCGATCCGCGTCTGCTCGCGGGCCAGTTCGCCGGTAATCCAGGCTTTCTCGGCGTCGTTCAGCCACACGACATCGGCCGGCCGATCGGGCAACCAGCGCCAGACCGCCAGCCCGACCAGCACGGTCGGCAGACCCTGGACCAGGAACAGCCACTGCCAGCCGCGCAGTCCCCCGGTCCCGTCGAGCGCCAGCAACCAGCCCGAGACCGCACCGAGCAACACCGACGACAGCGGACTCGCGATATAAAACCGGCTGACCGCGCGGCCGCGGTGGCATGGCGGAAACCAGTGCGAGAAATAGTATATGACCCCCGGATAGAACCCCGCCTCGGCCACGCCCAGCAGGAAGCGCACGGTGTAGAACTGCCACGGCGTGGTGACGAACATCATCCCCGCCGACAGGAGCCCCCAGGTGATCATGATCCGGGTCAGCCAGGCGCGCGAGCCATAGCGCACCGCCATCAGGTTCGAAGGCACCTCGAACAGCGCATAACCGAGGAAGAACAGGCCGCCACCCAGGCCATAGACGGTCGCGCTAAAACCCAGGTCGGCATTCATCCGCGCCGCGGCGAAGCCAACATTGACCCGGTCGGTGTAGGCGCACAAGTAAGCGAGCGCGATCAGCGGCACGATCCGCCAAAGCGCCTTGTTCATGGCCGAACGGCCGACCTCGCTGGTGGCTTCGCGCATCGCCGGCCTCCCCCCGGGCGCGATCCGTCCCACCAGATGCCCGCCCCGCTCAAGGCTCCGCGACGCTGCCCGCAAAGTCAATCCCGGGAGCGGCGGACACGAGATTTCATTTTCCTACATCGAACCGATATGGTTCACATGAGCCTTCGCGATTCGCCAAGGAAGCTCCCCATGTCTCTGCTCGAAGCCCTGATCGGTCCGCTCTCCTCGATCATCGACAAAGTCATCCCCGACAAGGCCGCGCGCGACAAGGCCAAGCTCGAGCTGCTCCGGCTCGAAGGCACGCAGGAGCTGGAGATCGTTCAGGCGCGGCTGGCGGCAATCGTCGCCGAGGCGCAATCGGCGGACCCGTGGACCAGCCGCGCGCGGCCCAGCTTCCTCTATGTGATGTACGTGATGATCCTGTTCTCGCTGCCGATGGGGCTGGTGGCGTGGATCGATCCGCAAGCCGCGCGCGACATCGGCGGCGGCATCACCGCTTATCTTACGGGTCTGCCAGAGCCGCTCTATGCGCTGTTTGGCACCGGCTACCTCGGCTACACCGTCGCCAGGCAGTGGGGCAAGGTGAAGGGCGTCGATCGTTGAGCGGCGGCGCGCGTGCTTAGCATTCGGTAAATTTTTGGGTGCTACGGCAAGCGCAGTTCGAAAGTCGCGAACCAGGATCCCGATCATGAAGCGTCTTGCCCCCGTCCTTCTTCTTCCCCTGCTCGCCGTTGCACTGGCGGGCTGCGGCTCCGACCGCCGCCAGGAGGCCGAACTGATGCGCCGCGTCGCGCAGGCCGAGGAAGCAGCCGCGAAGGCCGAGGCCGCCGCTGCCCGCGCCGAAGACGCCGCCAGGCTCGCCACCGGCGGCAGCACGGTGCCCGAAACGGTTTATGAGGAAGCCCCGGAAAGCGAAGAAAGCTACGGCGAGGCGACCGACCCGGTACCGCTCGACGGCTGAGGTCGGGCCGGTTTCGACAAGCGCCCGGCGATCCGCTATCGCGACGTCCGCCGATCCAACAGCAAGGCCGCCGCCCGATGCCCGCCCCCGAAGCACCCACCGTTTTCGTCCTCAATGGCCCGAACCTCAACCTGCTCGGCACGCGCGAGCCGGCTATCTATGGCAGCGACACGCTCGACGACATCGCGGGCAAGCTCGAGGACCGCGCCCGCGCGCTCAATCTCGCGATCGACATGCGCCAGTCGAACCACGAGGGGCACCTGATCGACTGGCTTCACGAAGCGCAGGCGAGCGATGCCCGCGCGGTTCTGCTCAACGCCGGCGCCTTCACCCACACCAGCGTCGCGCTCTACGACGCCATCCGCAGCATCCGCACCCCGGTGATCGAGGTCCACCTCTCCAACCCGCACGCGCGCGAGGCCTTCCGCCACGTCAGCTATGTCGGGATGGCTGCGAAGGGTACGATCGCCGGGTTCGGCGCGGCGAGCTATCTGCTGGCGCTGGAGGCTGCGGCGGGTTTGTAGCCGCGTCGGGGGTTGCCACCACACCCCACCCCGCGCATAGCGGCGGCTTCAGCTGACCCCACGAGGACCAATGGGCGACGATAATAACGGCCGCGAGACGGCGATGGCGATCGATACCGCGCTGGTGCGCGAACTGGCTGAATTGCTCGGCGAAACCGGGCTGACCGAGATCGAGGTGGAGGACGGCGAGCGCAAGATCCGCGTCTCACGCGCGGCGGCGCCTGCTGCGGCAAGTTCACCGGCGTTCTTTGCCCCGCCCGCTGCTACGCACGCTCCCCCTGCACCGGCGGCTGCCTCCGCCCCCGACCCAGAGCACGCCAACGCGGTCAAATCGCCGATGGTCGGCACGGTTTATCTCTCGGCCGAGCCGGGCAGCGCGCCGTTCGTCAGCGTCGGCCAAGCTGTCGCCGCGGGCGACACGCTGGTGATCGTAGAGGCTATGAAGGTGATGAACCCGATCACCGCCGACAAGGCCGGCACGGTCAAGGCGGTGCTGGTCGAAAACGCGCAGCCGGTGGAATACGACCAGCCGCTGGTGGTGGTCGCCTAGCTCCATGGCGATCAAGCGCCTGCTCATCGCCAACCGCGGCGAAATCGCGCTGCGCATCCACCGCGCCGCGCACGAAATGGGGATCGAGACGGTCGCGGTGCATTCGACCGCCGATGCCGAAGCGATGCACGTGCGCCTTGCCGATCACGCGGTGTGCATCGGGCCGCCCGCGGCGCGGGACAGCTATCTCAACGTCGCCGCGATCATCTCCGCGGCGGAAATCACCCACGCCGATGCGATCCATCCCGGCTACGGCTTCCTCTCCGAAAACGCCCAGTTCGCCGAAATCGTCGAAGCGCACAACATCACCTGGATCGGCCCCAAGCCCGAGCACATCCGCACGATGGGCGACAAGGTCGAAGCCAAGCGCACCGCGGGCAAGCTGGGGCTGCCGCTGGTTCCCGGCTCCGACGGCGCGGTTTCCGATCCCGTCGAGGGCGCGCGGATCGCCGAGGCCATTGGCTATCCGGTGATCATCAAGGCCGCTTCGGGTGGCGGCGGGCGGGGCATGAAGGTGTGTGAAAGCCCCGACCAGCTCGACACGCTGATCAAGCAAGCCGGCAACGAGGCCAAGGCCGCGTTCGGCGACGACACCGTCTATATCGAGAAATATCTCGGCAACCCGCGCCACATCGAGTTCCAGGTGTTCGGCGATGGCAACGGCAACGCCATCCACCTGGGCGAGCGCGACTGCTCGCTCCAGCGGCGTCACCAGAAGGTACTGGAAGAAGCGCCCTCGCCGGTCATTTCGGCCGACGAACGCGCGCGGATGGGCGGGATCGTGGCGCGGGCGATGGCCGACATGGGTTATCGCGGCGCGGGGACGATCGAGTTCCTGTGGGAAGGCGGCGAGTTCTACTTCATCGAGATGAACACCCGGCTCCAGGTCGAGCATCCGGTGACCGAGGCGATTACCGGGGTCGATCTGGTGCGCGAACAAATCCGCATCGCCGAGGGCAAGCCGCTGTCGGTCCGCCAGGAAGACATCGAGTTCAAGGGCCACGCGATCGAGTGCCGGATCAACGCCGAGGACCCGTTCACCTTCACCCCCTCACCGGGCCTCGTCACCAACTATCACGCCGCGGGCGGGATGCACGTGCGGGTCGATAGCGGACTTTACGCGGGCTACCGCATCCCGCCCTACTACGATTCGATGATCGCCAAGCTGATCGTCTACGGCCGCACCCGTGAAGGCTGCATCATGCGCCTGCGCCGCGCGCTCGAAGAAATGGTGGTCGAAGGCGTCAAGACCTCGATCCCCCTGCACCGCCGCCTGCTGAGCGAGCCCGATTTCCTCAACGGCGACTATTCGATCAAGTGGCTGGAGGACTGGCTGGCGGAGGATGCTACGGGGTAAGCGACCTCGGTTGCGCGGCATCCCTCGACGGGGCCACGGCGAGCGCGGGTGCAGAGAGTGTCGTAATTCTCGCTTGTGAGCCGCAGTCGAAGCCCGCTCTTGCTGCGCTCGTCGAAGCACGCGCTCCGACGATCGCCTGATTAGCCTTCGCGCAAGGCTGCGGCCAACCCATCGCGCACTTCGCGCAGACGCGCGGCGGCGTTCCCCGGCATCGCGACCGCGCTATGCGCCAGTTCCTCGCCCGGCCGCTGATCCGTCGCCGGCGGAGAAACCGCCACTCGCGCGGTTTTTCCGCTCAACGCCTGGCGCGCCCCGCGAATGGTAAAGCCTTCGTGATACAGCAGCCGATTGATCTCGGCGATCAGCGCAACGTCGGCCGGCCGATAATAGCGCCGCCCGCCCGCGCGGGTTAGCGGCTTGAGCATCGGGAACTGTTCTTCCCAATAACGCAGGACGTGCTGTTTGACGCCGAGCACTTGCGCCACCTCGCCGATCGTGCGGAAGGCCTCGGGGTCCTTGCCATCGGCAAAGCTGAAGGGAACTTGCGCGCTCATCCCCGGGCGCAGATGCGATCCTTGAGCATCTGGCTGGCACGGAAGGTCAGCACCCGGCGCGGGGTGATCGGAACTTCCACCCCGGTCTTGGGATTGCGTCCGACGCGTTCGGCTTTGTCGCGCAGGATGAAAGTGCCGAATCCCGAAATCTTGACGTTCTCGCCCTGCGACAGCGCCTCGCACATGTGACGCAGGATCGCTTCGACCATGTCGAGCGCATCGGCGCGAGAGAGCCCCACGCGGCGATTGAGCGCTTCTGCCAGATCGGCTCTAGTCAGTGTTCCGACGGACCGCATCTCTGCCGCCTCCCCCTAAAAACCAGCGCCCCAGTTAGTCCGATTCGGAGCATAACCGAATTTGTGCCGATGGCAATCCAACGCCTTGGCGCAACAGGGTTATTCAAAGAAAAGCGACAAGTTAGTCCCATGGCGGGACGGGATGCGCGGATTTACACCCGCGCGAGGCTGGCGCCCCAGGTGAATCCGCCGCCCATCGCCTCGAACATAACAAGATCGCCGGGCTTGATCCGTCCGTCGCGCACCGCAGTATCGTAGGCCAGCGGGACCGACGCGGCCGAAGTGTTGGCGTGGCGATCGACCGTGACGATGACCTTTTCCGCAGGCAGCCCCAGCTTGCGCGCGGTGGCATCGAGGATGCGCGCGTTGGCCTGGTGCGGCACCACCCAATCGAGATCGGTAGCGGTGTAGCCTGAATGCGCGAGGACGTCCTGTAGCACTTGCGCCAGATTGGTCACCGCGTGGCGGAACACTTCCTTGCCGCGCATCCGCAGCTTGCCGACGGTCCCCGTGGTCGAGGGCCCGCCATCGACATAGAGCAGTTCGTTGTGCCTGCCGTCGGCGTGGAGCTTGGTGGCGATGATCCCCGGGGCGGCGGGATCGTTCTCATCGACTTCCTGCGCCTGAAGCACCATCGCTCCCGCGCCGTCGCCGAACAGCACACACGTTGTCCGATCGTCCCAGTCGAGAATGCGGCTGAACGTTTCCGATCCGATCACCAGCGCGGTCTTGGCCATGCCGGTCTTGAGCATGGAGTCGGCCACGCTGAGTGCATAGAGAAATCCCGAGCACACCGCAGCAACATCGAACGCGATCCCGCCGTTACAGCCCAGCGCGTGCTGGACTTGCGTGGCGCTCGCGGGGAAAGTCTGGTCGGGGGTCGCGGTGGCGAGCACGATCAGGCCGACTTCGCTCGCGTCGATCCCCGCCGCGGCCAGCGCCTGGCGCGCCGCCTCGGTCGCCAGCGTCGCGGTGGTCTCGCCCTCGCCCGCGATATAGCGGTTGCGGATGCCGGTGCGCTCGACGATCCATTCGTCGGTCGTATCGACCATTGCCGCCATCTCGGCGTTGGAAACTGCCCGTTTGGGCAGCGCCGAGCCGCTGCCGCGGATGACCGAGCGCAGCATCATGCGGCCTCGTCCGCTGCGGCGCGGGGTCGCGAGCGGCCCGATTTGCGGATCGTCTCCGCGCCCACCCGCGACAAGTCGGCGTGGATCCGGTCGGTCAGGTTCTCCTCGAGCAACCGCGCGGCGACCGCGACCGCGTTGGCGACGCCTGCCGCGGTGGCGCTGCCGTGGCTCTTCACCACCACGCCGTTGAGCCCGAGGAACACCGCGCCGTTGTGGTTGTTGGGATCGAGGTGGTGGCGCAGCAGCTCGGTGGCGGGGCGCGAAATGAGGAAGCCGAACTTCGAGCGGATCGAGCTTGAAAACGCGTTGCGCAGCAGATCGGTGACGAACCGCGCGGCGCCCTCGATCGCTTTCAGCGCGATATTGCCCGAAAACCCGTCGGTCACCACCACGTCGACCTCGCCGCGGTTGATCTTGTCCGCCTCGATGAATCCGTCGAAGCTGAGCGCCAGCGCCCCCGCTGCGGCCTTGAGCTCGGTCGCCGCGTCGCGCAGCGTGCCGGTGCCCTTCATGTCCTCGCTGCCGATGTTGAGCAGGCGTACGCGCGGGGCTTCCAGCCCGGTGACGATCCGCGAATAGGCCGCGCCCATGATCGCGAACTGGACCAGGTTGCGGGTATCGCAATCGGTGTTGGCGCCCAAATCGAGCATCACGACGTCGGTCTCGCCCAGCGTCGGCATCAGGCCCGCCAGCGCCGGGCGATCGATCCCCGGCAAGGTACGCAGCGCCATCTTGGCCATGGCCATCAACGCGCCGGTGTTGCCCGCCGAAACCGCCGCCCCGGCATCGCCGCGCTTCACCGCGTCGATCGCCATCCCCATCGAGGTGGTCTTGGCGCGGCGCAGCGCGCGGGTCGGCTGCTCGTCGCCCGCGACGACATCGGGGGCGTGGATGATTTCCGACGCACCGCGCATGTTCGGGTGGTTCTCGAGCGCGGCCTTGATCCGCGGCTCGTCGCCGACCAGCAGGAACTTGAATTTGTCGTGGCGGCGGCGGGCCAGCGCCGCGCCTTCGACCATCGTGCGCACGCCTTCGTCCCCGCCCATCGCATCGACCGCGATCCGGGGCAGGCTCATGCGCGTTGCGTCCTAGCTAGGGTTGGGCTCAGAGCCCGACGGCGACGATTTCGCGCCCGTTGTAGTGACCGCAGGCGCCGCACAGGTTGTGCGGGCGCTTGAGTTCGCCGCAATTGCTGCATTCGTGGAATGCGGCGGGGGTCAGCGCATCGTGGCTGCGGCGCATGCCCCGGCGTGAGGGCGAGGTTTTTCTTTTGGGGACAGCCATTGCGGCACCTGTTCTAAGCGATTCAGATCGGTCGTT
>JAUYQH010000027.1 GCA_030697365.1 Novosphingobium sp. | reverse complement strand
CAATCGCTCAACCAGATCGAGAAGGCCTATGGCCTCAACAATGCGATCCTCGACAATTGCCATGTCCGCGTAAGTTTCGCGACCAATGACGAACGGACGGCCAAGCGTATCTCGGACGCGCTCGGCACCGCCACCGAAATGCGCGCGATGAAGAATTACGCCGGCCATCGCCTCTCACCCTGGCTCGGCCATCTCATGATCTCACGCACCGAAACGGCGCGCGCCTTGCTGACGCCCGGCGAGGTGATGCAGCTCCCGCCCGACGACGAGATTGTCATGGCGGCGGGCGTTGCGCCCATCCGCGCGCGCAAGGCACGCTATTTTCGCGATCGCCGATTGATGGCTCGGGTCCTTCCTCCGCCAGCCGTCGGCGGAACGCCGAAGCCACGCACCGATGACTGGTCGCTGCTGCCGGAGCCGCAGACGCCGGCTCCCAAAGATGCAAAGGCCGATGAAGAGGACACCGAAGCGAGCGACACCGAGAATGCCGGCATCCGGCAGGAACCCGAACTGCCGCTCCACGAAGATATCGCGCCGATTCCACCTGCACCCGCGGGCGAGTTTGATTTCGGCGAGGAAGATAGCCAAGGCGACGCCGCCCGCCTTCGTCAGGCCGCCGATCGCCGCATGGCGCGAAACGCCCGCACGGCATCGCTCGATCCGAATGACGGGATCGAGCTGTGACCAAGGCGAGCATCAAGCAGACCTTCCGTCTCGACGCGGAGCTTGTCCGCCTCGTGGCGGAGAGGGCGCGGCAACGACGGGTGACGCGCACCGAAATTGTCGAGGCGGCGCTCGCTTCGCTACTCTCTGCCGATCATGAGGAACGGTTGGAGGCAGCGCTTACGAAGCGGATCGACAAACTGGCGCGCGGGCTTGAACGGCTCGAATGGAACCTCGACCTGTCGAACGAGGCCTTCGCGCTCTTTGTTCGCTTCTGGTTGACTAGCACCGCGCCGCTTCCGGATACGGCATTACCAGCTGCGCAGGCGACGGGACGCAAGCGATGGGAGGGATTTGTGGAGTCGCTAAGCCGCCGCATGGAGGCTGGCCCGAAGCTCGCCGAAGAATTGTCGAGGGATAAGGGCGGCGCATAGGCTGACTAGGAAATGCGGGCATGCCCGGCCGAACGACCAACCCCGCACCACGGGTAAATTATTCCGGAGCTTCGGAAAAATAGGCGCGCAGGCGGTGCGATGTCGCTGGCTGCAATCGGACGAAGCTCCGGCGGGCATCCATCAAGTCCGGAGTTCGATCGACGAGGCCCGCATCGCAGAGTTTCTGGACGAGGCGGAGGGCGCTGCTCATCGGAATGGTCGAGGTCACGCAAAGGTCGCTGGTCGATAACGGCCTTCCCTCGCCCTCATGGATGAAGAGATCGATGAGCATCTCCCAAGCGGGTTCGCCGAACAGTTCCTTCGCACCGATCAGCTGGCGCCGCAATATGCGCCGGCGCATCGTCGCTCGCGCATAGTCGACGGCATCGCGTGCGTGGGGCGGCCCATTCTCGGAAGAGCGCAGCGTGAACGACATATCTTTCGTCGACTGGACCGATACCGTCTCTCGATTGGCGATATGATGGGCGCAGGCCGATGTGACGACGATATGATCCAGGACCACGACATCGAGCGCCCGGCCGATCTGGTCGAGCCGCTGGGTCGCAGCGATATCCTCTTCGCTCGGGCTCGGATCGCCGCTCGGGTGATTGTGGACGAGAATGATCCCCGCGGCATTGAGTTCGAGCGCGCGTTGGAAAATTGTTCGCGGATAGATCGCGAGCTGGGCGAGCGTTCCATGCTGGAGCTGCTCGTCAGCGAGGAGCCGCCGCGCCCCGTCGACGAACAATATGCGCAACACCTCGATCGGAAGCGAGCCCATCGACGTGATCAGATATTGACGCAGCTTCGGGTCGAAGGGGTCGATCACCTTGGCGCGAAGGTCGCCCCGCATCCCCTCGACCATCATGTCACGCGCACCGATCAGGAGCGTCACCACCGCCGAGTCCGCGCCGAGAATGCGGCTAAGGGCTTCGGGCGATTGCGACCAGATGCGGCCCAGGCTGTGGAATTCTCGGAGCAGTTGTTCGGCTAGTTCGTCACTTCGGTCCGGGTCGATGGCGGCGACGAGCCGAGCCAGGACCGATCGCTGCCGTGCAAGGCCAGCCTCCGCTGATGTTGCCAGGTTGCCGCAACCAGCAGCGGCGGGAGAAGCCAGGATGCAGCAACCTGCATCGTCAGATAGGCCACTGGATGAAGTCCGATATCGATCGCACGCGTCGTGTGGGCGAGCAGCGGCAGGCATTGCAGCACCGCCGCGATCATCGGCCAGAAGCGATAGGCCGTCAGCGCAACCGCCATCGTTGCAGCCGCCGCGGCGAGGTCGATCATCAGATGCCCCGTGTCGACTGCCAGAAATTCCACCGGTACGAATAGATGAAGCGCCTGATCGGCGAGCGCCATCAGGATCAGGATCGCTGCTACCGCCCGCTCCGGACCGCCGCCCTTCCGCAGGGCATAGGCCAGGGCCAGCAGCAACAATGTCACGAAGATGGCGATCCGTAGCATCGCGATCACAGACCATGCTGATGAACCCTGGTCAATGTCGCTTAGCGCACGATGGCGAGCTTTGCGGGCGCGTCCGCCGCAATCGCCGGGCATTCATGAAGGTCGAGGCCTGCGGTCTCGCGGCCGATTTCGACGAGATCACCATGGACGCGAAGGATGTCGCCGCTCACGCCGACGAGTGCCATCTGGGCTCTGGCTATCCGGTGGACGGTCGCATGGCCTTTTGTCGCCGGGACACCGGGAATGGCGCCGCGCGCGGTCACGACCTCGGTCATCAGCGACGCCATGGCGATGATGGCGCTATCCACGCGCGCTTCGGCTTCGGGGACCGCCTGCTGCAGGCGCTCGGCGGTCAGGGTGAATTGGTCAGGCATAGCTTCTCCTTTCCGGGAAGCACGCGCTCCCGGTTCTTTGCTTCGACAAAAGGAAGGGATCAGCCGGAGATCAGCCGCGTCAGCGAATGGCCGATCGCGAGACCCGCGATAATCATGAGCAGCGTTGCGATCAGCATTGCCATTATGATCGCGACGCGGGTCGATGGTCGATAGTCGCGCCTCCAAAAAATCCCGAACGGCGGGCCGCTGCCCGATCGCCCCGCCGTCGCCGCAAGACTGTCATGCAGTTTCAGGACATCGGCCGGGTTTCCGTCTGGGAAATCGGATGGCACCAGTTCGGGGCGCGGCGGTAGTATGACCGGATCACATGGTATCCGATCATAGGTCGACCGGAGCCGCGCGTAGAGAATGGCGGTCTCGTCGCGATTGGCCGCGCCGAGGACATCGCGCGCGGTCGTGAGCCTCAGATCGACCGCTTGCTTGGAGATGTCGAGCCGCCGCGCAATCTGTTTCGACGTCTGCCGCTCGAGCAGCAAATCGAGACAAGCGCGCTGCTTGTCGGTCAGACGCGCCCAGCGCGCCGCCTCGTCGGATGGGTGCGACCCCGAATCACTCATCCTGACACTGTTGCCAAAAATGCGCCGAGCACAAGCTATGCGGTCCGATTCGCGGTTGCTTGCCCGGTGTTACCCGCACGGCGACTACGCCACGCCCTGTCTTTCTATCCCATTGTACGACGACACGAAAAGCTTGTTGAACTCCCGACTTTTCTGCGTCTCTTACTCGTCCCCATCGAGCCGGGCATGTCGCCCGGCCCTGAAAACGGGGTCCCCGATGGGCACAGAACCGAACCGGCTGGAGGCACGTCATCGTAGCGCGCGCATGCTGCGCACGGCGCTCGGCGATGCGATCGCCGAATGGCTCGCCGATCCCCAGATCATCGAAATCATGCTCAATCCCGACGGCCGGCTGTGGGTCGATCGGCTGGGTAAGGGCATCGCGTGCAGTGGTCAGATGATGACCGCTGCGGACGGCGAGCGCATCGTCCGGCTCGTCGCCCACCATGTCGGCGCCGAAGTCCATGCCGCAGCCCCGCGCGTCTCGGCCGAACTGCCCGAGGGCGGTGAGCGCTTCGAAGGTCTGCTGCCGCCGGTCGTGACGGCGCCGACCTTCGCGATCCGCAAGCCCGCGATCGCGGTCTTCTCGCTCGAAGACTATGTCGCGGCCGGCGTCATGCTTGTCGGCGAGGCGGAGGTTCTGCGCGCCGCTGTCCGCGATCGCCTCAATGTCCTCGTCGCGGGCGGCACCGGGACCGGCAAGACGACGCTCACCAATGCGCTGCTCGCCGAGATCGCGGGAAGCCGCGACCGCATCGTCCTCATCGAGGACACGCGCGAACTTCAATGCGCCGCCCCCAATCTCGTCGCGATGCGCACCAAGGACGGGGTCGCTACGCTCTCCGATCTTGTCCGTTCATCCTTGCGGCTGCGCCCCGACCGCATCCCGATCGGCGAAGTGCGCGGCGCCGAAGCGCTCGACCTGCTCAAGGCCTGGGGCACCGGCCATCCGGGCGGCGTCGGCACGATCCACGCGGGAAGCGCGCTCGGCGCGCTCCGCCGCATGGAGCAGCTGATTCAGGAAGCCGTGGTCACCGTCCCCCGCGCCTTGCTCGCCGAGACGATCGATCTTGTGGCCGTGCTCGTCCGCGACGGCACCGGCCGCCGCCTGTCCGAACTCACGCGCGTCGACGGGCTCGATCCGGCGACCGGCGAATACCGCCTCATTCCCTCTGTTCCCGCTGGAGACCTGTCATGAAATTTGCCCGTCCCAATCGCGCATTGTTGGGCGCTGCCGCCTTCGCCATCGCCTTCACCCTCTCGGCGCCGGCTCACGCCGGCGGCTCGTCGATGCCCTGGGAGGCGCCGCTCCAGTCGATCCTCGAGAGCATTGAAGGGCCCGTCGCCAAGATCGTCGCGGTGATCATCATCATCGTCACCGGCCTCAGCCTTGCTTTCGGCGACACGTCGGGCGGTTTCCGCCGGCTCGTCCAAATCGTTTTCGGCCTGTCGATCGCCTTCGCCGCTTCGAGTTTCTTCCTGTCCTTCTTCTCGTTCGGCGGCGGAGCGCTCGTCTGATGGGCCGGGACGGCGAGGTGCCGGGATTTTTCGCGCCGGTCCATCGCGCGCTGGCCGAACCGATCCTGCTCGGCGGCGCGCCGCGCAGCCTCGCGATCGTCAACGGCACGCTCGCCGGTGCGATCGGCCTGGGCCTTCGGCTCTGGCTCGCCGGTCTCGCCATCTGGGCGATCGGGCACGCCCTCTCGGTCTGGGCCGCGCGCCACGACCCGCAGTTCGTCGACGTCGCCCGCCGTCACCTCAAATATCCCGTTTGGATGCAGCCATGATGAACCTCTCCGAATATCGTACCAAATCCGCTTCACTCGCCGATTTCCTGCCCTGGGTGGCCCTGATCGCCGAAGGGATCGTCCTCAACAAGGATGGCTCGTTCCAGCGCACCGCGCGTTTCCGCGGCCCCGATCTCGACAGCGCCACGCCCGCCGAGCTCGTTGCGGTGACCGCGCGGCTTAACAGCACGCTGCGGAGGCTGGGTTCGGGATGGGCGGTGTTCGTCGAGGCGCAGCGCGTGCCTGCGCTGTCCTATCCCGTGTCGGACTTTCCCGATGTGGTGTCCGAACTGGTGGATGTCGAACGCCGCGAGCAATTCCGCGAGGAAGGCGCGCATTTCGAGAGCTTCTATTATCTGACCCTCCTGTGGATGCCGCCTGCCGAGGAAGCCGCGCGCGCCGAGGCCTGGCTCTATGAGGGCCGCTCCAAGAGCGGCGTCGACCCCAAGGAGTTGCTGAAGAGCTTTATCGACCGCACCGGGCGCATGCTTCATCTCGTCGAAGGCTTCATGCCCGAGGCCGAATGGCTGGATGACGGCGAGACGCTGACCTATCTCCACAGCTGCATCTCGACCAAGGTCCAGCGCGTCCGCGTCCCCGAAACCCCCGCCTATCTCGACGCGCTTCTCGCCGACGAGGCGCTGGTCGGCGGCCTCGAGCCGCGGCTCGGCGATCATCATCTGCGCACGCTCACCATCACCGGTTTTCCGAGCGTTACCTTTCCCGGCCTCCTCGACGAGCTGAATCGGCAGGCCTTCGCCTATCGCTGGTCGTCACGCGCGATCATGCTCGACAAGACCGATGCGACCAAGCTGCTGACCAAGATACGGCGGCAATGGTTCGCCAAGCGCAAGTCGATTGCCGCGATCCTCAAGGAGGTGATGACCAATGAGGCGTCGGTCCTCATGGACAGCGACGCCTCGAACAAGGCGGCCGATGCCGACATGGCGCTCCAGGAACTTGGCGCCGACGAGGCGGGTATCGCCTATGTCACCGCGACCATCACCGTCTGGGATCGCGATCCGGCGCTCGCGTCCGAGAAACTCAGGCTCGTCGAGAAGATCGTCCAGAGCCGTGACTTCACCTGCACGGTCGAAGGCGTCAATGCGCTCGAAGCCTGGTTCGGGAGCCTCCCCGGCCATGTCTATGCCAATGTCCGCCAGCCCCCGGTCTCGACCCTCAATCTCGCCCACCTCATTCCCCTGTCGGCGGTGTGGGCGGGGGCGGAACGGGACGAGCATTTCGGTGCAGCCCCCTTGCTTTACGGCAAGACCGAAGGCTCGACCCCGTTCCGCCTCACTCTTCATGTCGGCGATGTCGGCCATATGCTGGTGGTCGGGCCGACCGGCGCCGGCAAGTCGGTGCTGCTCGCGCTGATGGCGCTCCAGTTCCGCCGTTACGAAGCCAGCCAGATTTTCGCCTTCGATTATGGCGGCTCGATCCGCGCCGCGGCG
>JAUYQH010000018.1 GCA_030697365.1 Novosphingobium sp. | reverse complement strand
ACGGATGAGGCCCGACAGGACGGTGACAGTCTTGGTCATAAATCTCCCCTCCCGCTTGCGGGAGGGGCCGGGGGAGGGCCTGTCCATTCGCGCAACGGGTTAGGGTCTCCATGCCCTCCCCAAACCCCTCCCGCAAGCGGGAGGGGGACTTAATTGTCCAGCCGCCAGTCCCAGCCGAGCGGATCGCCGTCCATCACCTCGACCCCTGCGGCGGTGAGTTCGTCGCGGAGTTTATCGGAGGTGACGAAGTCCTTCGCGGCACGCGCGTCCTTGCGGCGGGTGAGCGCGGCTTCGATTTCGGCTTCGGTAATGGTGGCAGATTTGGGGCGGACGCGGGGGAGGCCCGCAACATCGTAGAAGAATTTAAGCCCGAGCACATCGCCGAAATCTGCCACAGCGTTGGATCTCTGCCACTTGTCGAGATGTTTGGCGGCGAAGGTGCGTTCGACAACTGTCAGGGCTTGCGGCGTGTTGAGATCGTTTGACATGGCTTCGTCAAACTCCCTGCGAAGTGCCACTATTTCGGGACTATCCGTGCGCTCCTCACGGCTACGGCGCTCGATCTCGCATTCAAGCGCGGCAGCCGCGTTGCGAAGTCTTTTCAACCGCGTGAATGCTGCGCCGAGCCCCTCCCACGAAAACTCGAGCTCGCTGCGATAATGTGCCTGCAGGCACATCAGGCGATAGGCGAGGGGGTGGTAGCCTTTGTCGATCAGCAACTGCAGGCGC
Organism: Novosphingobium sp.; assembly: GCA_030697365.1. GTDB lineage: Bacteria > Pseudomonadota > Alphaproteobacteria > Sphingomonadales > Sphingomonadaceae > Novosphingobium. The sequence continues at coordinate 2,152 of JAUYQH010000018.1, read as the reverse complement.
AGGAATTCGCCTGCGCTCTTGCTCATCTTGCCGCTGCGTTCGATCAGGAAATTATTGTGCATCCAGATGCGCGCGCCGCTGGCGTCGCTGCAGCTGTGCGCCTGGTTCTGGGCGATTTCGTTCGGGTGGTGGATTTCGCGATGGTCGATGCCGCCGGTGTGGATGTCGAAAGGGAAGCCCAGCAGCGCTTCCGACATCACCGAGCATTCGAGGTGCCAGCCGGGGGCGCCGCGGCCCCAGGGCGAGTCCCATTCCATCTGGCGTGTCTCGCCGGCCGGGGTCTTGCGCCAGATCGCGAAGTCGGCGGCGTGGCGTTTGCCCTCGACCTCTTCGATCCGGCCTTCGCCCTCGTCGGTTTTTGCGCGTGCCAGCGCGCCGTATTCGGTCACCGTCGACGTGTCGAAATAGAGGCCGCCATCCAACTCGTAGCAGTGCTTTGCCGCAATCGCCTTCGCAAACTCAATCATCTGCGGCACATAGTCGGTGGCGATCGACCAGTGTGCGGGCTGGCGGATGTTGAGCGCCTTCACATCGGCCCAATAGGCCTCGGTATAATGGCGCGCGATGTCCCAGATCGACTGCGCCTTTTCGGCCGCCATCTTTTCCATCTTGTCCTCGCCCGCATCGGCGTCGTCGGTCAGATGGCCGACGTCGGTGATGTTGATGACATGGGTGAGCTTGTACCCTTTGAACGACAGCGTACGCCCTAGCGTGTCGGCGAAGACATAGGCGCGCATGTTGCCGATGTGCGGGTAGTTATAGACCGTCGGGCCGCAGCTATAGACGCGCGCCTCGCCGGGGTGGACGGGCTGGAATTCTTCCAGCTGGCGCGTCAGGCTGTTGAACAGCATCAGCGGCTGCGAGGCAGGGGCGTCGGTCATGTCCGCGCCCATGCCCCGCCCCAAGCGGATCCGTCAACCGAAAGCCTTACGGCTGCTCGGTCGGCGTCCACAGATCGTCGTTGCCCGCGCCGGTGACAGGATCGTCGAGCAGCGGTTCGCCGCTCAGCGGATCGAGGTCGCGCATCGTGATCAGCGGCGAGACGGGCAGGCTCTGGCCATCGCTATCTTCGCCATCGGCGGCGACTTCTTCTTCGATGACATCCTGAACCGGAAAGCTGCTTTCGAAATCAAAGCTGCCCGACGTGGTGCAGCTGGCGACGTTGCCGATCAGGCAGCCGTTGATGGTCGATTGGGCGTTGAAACCGGTCTGGGTCACCGTGCTCGATCCTGACGGCGCGTTGATGTTGATGAGCGGGATGACGTCGAGCCCTGTCACCAGCCCGCCGCTGGCATTGCGATGCACCGCGTTGATGACCAGGCTGTCCTGATTGCCCGGACCGTTGATGAACAGCCCGCCGGCGCCGAAGGTGATGCCGCGCCGCTCTTCAAAGGTGGTGCCGGTGCCGCTGTTTTGGACATAGACGCTGTCGTCCAGATTATGGTTGAGCGTGATACGGTTCGCCGCCAGCGCGCCGATGTCGGTGGTGATGCCGTCATTCTGTGCCAGGCGCGCGTCAATCGCGGTGGTCGAGGTCATCGTCGAAATGTCCGAAATGGCTTGGGTGGTGGCGATGACTATGTCGTCAGCCTCGATCGTCAGGCTGCCCGCCAGCTGGTCGGGCGACGAACCACTGAGATGGATCGACCCGTTACCCATGATGATCTCGACACTGTCGCGCCCGAACAGGTTGACGTTCTGGCTGTCGGTCATGCCGGTAAAGCGCACGTCGCCGTTGACGCGCATCTTGCCGGGGGTGGTGATGAGAAAGGTGCCATTGGCGCCCAGTTGTTGCGCGGCATTGATCGTGAAATCGTCGACAAAGACGTCGGGGCTGCGCGACGAACCGACCGATGCTCCTTGCGAAAACTCCAGCCGCTCGCCGCGGACGGTGACGTCGTTGCCATAAATACGGGTGATTTCGGCGGCGTCCAGATGCCAGCCGTTACGCGTGCCGGTGCCGCCGATGTAGGTCGGGTCTTCGGTACTGATATTGGTGACCAGCACCGATGTTGTGGTTCCCAGCTGGCCGATCTGGCCGGTGCTGGCGATGTTGATATCGCCCGATGCCACGATCAGATTGGGGCCGGTGATGGTGCCATTGATCGTCGCAGTGCCGAGGGCGCCCGCGTACAGCGAACCCGCCGTCGTA
>JAUYQH010000017.1 GCA_030697365.1 Novosphingobium sp. | reverse complement strand
CTGTACGGCCTGGCTGCGCTCGATCATGGTCTGCGTCGTCATAAGCGACACGGCAACAAAGAGCCCGACATTGATCACCATGGTCCAGAACACGGCGTGCGCGACGGGATCGAGGCCGGAAAGCCCGAGCAACGCATAGGGACTGAACAGCGCAAGCCCCCACGGGCCGTCCTGCACGAAGCTCTCCGAGATCCACCCCGATCGTGCGAACGAAGGCAGCAGCAACGTGTAGATCCACACCAGGAACCCGGCGCTCAATCCAGCCAGAGCGCCGAGCCGGGTCGCTCCCTTCCACAGGATGCCGCCGAGGATGGCGGGTGCGAACTGTGCGGCGGCGACGAACGACATGAGCCCGATGGAGACCAGCGCGTAGGATTCGCCGATCAGCCGGACATACGCGTAGCCGAGCAGGATCACGAAGATGATGGCGCTGCGGCGGATGGCGAGCATAAGACCAGTCAGATCCTTGCGCTCCGAGAGATGCAGGCGGCCGAAGCGCAAGAGGAGGGGCATGACGAGATCGTTCGACACCATGGTGGCCAGGGCAATGGTTTCGACAATGATCATGCCCGTTGCCGCGGAGAGACCGCCGATGAATGCGAACAACGCGATGACCGGAAAATGCTCGGCCATCGCCACGGTCAACATGAAGGTATCGGCGTCGACGGCATTTCCGGAAAAGTGGAGGAGCCCGCCAAAAGCGATCGGCAGGACGAAAATGTTGATGAGCAGCATGTAGAGCGGGAACAGCCAGATGGCCTTCTTGATGTGGCGCTCATCCACATTCTCGACCACCAGCACCTGAAACTGGCGCGGCAGCAAAACAATGGCTGCCATCGAGACCAGCGTCAGCGAAATCCAACTCGAATACCCACCGGCGGCCTCGAGCGTAAAAAGACGCGCGAGGGCTGGATCGGTGGCAGCGCGCGAGAACACATCGCCGAAGCCGCCATAGATGCCGTAGGTGACGAACAGCCCAACCGCCAGGAAAGCGAACAGCTTGACCACCGACTCGAAGGCAATCGCCGCCACCATGCCCTCATGTCGCTCGCTGGCGTCGATGTGCCGCGTACCAAACAAGATGGCAAATGCGGCCATGATCACGGCCACGTAGAGCGCCGTGTCCTGCAGGACCGGTGTCGAGCCAAGCTTGGCCGGCATGACGATGTCCGGGTAGTGCTGGAGCACGGCGAAGCTCGTCGAGATCGCCTTCAGCTGTAGCGAGATGTACGGCATGATGCCGACGACGGCGATGATGGTCACCAACCCGCCCAGGAAGGAACTCTTGCCGTAGCGCGAGGCAACGAAGTCGGCAATTGAGGTAATGCGATTGACCTTGCTGATGCGGATGATCTTGCGGATCAGAAACCAGCCAAGGATGAAGGTCAGCGTCGGGCCAAGATAGATGGGCAGGAAACTGACGCCCGAGGACGCGGCCCGTCCGACGCTGCCGTAAAAGGTCCAGGCTGTGGCGTACACGGCGATGGACAGCGCAAAGATGTAGGGGCTCGCGATAATGCTCCGACCCTGATCCGCGCGGCGGTCGCCATAGTAGGCGATGGCGAACAGGATCGAGAGATAGAGGAAGGAGACCGTGACTATGACGTACCCGCCCAGCATGGCTCAGGCTCGCGGTCTGCGGTTGGGACCCTGGTCGGGATTCGAGCCAGGCTCGCTTTCGGCAATCTCCTCGTCGGGGTCCGGCCGCTCGACGATCAACGCCGTGAGGGCGATCAGCAACGCCCAGGAGAGAAACAAATAGAGGTAGAGCAGTGGTATCCCACCCACGAAGGTGGCCTTATCGAAGGCACCGATCAGCGGCGGTGTGAGCAGCAGCAAACCGAACAGGAATAAGCCGATCAAGCGCTCGGCAATCAATCCTCGCCTTGGCATCTGTGTCACCTCTATGCGCTCTTCGCTGCGTTGCCGCCTCGGCGGTGCGAGATCATGTAAGTTGTGCCTGCTGACGACGCTGCTCCATCATCCGGCTTGAAATCCTGGCGGCTTGACCGAGCGTCTCGATCCCGCGGGCTCTCAACAGATCCAGGAGCTTCACGAAGATCGCGGCCGTGGTCATGGCGTCGCCGATTGCGGTGTGCCTGCGAATGACCTCGACACCCAGTCGTTCGGCAGTGGCGGTCAGCGAAAAATCGGAGACATCCGGCTGCAGATACACGGACAGAAGCAGGGCATCGAGCACCGGGTTGTCGAATTTGACGCCTGCCTGCTCGGCTCCGTTCTCAAGGAATTTCATGTCGAACGCGGCGTTATAGGCGACGAGCACGGAGTCGCCGATGAAGGACTTGAACTGTGGCAAGATGACATGGGCAGGAGGCTTGTCGCGCACCATTTCGGTGGTGATGCCGTGAATTCGCGTGGTGCTGGCCGGGATAACTCGGTTCGGATTGATCAGCCGCTCGAACGTCTCGCCCGTCAGGATGCGACCATTGACCACACGAACCGCTCCGATTGAGATAAGCTCATCGCCCTCGTTGGGCCTGAGGCCGGTGGTCTCGGTGTCGAAGACGACCAGGTTGAGCTTGCGCAACGGCGTGTCCCTGATTGCCTCGGTCGAAGGAGCAAACAGGTCGAAGTCATATAGTTCCGGCATCGGCGCAACGCGGTCCGACCGTTCCGGGGCGCGTGGCTGCTCGGTCTTCCTTAGCGGCAATCTGAGGCACGTGCGCCCCTCTGGCAGCGCCTGGCTCCATAGTTCGCTGCCATGTCGCTCCACGATCTGGCGGACTGTGCGGTTGCCGATCGTGCCCTTCAGCGGCTCCGCCAGCCAGGCTTCGATAATCGCCGAGGCGAGCGGGGCGCCGTCCCAAACCACCTCGATGTAGACGTACTCGTCCCGCACCACGGCGCCGATATCGAAGGCGGCTTTCGCCGTGTGCCTGGCAACGGCGCGGATGAGATGCTCGAGCGCAAGCACCAGCGAGTGGCTGTCGGCATGAATCCAGACCGGCACGCCCACGGGCGTGACCTGGATGCCGTCGGCGTCTGTCAAATGCCTGCGGACGGCGCGGAACAGATCCAGCGAGTAAATGTCGGCCAACGGCCACAGACCCGTCGCAAGGCGTTCGTAACGCTGCGCAACGTCGGCAAAGCTCCGATCGAGCGATCCGACCTCCTTGCCAACGACGTCCTGAAAGACGCGGCGCTCGCCCGCTTCGAGCTCTCCCGCCAGCATTTCGGCAGCGGCGCGCAAGCTTGCAAGTGGCCGTCGCCATTCGATGGCGACCTCACGCAAGAGCGCATCGCGCTGGGCCACGTTTTCGAGCTCGGCGCCGACATCGGCAAGGGTCAACACATAGCCTGAGGCGCGGCCCGAAGGTTCGCGCACCAAGCTGAGCCTCGCCTGCAGCAAAGTAGCTAGGTCGACCGACGCACAGACGAAGCGGCGCGTCGTGGAATCGAACGTCGGTTCTCCGGTGGACCGGGCTTCGCCGCCAGCCGCGTCCTCCGACCGTTGCAGAAGCAGCTCGAGCGTCAATAGCACGGGCTCTCGCGTCAGCACGCCAAACAATGAGCGGGCAAGCCCAAGCGTATCGCGCGCGTTGAGTATCCGGGCGGCGGCCTGGTTGTAGAGGAGTATGCGGTGCTCGAGATTGCAGACGATCACACCTTCGGAGAGATCGAGCAGAATGGCCTCAAGCCGGCTCCTCTGTTCCTCCGCACGCCGCGTGGCAGCATCCACGGCCTCCTGGGTCTCGCCACGCGCGGCTCGGAGCGCGCCGAGTATTTTGTCGACCGCCGTTGGGAGCCCAATGAGCAAGTGGCCGCGATCGACCGCGAACGGTCGATAGACGCGTATCTGCGACTGCATCAGCAGCTCCCGCTTCAGAGCGGCC
>JAUYQH010000010.1 GCA_030697365.1 Novosphingobium sp. | reverse complement strand
TGCGGCGGCAAGGTCTTCCGCACCCCAGGTCAGCCCGATCAATCGTTCGTGCGGCGGGGTGTAACTTCCCAGCGCGAACATCGCTGCCGGAGTCTCCGTGGCCACGACCATGATCCTGATACTGCCGGGTTCGAGTCCTGCTGCAACCTCCAGCGGGTCGATCAGTGCGGCGATGGTCGCAACATCGTCGGCCCCGTTGGCCTTTGGCACGAGTATCCCGGCCAGACCTGGCCGTACGACAGCTTCGAGGTCCGACTTGGTCAGCCCGGTATCGAGCGGATTGACCCTCACGAACAGCTCTGGCGCGACTTCCCCCGCACTCGCCAGCCAACCGGCGACCAACTCACGCGCCGCATCCTTCATTCCCGGAGCGACTGCATCCTCGAGATCGAGGATCAGCACATCTGCCCCGCTCTGGCAGGCCCGCGCAAACTTCTTGTCGCTGTCCCCGGGGACAAACAGGAGCGAACGCAGCCTCACACCGGCTTCCGCAACATCAGCGCATTGCGGACGGTCCGGCAGACGACTTCGTCACGCTGGTTCAGCCCGACGTGCTCCATCGTCAGGATGCCCTGCTCGGGCCGCGACTTGCTGTCGCGCAGTGCCTTGACAGTGGTCTCCGAACGGATGGTGTCGCCCGCGAACACCGGCTTGGGAAACACCGTATCGGTCATCCCGAGATTGGCGACCGTGGTCCCAAGCGTCGTGTCCTGAATCGACAATCCGATCACCAGCCCCAGCGTGAAGATCGAATTGACCAGCGGCTTGCCAAACTCGGTTTTCGCCGCGTAATCGTAGTCGATGTGCAGTTGCGCGGGATTGTAGGTCATCGCGCTGAACCAGATGTTGTCCGCCTCGGTCACCGTGCGGCGGATCTCGTGGCGGAATACCTGCCCCACGACGAATTCATCGAACCACAAACCAGCCATCGTCAGTCCCCCTCAGTTCAGTCGGCCAAGGATCGCGACAGCCGCGACGCTGTTGAACGGCGAGCCGCCAAGATTGTGCGTCAGCCCGAAATCGACCTTGCCGCGTTGCCGCTCACCTGCGCGACCCTGAAGCTGGTTGTAAACCTCGTACGCCATCCGCAATCCTGAGGCGCCCACCGGGTGCCCAAAGCACTTGAGCCCGCCATCGAGTTGGCAAGGAATCGCGCCGTCCCTGTCATATCTGCCATCGAGAATATCGGCGGGCGCGCGGCCCTCGTCGGACAGGCCGAGGTCTTCCATGATCACCAGTTCGGTGATCGAAAAGCAGTCATGCACTTCGGTCATATCGAGCTCGGCACGCGGATCGCGGATGCCTGCTTCGGCATAGGCGCGTGCCGCGGCTGCGCGGGTGTTCGGAACCGAAGCTCCGTCCCACTCGCCGAATTGCATTTCCCAGCCGTTGCTGGCCGAAAGCTGCACCGCCTTGATCGTGACCGGATTGGTCCGTCCGAGCCCCCGGGCGATTTCCGGGGTGGTGACGATGGCACAGGCCGCGCCGTCAGAAACCCCGCAGCAGTCGAAAATCCCGAGCGGATCCGCGATCATCGGCGCGCCGAGAATCCTCTCCATCTCGATCGCGCCGCGCAAATGCGCCTTGGGCGAATGCGCGCCGTTCTGGTGGCTCTTCCACGAAACGTGCGCCATCGCCCGCTTGAGGTCGGCAGCATCGATCCCGTGGCGCGCGGCATAAGCCCCAGCGAGCTGGGCGAAAGTTCCCGGTGCCGAACCATAAGGCATCCACAGATCGTTCTGCACGCCCTTGGTCCGCAGCGGCAGCCCGCCATAGCCGGTGTCCTTGAGCTTCTCGACCCCGATCGCCAGCGCAATATCGACCGCGCCCGAGGCCACCGCATAGGTCGCGCCGCGCAGCGCCTCGGTCCCGGTCGCGCACATGTTCTCGACCCGCGTGACGGGTATCCTGTCGAGCCGCAGGGCATGCGCGGCAGGCAGCGCCGAATTACCGACGTTGATATCGTCCAGCGCATTGCCGACCCACGCCGCTTCGATCGCCTTGCGCCCGATCCCGGCGTCGGCCAGCGCTTCGGCAAATGCCTCGACCATCAGCCCGTCGGCCCCGACATCCCAGCGCTCGCCGAACCGGGTGCAGCCCATCCCGACGATCGCGACCTTGTCCCTGATCCCGCTGGCCATCAGCCTTCTCCCAATCGGGGACGCGCCACCGGAGCCGCCTTCCAGAAATAGGTGCGGAAACCCAGCCGGACGTTCTGCGCCTTGATCCGCAGGCACATCCGCACCCGGTCAGCGACCTTGAAGCCGCCGGATGGGCGATCGACCATTTCCATGAGAACCCGCGCCCCATTGTCGAACTGGACGAGCCCGAAATCGAACGGTGGGTCCGGCGAGAAATTGAGCCGGTCGGCGGTGACCGAGACGATGCTCGCCTGCTCGTCGGCCAAGCGAACGTCTTCGAGCGGCTCGGGACCTTCGATTGTCGGATTGACCGGGATGGCACTTTTGGGAAACTGAACGTTGCCGGTGCTGTCGCGCCCGCCGATGAAGCCGATGGTGTCGCGTCCGACGCGTTCGAGTACGGTTGCCTGCGCCTTCTGCTCGAACTCGGCGCGCATGCCCCAGTCGAGCGAGACCGCTCCCGTCAGATTGAGGAAGCGCACGAAATCGCGAATGACTTCGCCCTCAGTAAGCAAGGTCGCAATCTCCCCCGCCCCCGGAACCATGGCGGTGACTTCGAAGACGAGCGCATCGACGCCGCTTCCAAAGCCGACCAACAGCACGAAATCCCCCGGCTTGGCCGCTCCCAGTGCAATCCCAAGCCCAAACAGCGGATGCGCCGCGCCCAGATCGCCCGCCGCATTGGAAAGCGCCTCGCAATGGTTTGGCGCAGCGCAGCGCAGGCGCTTTGCCACGGTCTTCCAGCAGTTTGCGACTGGCTCGACACAGGCAGCGTGGGCAATCTGTTCTGCGGTAATGCCAGCCGCGGCGCACGCTGCCTCAATCGCGGGAAGGAGTAGCTTCTTGACCGCCGTATCGCGCACAAACCGCTCTTCGTAGGCATAGGGCGTCGGGTGATCGCGAGATGTGTAGCGATCGATGAAATCGCTGGTCAGGCTGGCATGACCGGCCAGCCGTGCTGCGGGGTCCTTGCCGGTCCGGATCGCTGCCGCGCCGTCACCATAGGCCAAATGCGCGGCGCTCCCCGGCTGCGTGTCACGCTTTTCCGCGGCAACGATGACCTCGTCGTGACCACTCAGCAGCGCATCGAGCAGCGCCGCGGTCCCCGCGCGGCGGCTGTTGGCGAGATCGGTTGTGCGCAGGCTGGGCGGGAGCGCGAGCGCATCAACCAGCAAGGCACCTTGCGCGCGATCCGTGAAGTAGGCCGATGTCGACGCAAAGCGCAGGGCACGGGGCGGCATTGCGACCAGCGCGCGCGATGCCTCGACCGCCATCGTCACCGGATCTTCGTCCCACCCGGCAACGGCGCGGAAGCCGGTGCGCGGCATGGCCAGACCGGACCAGGCCAGCTCCCTGGCGGCCAGCTTGCGGTCGAGCCGGAGCATCGGGAGATACCCCCCAACTGCGGCGATGCCGATCTCCATCTCGCTCTCCGATACCATTCACTTGATTATCGCAATTGCGACGTTGATTCGCATACTGCGCCTTGACAGCGGCGTAAGCTTTCGTAAACACGTTCACTAAAGATTGGCAAGCGGGTTTTCCCGGGGAGGCCGATCGTGGAGGGTGCATGAGCGGTTCGGGACAGGTTTTTCGCGACGACGCGCTGGCCGGCAAGGTGATACTTGTCACCGGCGGCGGCGGCGGGCTGGGCAAGGAAATAGCCGCTGCCCTCTCTGCGCGTAAGGCGGTCGTGCACATCTGCGGGCGACGGCTGGCTATGCTCGAAGCAACGGCGGCAGAGATTTCCGCGGCCACAGGCTCGCGGGTAATCGCCCACGCCTGCGATATCCGCGATGCCGACGCCGTCGACGCCATGATCGAGAACATTTGGCAGGACAGCCCCCTCACCGGCCTCGTCAACAACGCCGCCGCCAATTTCATCGCGCCGACCAAGGACCTTTCGGCCCGCGGGTTCCGGGCCGTGACCTCGACCGTGATGGACGGAACATTTCACGTCACGCTCTCCTGCGGCAAGCGCTGGATTCGCGACAAGCTGCCCGGGTCGGTGGTCTCCAATCTGGTGACCTGGGTATGGACCGGTTCGGCATTCGTGGTCCCATCCGCCATGGCCAAGACCGCGATCCATGCGATGACCATGAGCCTGGCAGTCGAATGGGCCGGCTACGGCATCCGTCTCAACGCCACCGCTCCCGGGCCATTCCCGACCGAAGGCGCGTGGGACAAGCTTAATCCGATCCCGGACACGACGTCGTCGGCGACCAGTACCGAGACGGTGCCGATGCGCCGCTTCGGAGAGATGCCGGAACTGACCAACCTGATTACATTCCTGGTCTCGGACGCGTGCGACTACCTGACCGGCCAGACCATCGCCATCGATGGAGGGCAGCACCTTGCCGGCCCCGGGACCTTTGCCGATCTGGCCAACCTGTCGCCGGAACAATGGCAGGCCGCCCGCGAATCCATCGCCGCCTCCGTCGCCAAGGAAAAGTCCGAACGTGCCTCCAGCGGCGAAGGGGCATAAGCTCATGATCGAACGCAAGCTGTTCAGCCCCGAGCACGACATGTGGCGCGAAAGCGTGCGCAGGTTCGTCGAAAAGGAGATCGTGCCGTTCCACGAGCAGTGGGAGAAGGACGGGATCGTCCCGCGTGAGCTTTGGCTCAAGGCGGGCAAAGCCGGCATGCTGTGCTGCACCGTTCCCGAGGAATATGGCGGGCTGGGGCTCGACTATCTATTCGACGTGATCGTCTACGAAGAACTGTGGCGAGTGGGCGCAAGCGGGCCGGGTTTCCTGATCCACACCGATCTGGTCGCAACCTACATCCTGACCGCCGGAACCGACGAGCAGAAGCGCGAATGGTTGCCCAAGATGGTCAAGGGCGAGGCGATCGGCTCGCTCGGCATGACCGAGCCTCATGCGGGCAGCGACCTCAAAGCCATCCGTACCAAGGCGGAGCGGGACGGCAACGAACACTTCCTGATCAACGGGCAAAAGGTCTTCATCTCGAACGGGCAGATGTGCGACGTGCTGGTCCTGGCCACGAAGACCGACAGTAGCGCGGGCGCCAAGGGCGTCACACTCTTCCTGGTCGATACCAGCCTGCCCGGCTTCAAGCGGGGCAAGAACCTCGAAAAACTGGGAATGAAGGCGCAGGATACGTCCGAGCTGTTCTTCGACAACCTGCGGATCCCTGCCACGTCGATGCTTGCCGCCGAGGGCGAAGGCTTCAAGCTGATGATGACCAAGCTCCCGCAGGAGCGGCTTGCCCAGGCGGTCCGATCGGCCACGGTGACCGAGACCATCATCGACATGACGGTGGAATACACCGCCGAGCGTCGCGCTTTCGATCAAAGCATCGCCGATTTCCAGAACACCCAGTTCGTGCTCGCCGATCTCAAGGCGCGCAGCGTGATGGCCCGCGTTTTCACCGACAAGTGCATCGAGCTGTTCATGGCTGGCGAGCTCGACCCGGTCGATGCTGCGATGGCCAAACTGGTCACTTCCGAACTGCACTGCGAAACCGCCGACAAGTGCCTGCAACTGTTCGGTGGCTGGGGCTATATGTGGGAATACCCGATCGCCCGCGCCTATGCCGATGCACGGATCGTCAAGATCGCGGGCGGCTCGATCGAAGTGATGAAAACGATCATCTCGCGCGAAATGTTCAAGGGTCGGCTGGGCCGGGGCAAGTGAACGAGTTCACCGATTCTCTTGCAGACGCTGACGGCGGCGATAGTCCGGTGGGGTCCCCTCCCGGAGTCCTGCCCATGCAAAAGAATCTCGATGCCAACCTGAGATTTGGTTTCCTGATTCACGATGTCTCGCGACTGCGCCGCATCGTCGTCGATCGCGCGCTCAAGCCACTGGGTATCACCCGTTCGCAATGGTGGGTGCTCGCATTTCTGTCGCGACGCGACGGAATGACGCAGACCGCGCTGGCCGGTGATCTCGATCTCACCAAAGTCGCGATCGGCGGGCTGATCGATCGAATGGAAACAGGCGGGTTTGTCGAACGCAGGGCCGACGAACGCGACGCCCGCGCGCGCCGGGTGTTCCTGACCCGCGCAGGGCAGAAGCTGGTCGCCACAATTCGCGAGAACGTCGATGCAGTGGAAACCGACATCCTGACCGCGGTCACCGAAGACGAACTCGAAGACGCCGCGCGCGCGCTCGTCAAGATCAAGGGGCGGCTGCTCGAAATGGTCGGCGGCGACGTCGAGGGTGGACCGGACGTCGAAACTTAACGGCATAGCAAATTAGCGGAGGACTAAGTGAAGGGTTTGGCAGGGAAAGTCGCGATCGTAACGGGTGGCGGACAGGGTATCGGCAGGGCATTGGTGCTTCGCCTAGCGGCAGAGGGCTGCAAGGTCGCGATCTTCGACCTCAGCGTCGCCGCGGGGGATGAAACCGCGGCGCTGGCCGGGGACGCCACGGTGAAGACCTGGCAGGTCGATGTCAGCGATTTCGACGCGGTGGAAGCCGCTGTCGCAGCTGTCGAGGCCGATCTGGGTCCGGTCTGGGTGCTCGTCAACAACGCCGGCTGGGACAAGCCCCAGCCGTTCCTGGCGACCGACCCGGCCTTCTGGAACAAGGTCATCGCGATCAACCTGACGGGCAATCTCAACACGCACTTTGCCGTCGCCGGACGCATGGCGCAGCGAGGCGGCGGGCGGATCATCAACATCGCCTCGGACGCGGCCAAGGTCGGCACCAGCAACGAAGCGGTCTACTCGGCCTGCAAGGGCGGGCTGATCAGCTTCACCAAGTCGATCGCGCGCGAACTCGCCCGCAAGAACGTGCTGGCCAACTGTGTCTGTCCAGGGCCGACCAACACCCCGATGATGGCCTCTGTGGTCGGCGAAGGTCCGGACGCCGAGAAGTGGAAGGACGCGATGGTCCGCGGCATTCCGCTCAAGCGGATGGGCGAGCCCGAGGACTACGCCGGCATCGTCGCATTGCTCGCCTCCGACGACGGCGCCTACATCACCGGACAGGCCATTTCGGTCTCCGGTGGCATGAACATGATTTGAGAGGATCGAACCGATGTCCCAGCAATTCGAAGACATTCTGTACGAAGTCCGCGGCCGCGCCGCGTGGGTGATCATCAACCGGCCCAAGCTCTACAACGCGTTCCGCGCCCAGACGATCGAGGAAATGATCGCCGCGTTCAAGCTCGCCGCGGACGACAAGGGCGTGTCGAGCGTGGTCCTCACCGGTGCGGGCGACAAGGCCTTCTGCACCGGCGGAGACCAGAGCGCGAAAGACGGCCAATACGATGGCCGCGGCATCGTCGGGCTGCCGATCGACGAGTTCCAGACGATCATCCGCGACATTCCCAAGCCGGTGATCGCCCGCGTCAACGGCTTCGCGATCGGTGGCGGCAACGTATTCGCGACACTGTGCGACCTGACCATCGCCGCCGACACCGCCAAATTCGGCCAGGTCGGCCCCAAGGTCGGTTCGGTCGACGGCGGCTGGGGCACCGCGCTGCTCGCGCGCCACATCGGCGACAAGAAGGCCCGCGAGATGTGGTTCCTCAACGAGCAGTATACCGCGCAGCAGGCCTACGAGATGGGGCTGGTCAACAAGGTGGTTCCCGCCGCCGAGCTCGACGACGCAGTCAACGCCTGGACCAAAACGCTGGGCGAGCGTTCGCCGACCGCACTGGCGCTCGCCAAGCGTTCGTTCAACGCCGACAGCGACAACATTCGCGGTATTTCGATGCTCTCGCTGAACGCGGTCAAGCTGTACTACGATACCGAAGAGTCGAAGGAAGGCATGCGCGCTTTCGTCGAGCGGCGAACGCCGGATTTTCACAAGTACGTGAAGTAACTTCCAGGGGCGTGGGAGTTTTGTGGTGAAACGCCTGCGCCCCGGCGACCTCGCGTCGGTCCTTCCGGCGCAAGGGCTGGTGCTGGTTTCGTCGTGCTCGGCGGAATCCGATCTGTTGGCCGACGAGGTGGCTGCGGCAGCACCCGCTGCGCTCGATTTCTCCGGGATCTTCGTCCCCGGCCTCAATCGCCGAACCTGGGCTGGCGGCACGAGCCGGCTGACGACGTTCTTCCAGACCCCGGACTTGGCCAGACAAGCCGGGCGCGTCCGCTTCCTGCCGCTGTGCTACGAAGACATCCTGGCATTCTACCGCCGCGAGAAGCCGTGCGCGGCGCTGTTCATGTGCAGCCCACCGGACGCCGACGGCCAGTGCAGCTTCGGAACCGAAGTCGCCCATATCGCCGCGTTGTGGCGCGAGATCCCGGTACGGATCGCGCACATCAACCCCGCGATGCCGCGCACCCCCGGCGACCCCGGCATCCCGCTGGTCGAGATCACCGCAGGCTACGAGGCCGACCAGCCGCTGCGCACGCTCGCAACCGGCGAACCCGATGCTGCCAACCTCGCCATCGCCCGCCACGTCGCGGCGCTGGTGCCGGATGGTGCCACGCTCCAGACCGGGCTGGGCAAGAACCCCGACGCGGTGCTGCGGGCGCTGACCGGCCACCGCGACTTGCGCCTGCACACCGGCCTCATCGGTGACGGCGCGCTTGCGCTCGTCCGCTCGGGCGCGATGGCGAGCGGGCCTTCCGCGCTGGCCGGCGTCGCGATCGGCAGCGAGGCGCTGTACCGCGAGCTCGATCACGAACACTTCCAGTTCCGCCCGGTCACCGTCACCCACGATCCGGCGACGCTCGCCGCGATCGGGGGGCTGGTGACGATCAACTCAGCGATGGAAGTCGACCTGTTCGGGCAGGTCTACGCTGAAGCCTCGTCGCGGGGTTTCCAGTCCGGCCCCGGCGGGGCGAGCGACTATGCGCGGGGCGCGCGCGCCAGTTCGGGGGGCCTGCGGATCGTCGCGCTCCCCGCGGCAGCGAGCGCGACCAGCCGGATCGTCGCGCCAGGCCAAGGCCACGGGCCAGTCTCGCTATCGCGGTTCGATGTCGATGTGATCGTCACCGAATTCGGCACCGCAGATATGCGCGCCAAGACTTACGCCGAGCGCGCCGCCGCGCTCATCGCCATTGCCGCACCCGAACACCGCGAGGCGCTCGACAGCGCCTGGCACACGGTCGCGGCGCAAATTTGACAGGAGCAAACCCATGGCGTCAAACAAGGTCATCATCAGCTGTGCGATCACCGGCTCGATCCACACCCCCTCCATGTCGCCGCATCTGCCGGTGACGGCGGAGGAGATCGCGACCAGCGCGCTGGGTGCGGCCGAGGCCGGGGCGGCGATCGTCCACCTCCACGCGCGCAATCCCGTCGACGGACGCCCCGATCAATCCCCCGAGGCGTTCGAGCCGTTCCTGCGCGTGATCAAGCAGAGCAGCGACGTGGTGGTGAACCTCACCACCGGCGGCTCGCCATACATGTCAGTCGAGGAGCGGGTGCGCCCGGCCGCGCAATGGAAGCCCGAAGTCGCCAGCCTCAACATGGGTTCGATGAACTTCGGGCTGTTCCCGATGCTCAAGCGCTACAAGGAGTTCAAGCACGCCTGGGAACAGCCGATGCTCGAGGGCTCGCACGACCTCGTTTTCCGCAACAGCTTCAAGGACATCCGTTATGCCCTCGAAACGCTGAATGCGACCGGCGCGCGCTATGAATTCGAATGCTACGACACCAGCCACCTCTACAACCTCGCCTATTTCCTCGGTGAAGGGCTGGTCCAGGCGCCGCTGTTCATCCAGACCTGCTTCGGGTTGCTCGGCGGGATCGGCAGCCATCCTGACGACGTGATGCACATGAAGCGCACCGCCGACCGCTTGTTTGGCGACAACTATCGCTGGTCGGTGCTCGCCGCGGGGCAGGCGCAGATGAAAGTCGCGGCGATGGCGGCGAGCATGGGCGGGCATGTTCGGGTTGGACTCGAGGACTCGCTGTGGCTGGGGCGCGGTGAACTCGCGCCGAACAACGCGGCGCAAGTCACGCGGGTCCGCCAGATCATCGAGGGCCTCGGACTTGAAGTCGCCAGCCCGGACGAGGCGCGCGAAATTCTTGCGCTCAAAGGCGGCGATGCGGTCGGCTTCTGAACTCATGTTGCCGTTGGCCGAGATATTTGCGCGGATTCCGCCGGAGCGCGAGGCGATGGTCCACGGCCGCGAGCGCTGGAGCTTCGGCGCGCTCGACCGGCGTTCGGCGGAACTCGCGGGTTGGCTGCGCCAGCGCGGGGCCGCCCCCGACGACCTGATCGCTTTTGCGCTCCCCAACGGTCCTGAATTTCTAGCGCTGACTTTTGCGATCTATCGCTGCGGGGCGACCCCGGCCCCGCTCTCTCCCAAGCTCCCCGACAGCGAACGCGAGGCCATTCTCGCGACGATGCAACCGCGCTGCTTCGTGACCGCAGGCGACTTGCCCCCGCCGGGCGCGGTCGCATCGCTGCCACCCCCGCCGCTGCATGTCGCGGCGTCATGGAAGGCCTGCACGAGCGGCGGCAGCACCGGGCGCCCCAAGGTGATCGTCGATGGCCGCGCGGCGGGCTTTGCCGCCGACACCGATTTCATCGCGATCCCGCACAACAGCCGCGTGCTAGTGCCGGGGCCGCTATATCACAACGCGCCGTTCAGCGCTGCGGTGTTCGCGCTGTGGAAGGGCAACGGCGTCGTGACCATGCCGCGCTTCGATGCCGCAGCAGCACTAGATCTGATCGCGAGCGAGCGGATCGAGTGGGCGCTGATGGTGCCGACGATGATGCACCGGATCATGGCGCTGCCCGCCGAAGCGCGCGGCAAGTTCGACCTCACTGGCTGGAAGACCGTCGTCCACACCGCCGCGCCAATGGCACCATGGCTCAAAAACGCGTGGATCGACTGGCGCGGGGCGGACCACATCTGGGAGGTCTATGGCGCGACCGAAGGCTTGGTGCGGTGCTGGATCGGCGGGCGCGAGTGGCTCGAACGGCCCGGCTCGGTCGGACGTCCGCTCGGCGGCGCGCGGCTGCGCATCACAGGTCCGGATGGCGCAGCCCTGCCCCCCGGCGAACAGGGCGAAGTCTATGCCAAGCCGGCATCCGGCCCCGGCACCAGCTATCGCTACATCGGGGCCGAGCGACGCGGCATCGCCGGAGGCTGGGAAAGCGTCGGCGACATCGGCTGGGTCGATGACGACGGCTATCTCTACCTCGCCGACCGCAAGGACGACTTGATCATCTCGGGCGGGGTCAATATCTGGCCCGCCGAAGTCGAGGCCGCGCTGCTCGCGCATCCCGATGTTGTGAGCTATGCGGTTTACGGCTTGCCCGACCCCGATCTGGGGATGAGCGTTCACGCCGTGATCGAAGCACCCGCCGGGTTCACGGTTGAGTACCTCGGCAGTTTCCTTGGCGAGAATCTCGCCCGCGCCAAGCATCCGCGTTCGATCACTCTTTCCTCCGAGCCCGTGCGCGATGACGCGGGCAAGTTCCGCAAGCCCCGGTTCAAGGAACCAGCATGACCGAAAGCCTGCCCAAACTCACCCAGTTCCGCCTCGAACCGCAGGCCAATGGCCTGGTCCATCTGGTGTTCGATTGCCCCGATCGATCGATGAACGTCTTTTCCAACGCGGCGATCCACGAGCTTGGAGCCTTCGCCGAGTGGCTGCACCAAAGCGCCGTCCGTGGCGTCGTGGTGCGCTCGGGGAAGGCATCGGGATTTTGCGCGGGTGCGGACCTGACCGAACTTGGCGTCGCCTATGACATGATCGTCGCGGCGCGCTCGGCCGACCGCTTCGACATCGCGTTCGATCACTTCTTCCCGCTCAGTCACGCGATCAGACGGCTCGAGACCGCGGGCAAGCCGGTCGCGGTCGCAATCGCCGGGGTGGCGCTGGGCGGGGGGTGCGAGCTTGCGCTGGGCTGCCACTATCGGGTCCTCGCCGACAGCCCTCGCGCCTTGCTGGGCTTGCCCGAATCCGCGGTCGGACTTCTGCCGGGCGCTGGCGGGACGCAGCGAATGCCTCGCCTGGTCGGGATCGAACTGGGTCTGGAGGTGCTGCTGCAAGGCCGGAACCTTGGCGGGCAACAGGCTTTGGACGCTGGACTGGTCCATGCCGTGGTCGAGGCCGGCGAAGAGGTGGCTGCGGTCGAAGCCTGGCTGTTGTCCGAAGCCGCTCATGCCGTTCAGCCGTGGGATCGGCCGGAAGCAGCTGCCCTTGCTCATTCCGACTACGAGACCACCATCACCGTCCATCGCACCCGCGAGCTTGCGAGAATGCTGGGGCATGAACCGGCCCCGCTTGCCATCCTCGATTGCGTGGAACTGGGCCTGATGCAGCCGATTGACGGTGCGATCCGATCGGAGATGGCCGTATTCGCGCACCTGATCCAGCGACCCGAGCCCCGCAACATGATCCGCACCATGTTTCTCGGCAAACAAGCCGCAGACAAGTCCAAGCGCGGCGGGGGCCCGAGCGCAAGGGTCACCGACGCGGTCGCGTCAATCGAAGCCAGCGTTCGCTCAGCGGTAGCGCGATACCCAAGGCTCCGCGAAGCTGGCTTGGTAAGCGATGGCCGCACGCTGCCTCCTGTTCAAAACCGACCTCGGCCCAATTTCTGGCTGCTGGATCATCCTGATCTCTTGGCCGCTGTGGAGGCGATGTCGGCAAAGCTGAGGCCGACAATCTCAGGCTTGTCCGACGATGAGCTCCTTGAAGTCGACTACCAGTTGGCTGCTCGCATGGTCCTTCCGGCGTATATCGGGAGCATCAGTGGGTTGCTGCAGATCCGGTCAGATATGCCGTCGGCCACTTGATTTCACATACGCCAGCCCTAGGCGAGCAGCGCGCCACGGCTTCATTTTGCAATTGGGGTCAATGTTAGGGATTGAACCGCCCCGGGATTGTCGGAGGCCCCAACTCCTGAGAGGAAGGGCCAAGTAGTCAAAGTGCAACCGATGCCGAAGCCGGGGTCACTATTGCATTCTGCATCATCCAACGACCATTTTACTCAACCAGGTAAAAATCGATCTCAACGCTTTTGGGTCGCCTGATTCCGCGGGCGACGAACACCGATCGCTGCATCCACGCGAATTGTTCGCCCGCGACACGAAAGCTTGGCGTGGTGCGGAAATAGTAAAGCGCGGGATCGACATTCTCACCCTCGGCGATCCGTTCGATCACTTCGGGCGACGCGGTTCGGACACCGGGATTGGCCACCTCGATCACGGTGCCGTCTCCGGCCTTGAGAAAGTAACGCGCGTCGAGCCGGGTCAGCCCGCCGGGAAGGATCGATTGCCAGTCGCCGCCGCCGGGCAATACCTCGCCCTGCAGGCGCGGGCCGGAGATGGTCCCGCCGGTGATCGCGATGAAACGGCGGCGTTCGCCGTCGAAATTCCCGACTTCGACCGGCGGAGCGAGCGTGACGCGAATCGAGAATGCATAGGCAAGCGTCGGGGCGGCGGCGCCCGGACCCGTCCCGGCGGGGACGGGCGCTGCCGCGACGGTTAAAGCGGCAACGGCGGAGAGGACGAGGCGCAAGCAGCTTTTCATGGTCGATCCATCGTCAAATCGTTTTTGCGCGGAACGCGCGGTGGGTCAGGCCGGGATCACGATCGTGTTGAACGAATCCGCGGGCAGCAGCAGCTCGAGCGAGGCGTCCTTGATCGCATAACGCACCCGCTGCGGCTCGGACATCTCGTTGCCAACGACCAGAATAAGGCTACCGTCGGGATTGAGAAAGGCCAGCTGGTTCTCGAAACCGAAAAGGCTTTCTGCCGGAACCAGCCGCGCGCCCTTGCGGACGAATCCGCTAAGATGCCGCAGCATCCAGTATTCCGGATTGAAGCGCCACGTTCCCGCCTTGGTATCGACCGTGATCAGCGCGTTCTGTGGCCAGCCCCAGCCGCTCATCCCGCCGATCGGCATCGCGAGGTTCCAGTAGTGCCACGCGCTGGCGCCGTTGACGAAATAGCGCTTGATCGTCTCCCAGCCAAAGCGCGCATAGTGCCAGTCATTGGTGCCGGTGCCACACTCCTGCTCGCTGCCCCAGATCGTCAGATTGGGGTGCGCCTTGCGGATATCGGCCAGCGCGCCCTTACCCGCCCATTGCACCCCGACACCCTTGATCACCGGCCCGGCTTGAGGATCGGCGAGGACGCGCGACAACAGTCCGGCGTTGCCCCGCTCAAGCGTGCCGAAAAATATGTCGATCCCCAGCGGACCCATTTCGCGACCGAGGAACGGGATGAACCGCGCGAGTCCCTCGGGGGTCCAGCAGCAGCTCGGGAACGGCTGCGCCGAGTTAAACTCGTTCTGCGGCATGACCATCGAAATCGGCACGCCTTCGGCCCGGTAGGCCTCGACATAACGGCGGAAATAGCGGGCATAGGTATCGAGATAGCGATCCTCGAGGATGAAGCTGTCGATCCCCTCCTTGCCGTATTGTTCGGGTCTGATCCCGGTGTCGGGCTGGCCTGGCCAGGCCGGGGCCTGCGCGTAATGTCCACCCTTCTTCATCCACGTCGGCGGCGACCACGGCGAAGCCCACACCGTAAGATCGGTCGCCAGTGCGCGCGCCGCCTTGATGAACGGGATCAGCGTCTCGCGATCGTTGGCGATGCTGAAATCGCGCAAGGCGAAATCGCCGGGGGTCTCGTCGTAGCTGTACCACTTGCGCGCGATGTCGTTGGCCCCGATCGGGGTGCGACCAAGGTTGAACGCCGCGCCCGCCGGGCCAAACAGCGCCGCCAGCGCCGTCTCGCGCCGGACCGGAGACAGCGCCGCAAGCGCGTCCCAGCCCTTCTCGCTGAACGCGCCGCCAAACCCGTCGATGCGCTGCTGCGGCGCGTCGGGGCGGATGACGACGTCGGTTGCAAACGGATTGGCCGGCACTTTGCCCAGCGCCGGTGCAGCGCGCTGCTGCCACGGCGCGCGCCGGGTGGAGCTGACCCATTCGATCCCTCCGGTGCCAGATTTACCAGCGGCCAGCAACGGAGGGGCGACCGCCAGCGCGGTGGTGGCAGCAGTGGCGATCATGGCTTCGCGGCGGTTCATGGTTTGGGCTCCACGGTGAGGATCATTCGGGCGTAGCGGGTCAGCGCGGGCGAGCCATCGTCGGTGACCGCGAGAATGAGGTGGGCTTGGCCCCCGCCACGGCACGGAACCAGGTCGTCGATCCAGGCCTTGCGGCACGGCGACAGCGCGGTCACCCGGGCGACCGGTCCTTTGTCGCGCACGGCAATGTCGGCCAGATTGCCGCCCGTGCCCGCTCCTGCTTCGGGGTAGGCAAACCAGCGGAATGTCAGCTGATCGCGGTCGGGATCGGTCGTTCCGCGGGCATCGAATGCCAGCGTCTCGCCCACCCTGACCGTCCGCCGCAGAGTTCCCCCTACCTTCACCTCCGGCGGATGATTGGCTTTAAGGTATGGCTGTACCGTCCAGTCCATCCGCGCGGCGAAGTCGTTCTGGTAAGCGCTGCGCCAGCGCCAGATCGTCGCCTGATCGGAGGTGACTCCAGCGACAGTATCCGCCGACGTCGCGCGGCCAAACCAGTCGCCGCCCTGGGTCCAGATCGGGCGGCTTTCGCCATAGGGCTGGCGCAGGACATAGCGCCCGCCCCAGCCGCCCCAGTCGGGTCGCTCGGTGCTGTCGAGGCCATTGGGGATGAGGTTGAGGAAGGCGGGCGTATCGCCTTCCATGATGAACATGAACTTGGGGTAGGCCGCGCCCAGCGGGCCTTTGCTGCGGATGTTGCGGTCGAGCCATTCGTTGGTGACCAGGCCGCCGTCCGCCCCCGCGCCGTTGCGATAGAAGGCGTCGCCGCTGATCCCGGTCCATGTCGCCCGGGCGTACTCTTCGCCGTTGGGCGATGATGGGGTGACGACATAGAACAATTGCGGAAATTCGCGCCGGATCCACGGCCCGGCATCGTCCTGGTCGGAGATCGAATAGACCCTGAGCCGGGCGACGAACGCCGCGAGCCCCTCGCTCGGGCGGGTGTCTCGGACATGGATCAGGGCCTGCGCCAGGGTGTTCGCGCCGCCCCATACCGAAACCCACAGCGGCCGCGGATCGTCCTTGTCCCCCGCCGCGATCAGCGCGCGGGCGCCGTCGGACAGCTTGTACCGCCCGTTGGCGGCGAGGCCGTATCCGCCCTGCCCTGCACTGATCCTGGCTTCGAGTACCTGCGCGCTCGGCCAGCCCGGGGCGTGGCGCAGCAGGTTGGGCTGGACCTGGCCATAGGCGGCAACGACTTTGCGGATGATCTCTGGGCTGGTCTTGCTTCGCTGCCAGGTCGAGGTGGTGGCGACCAGCGCCTCGATATCGATTTCGTTGGAATAGAGCAGCAGCCGCACCAGCGACATCTGGTCGTCGGGTTCGTTGCCGATGTCGGTCAGCACCGCCAGCCGCTCGCGGGCCTCAGCAGGAGCGGCGAGGCAAGCCAGCAGGGCAAGCGCGCCCAGGCACTTCATGGCGCAACCGTCGAGCCGCGCTCGATCAGCCGATAGTCGAGCAAGCGCACACCATTGCCCTGCTCGCTGCTTCCGCGCTCGATCAGCAGTTCAGTCGCTTCGAACGCAAGTTCGGTGATCGGCTGGTAGATTGTGGTCAGGTTGGGCCACACCGACTGGGCTATCCAGCTGTCGTCGAACCCCGCCACCGCGACGTCGCCGGGCACGCGCAGCCCCAGTTGGGCGGCGGCGGACATCACCCCCGCCGCCGAATCGTCGTTCATCGCGAAGATCGCCGATGGTCGATCCTCGCGCGCCAGCAGCGTAAGCCCGGCCCCGATCCCGGTCTCGAACTGGAAACCACCGTATTCCTCGGCGACGATCGACCCGCCCAGTTCGGCGATTTGCGCCTTAAAGCCCGCCCGGCGGGTGCCCGCCGCGCCGTGTTCGGGCGGGCCGGTGACCAGTCCGAAGCGACGATGGCCCAACCCCCAAAAATGTCGGGCGAGTTCGCTGGCGGCGCTGCAATCGTCGATAGCCAGCGCGGGCGAACGCCCCTGAAAGCTGGTCGGGGCGATCCGGACGTAAGGAATGCCTTGCGCCTCGAGCACGGCCAGCACCGGTTCGCAATCGGTGATCGGTGGGGTTAGCACAAACCCGTCGATGCGCGCGTTGCGCAGCATATCGGCAGCCTGTTCGGCAATATCGTTGCGCGCGCTTTCGAGATTCTCGAGCAGCAGATGGTAGCCGTGCTTGCGACACGCCTGATAGGCCCCGGTGACGATCTTCATCGTGTAGTTCGGACTGGGGTTGTCGAGCAGCACACCGATGGTGAAAGCCCGCGCTCCAGCCAGAGAGCGCGCCGCGAGGTCGGGGACATAGCCCAGCGCGTCTATCGCGGCCTGGACCTTGACGCGCAACTTGTCCGAAACGTTGGGTTCGCGGTTGATCACCCGCGAGACACTTTTCATGGACACGCCCGCCGCCTTGGCGACGTCGCTTATCGTGACACGATTCACCCGGCTGGAACCCCTATCGGCATCGCCTGCACCCCGTGCGTACAATCCAGCACTCCCCTCGCCAAAACAATAGCCGGTTCGCCACGCCCAATTGACAGCGCAGTCTTGACAGCGATGTCAGAGGTGGTCAAGGGTCGCCGCGAGATCGGGAATGCGCCGCCGCCGACCGGCAGCCGGCCGATCCGGGAGGGGAAAACCATGAAGCAACTGCTGCTGGCCGGTACGGCCACGATTTTGGCGCTGTCCGCCGCACCGGCACTCGCGCAGGACGCTCAGAGCTCTGATGAAGCCGCATCGCAGGGCGACATCGTCGTCACCGCGACTCGCAGCGAATCGCTGCTGTCGAAGACGCCGATCGCGATGACGGCGATTACCGGCGACGGCCTGCGCGAATCGGGCATCACCAATCCCACGCAGCTCGAGGAAACGGTTCCCAACCTGTCGATCGTCCGCGGCAACGGCTTGCAGATCACGATCCGCGGCGTGACTTCGACCGACGGCACCGAAAAGGGCGATCCCTCGGCGGCGTTCCTGCTCGACGGCATCTACCTCGCCCGCCCGCAGGCGCAAGAGGTGAGCTTCTTCGACATCGAGCGGGTCGAGGTGCTGCGCGGACCGCAGGGAACGCTGTTCGGCCGCAATTCGACCGCGGGCGTGGTTCACGTGATCAGCGCCCGGCCCAAGTTCCAGTTCGGCGCTTCGGCCGATGGCAGCTACAGCAATTTCGACGCGATCAACGGCACCGCTGTGGTCAATGTCCCGCTCGGCGACACTTTCGCGGTGCGCGCAGCTGCGAATATCGACCGTCGCGACAGCTACCTGATCGACGGCAACGCGAACGACGGGGTCAAGCTTGATCCGTTCAAGAACAACAAGTCGCTCCGCCTGTCGGCGCTGTTCCAGCCCAGCGATGCGCTCAGCCTGCTGATCATCGGCGATTACAGCACGATCAAGGGCAACCCGACCAACTCGGTCAATCCGGCCAACTTCTACACCAACATCGTCAGCGGCGCCCGCCCGACCTTCGAACGGCCGGTGTTTGTCGACCGGGGCGACCGGCTGGCCCGTCTGGTTACCGCAGCTCAGGCGCAGCAAGCCTTCCGCGACAACACTGAAAAGGGCGTGATGGGCGAACTCAACTACGACTTGGGCATCGCCACGTTGACCTACATTGGTTCCTATCGCGAATCGGACCGCACGGAATTCAGCAACTTTCTGGGCGGAGCGATCTCCACCGATTTCTATGGCAAATACTGGCAAACGTCGCACGAAGTGCGCCTCGCGCTGGGCGGCGATGGCCCGCTGCAGGCGCAAGTCGGTGGATACTACTTCAAGGAACGCTCGGGCATCGCATTCTTCCTCAACAACCTGCTCGCCCCGAACAGCCGGTTCGGCTTCCCGCAGGACCCGACGATCGCCGAGAACAAGTCCGTATTTGGCCAGGCGACTTACGAGATCGTCCCCAACCTCAAGCTGACCGGCGGCGTGCGCTATTCGAGCGATCTCAAGTCGCGTGTCGGCAAGACCGTGCTCGATATTTACAGCTCGGTGGTCGATTCGTCCAATATCGGCACTTTGATCGTCCGGAACGTGTTCCAGATCAACGATGCCAAGCGCACTTTCAACAAGGTCACGTGGCGCGCGGGGATCGATTATGACAGCCCGCTTGGTCTGGTCTTTGCCTCGGTCTCTACCGGCTACAAGGCCGGTGGCTTCAATG
>JAUYQH010000005.1 GCA_030697365.1 Novosphingobium sp. | reverse complement strand
AACCCGCCTATGCCGACGAGTTGGCCGTGCTGATGCAGCATGCGTTCGTGCACATGCAAGACGACCAGGGTGGCGCGGTCTATCTCAGGCTGTCGACGCGCAGCATTCCGCAGACCCCACGCGAGGACGAGCGGTGGCGAGCCGATGCCATTGCCGGCGGCTACTGGCTCAAGCAGCCGGCCCCTGGGGCCGAAGCGGCGATCGTGGCGATGGGCGCGGTGATTCCCGAGGCTCTCGAAGCGTGGGAACAACTGGTTGGCGATCTCCCCGGACTGGGGTTGCTGGTGGTGACCTCGCCGGACCTGCTTCACCGGGGATGGTCCGCCGCGCGCGCCGCGCGCTGGCGGCAGGGGCGCGGCGAGCCTTCGCATGCGGCCCGTCTGCTGGGGGCATTGTCACCGACCGCAGGGCTCATCACCGTGCTCGACGGCAGCCCCGCAACTCTGTCGTGGCTGGGCGGGGTGCGCGGCCAGCGCGTTTCGCCCCTGGGCGTCGACCGCTTCGGTCAGACCGGCGACTTGCCCGACCTCTACGGCGAATATCGCCTCGACGCGGCAGCGATCGTCGACGCCGCCGCCGAACTGTTCCTCTAGGATAAACCCATGACCGCCGCCGCTCCGCTCATCACAATCGGCGACGTTCGCGCCGCCGCCGCCGCGATCGCCGGGCAAATCGCCGATACCCCGTTCCTGCATTCCGAAACACTTTCGGAAATCGCCGGCTGCGAGCTGTGGCTCAAGTTCGAGAATCTTCAGTTCACCGGCAGCTTCAAGCAGCGCGGCGCGCTCAACAAGCTGCTCTCGCTAAGCCCGGAAGAGCGTGCTCGGGGGGTGATTACGGTCTCGGCCGGCAACCACGCGCAGGGTGTCGCCTACCACGCCGGACAGCTCGGCATACCGGCCACCATCGTGATGCCGGTGCCGACCCCCACCGTGAAAGCGCAGCGCACCGCAAAGTTCGGCGCCGAAGTCATCCTGACCGGAGCCGACTTCGCCGAAGCTTCGCGAGCCTTGCCAGAGCTGATCGCACAGCGCGGCCAAACTCTGGTCCATCCCTTCGACGACGACCTGGTGATCGCAGGACAGGGAACGGTCGCGCTCGAGATGCTTGCAACGATGCCCGATCTCGACGCGTTGGTGGTCGCGGTCGGCGGCGGAGGCTTGATTTCTGGCATGGCGACGGTTGCCAAAGCGCAGGATCGCCCGATCGAAGTGATCGGCGTGCAGAGCGATCACTTCCCTTCGATGGCCGCGCATCTCGGCAAGTGGACGGGCAGCGTGACCGGTGGCCCCTCGATCGCCGAAGGCATCGCGGTTGCAGTACCGGGGGTGCGGACCGCAGCCCACGCCGCTGCGCTGATCGACGACATGATCGTTATCGACGAGGGCCGGATCGAGACGGCGATCGCGCTTCTTCTCCAGATCGAGAAGACGCTTTGCGAAGGCGCTGGCGCGGCCGGACTGGCAGCCGTGCTTGCCCATCCGCAGCGATTCGCGGGGCGCCGCGTCGGTCTCGTCCTGTGCGGCGGGAATATCGACAACCGGCTGTTGACCGCCGTGCTCCAGCGCCAGCTGGTGCGCGACGAAAAACTGTTCCGGCTGAGAATACAGTTGCCCGACATGGCAGGGATGCTCGGCCAACTGTGCACCGAGATCGGCCAAGGCGGCGGCAATATCAACAGCGTGGTTCACGATCGCACCTTCCTGGCCCACGACGCCAAGTCTGCCCGGGTTGAGGTCGAGATCGAAGTGGCCGATCCCGATGCGCGAGGGCGGATTACGGAGCTGCTCGCCGCAGCTGGTTTCTTGGTCGAGCCGAGGTAGGCGCTGCGACTGCGCTAGGGGCCGTACAAAAAAGGCGTCCATTGACGGCCCTCCGGCGCGCTCACCGTATTTCCAGCACCGTCTGTGGCGGTATGCGTTTAACGTTCTCAATGGGTCGTGAGCCGCCGGCCAGCTATTCCAGCATGGCAAACCGCAACCGGCCGGTCCCCAACCGGCCCCAAATAAAAAACTGAACGCGCAGCAGTCATTCGCGCAAGTCCAGACCTTCGTGCGCGAACCCGCGCCTTCCACGCCGCGCCCACAACTCCAGTGCGCGATCCCGCTCATCGCCACGCAACTGCCCGGCGGCTGCCAGCAGCATCCCGTAAATCACCGCGCGATCGTCGCCGGTCAGCTCGACCAGTCCGGCCTTCGCGATCAGCCCGCCAAGTTCGATCAGCTGCCGCGTTCGCTCGCGTCGCTTCACTACCCAGTCCCGCGTGTCATGCCGCGCTCGAACTGCCTCCATGCGATGCTGCGCCGCCCTTGTCCGGCACTGCGCCGCATGCGTCGCTGCCATCGCCTGCGCCAGCCTTGCACCGCGAGTTCTGAAAGAATCTAGCGCCGCGTTTGCGCCATTCCTCCTTCGTTGCGGGATCGGCGTTGCTGGCGGCAGCGAGCAGCGCACCGGCAAGCTGCTCGACCGAGATCGCATCGGTGCCGGTTGCGATCACCAGCTGCCCAAGCTCGCGAACCTTGCGCTCCTGGATCTGCCTGGCCTTGTCGTTGAGCGCCTTGAGATCGGCGGAGTAGTCGCGGGGCTTGCGCATGTGGGCATCCTCGGTTGCGATGTGAAGACGGCTCAGTTATCGCGGAGTTCGATCAGCCGCAATTGCTTGAAACCCCTTGGGATTTGGGCGTCCCGAGAAAGATGAATTCTTTCGAGGGCGCGCTTATACGTCGTGCCGACGTGCTGCTTTGGGTGTAGTTGGATCGCCGCAATGGCGATCTACCATTTCTCGGCCAAGGTCATCTCCCGTGCCAGCGGATCGAGCGCGGTGGCGTCCGCTGCCTATCGATCGGCGTCGCGGCTACATGACCAGCGGATCGACCGGCATCACAATTTTTCGAACAAGGCGGGCGTCGTTCATTCCGAGGTGATGCTGCCCGAGGGCGCGCCCGAGCACCTGGCCGACAGAGAGCGCCTCTGGAATCAAGTCGAAGCGGGCGAGAAACGCATCGATGCACAGCTCGCCCGCGAGATCGAATTCGCGATCCCGCGCGAACTCGATCAGGCCGAGGGCATTGGCCTTTCGCGAGACTTTGTGCGTGCCGAATTCGTCGATCGCGGGATGATCGCCGACCTCAATGTCCATTGGGACATCGGGGCGGACGGCATGCCGAAGCCGCACGCGCATGTCATGCTGACCATGCGCGAGGTGGACGGGCAGGGCTTCGGCGCCAAGGTCCGCGACTGGAACCGGACCGACTTGTTGGAGCATTGGCGCGGGGCCTGGGCCGAGCATGCCAACCACCGCCTGGCCGAACTCGACATCGATGCGCGCGTCGATCACCGCTCGCTCGAAGCGCAGGGCATCGACCTGGCGCCGCAGCACAAGATCGGCCCCGCTGCATCGCGGATGGCGGCGCAGGGGCTGGCGTCCGAACGGCTCGACGAACATAACGCCATTGCGCGGTCCAACGGCGAGAAGATTATCGCCGACCCGCGTATCGCGCTCGACGCGATCACCCGCACGCAGGCGACGTTCACGACGCGAGATCTGGCGATGTTCGTGCATCGCCATAGCGACGACAAGGAGCAGTTCGACCGGGCGATCGGTGCGGTGCGCAGCGCGCCCGATCTGGTAGCGCTCGGGAAGGACGGGCGCGGCGAAAACCGGTTCACCAGCCGCGAGATGATCGAGACCGAGCAGCGGTTGACGCTCAGCGCCGACCGGCTGGCGGAGCGTGCCGAGCATCGAGTTGCCGGGTCCGCTATCGAACGCGCCGTCGCCTCTGCGGCAAGTCGCGGTCTTGTCCTGAGCGGCGAACAGCAGGCTGCGTTCGAGCGGGCAACGATGGCGGGCGACCTCGCAGTCGTCGTCGGCTACGCCGGGACGGGCAAGTCGGCGATGCTGAGCGTCGCGCGCGATGCATGGGAACGCGGCGGCTATTCGCCCATTGGCGCAGCGTTGTCGGGCATCGCCGCCGAAAATCTGGAAAGTGGATCGGGCATTGCGTCGCGCACGCTCGCCAGCCTCGAGCATCAATGGGCGCAGGGGCGCGACCTGCTCGGTCCGGGCAACGTGCTGGTCATCGACGAGGCCGGGATGATCGGCTCGCGCCAGATGGAGCGGATCATAGGGGAGGCCGAGAAGCGCGGCGCGAAGGTCGTGCTCGTCGGCGACCCGGAGCAGTTGCAGGCGATCGAAGCGGGCGCAGCGTTCCGGTCAATCGCCGAACGGCGCGGCAGCGTCGAGATCACCGAGATTCGCCGCCAGTCGGAGGACTGGCAGCGCGATGCGACGCGCCAGCTCGCGACCGGACGAACCGGCGACGCGATTCGCGCGTATGACGGGCGCGGCCATGTTCATGCCGCCGAAACGCGCGAACAGGCGCGCGGCGTCTTGATCGACGGTTGGGACCGCGACCGGGGGGCGCGGCCCGATGCCACTAGAATCATTCTCACCCACACCAACGATGAGGTCCACACGCTCAACCTGGCCGCCCGCGATCGGCTTCGCGCGTCGGGCGAGCTTGGCGAGAACATCGTGATCCGCACCGAGAAGGGCGAACGCCAGTTTGCACCCGGTGACCGGATCATGTTCCTGAGGAACGAACGCGGCCTTGGTGTCAAGAATGGCTCGCTTGGCCGCGTAGAGGCTCTGACGCCAGCCCGCATGGCGGTGCGGCTTGACGATGGCCGCTCGGTCGCTTTCGACGTCAAGGACTACAACCACGTCGATCACGGTTACGCCGCTACGATCCACAAGGCGCAGGGCGTCACGGTTGATCGCACCCATGTGCTCGCAACCCCCGGTCTCGACCGCCACGCGGCCTATGTGGCGCTGTCTCGCCACCGCGAGGGCGTCGAGCTTCACTATGGTCGGGATGACTTCGCCGAGCAGGGCCAGTTGGTTCGCGCCCTTTCGCGCGACCGGGCGAAGGATATGGCCTCCGACTACGCACGTGACTTCGCCGACCGGCGCGCGATCATCGTGTCGTCGCCAGTGGTTGCGCGGCCCGAGTTGGCCGTTGCGACGCCGCCGGCCCGCCAGCGCGGCATGTTCGACGGCCTCAACCTTCGGGTGACGCCGATCGCATCGCTGGAACCGCCAGCGGCCTCGCCTCTGTCGTCGGCAGTGCAGCGCTATGCCCGCGCGAGCGCCGACATCCTGAAAATGCGCGGGAAGGGTGTCGAGGAACTGCCGCATCAGCGTGTCGCGCTCGATTCCGCGGCTGCGTCGTTGAACGCCGTGAGGCCGGATGGCGCGCGCGATCTTCGCAGTGCCTTCAATCGGGATCGCAGTCTGGTGGATGAGGCAGCCAATGGGCGCACCACCGCCGCGATCAGGTCGATGATGCTGGAAAGCGAGATCCGAAGCGATCCGGCACTTCGCGCGGATCGCTTCGTCGAGGACTGGCAGAAGCTGCGCATTCGTCACCAGGCGCTCGGTCGCGCCGGAGATGACGCCGGGATGCGCCGCGTACAGGGCGGGATGAGCGCGATGGCCAAAGGCCTTGAGCGTGACGCGCAGGTCGATTCGCTGCTCAGGAAGCGCCTCCCCGAGCTGGGAATGAGGGGGCCGAGCAGCGCGTCGTTGTCCCATGACCTCCAGGAAGTGTTCGGCATCTCGCGCAGTCGCGGGTTGGGACGGTAGGAACGGCGGATGGAAGCCTACGATAGTCAGTCAGGTTCGCCGGACGATCCCACAAGGGCTTTCGCGGAGCTGCGCGGCGAGGTCAGCTTGCTGCGCCGCGCGGTCGAGGGTTTGACCGCCGAACGTCAGAACGCGCCCGACTACACGCCTACGCTGACCGACCTGTCCGACCGGCTTGGACGCATCGAGCGGTTTTTCGGCAAGGTGGCGGAGAACCCGGCAATGCGTCAGACCCCGGAGAATCTGGCGGCAAGCATCGTGAAAGCGGCCGAGACCGCGCGAGCTGGAGATCGTGAAATGCTGCACAAGGCGGGCACCGCCCTGAGCGCATCGATCGCCAGCATCAACCGAGTCGTCGAGCAAGCCTGGGCCGCTGATCGCCAATGGAAACATCTCTATTGGACGGGCGGAGTCGGCTTGGTCATCGGAGCGCTTGGTGCGCTATCCGTCTTGCATCTGATCGGCTGAGTCCCGCCAACCGCACTCATTTGTCGCGCGATTGCCTTGCTGACCGCATCAGTATCGCTGACCCGTATGGCGTCACTTGACGCCGAACGGGCAATGGACTAGCTTTAGCCATGAAGATCAGAAACGTGATCCACAAGGGGTTGCGGCGGTTCATCGAGGATGATGACGCCAGCGGGTTGCAACCCGCGGTCGTCATCAAGGTGCAGCGCATCGTTTCCTTCCTCCAGGATATGGAGCGCGAGGAGGAGTTGCGCACCGTGCAGACATGGAAGGCGCATGTGCTGACTGGCGACCGCAAAGGCACGTGGAGCCTGTTCGTCACGAAAAACTGGCGCATGACGTTTCGGATCGATCGGCAGCAAATCGAGATCATCGACCTCGATTACGAAGATTACCACTAGGAGGTGGAGATGGGCATGATTGCAGGCATCCGCATGAAGAACCCGGCCCATCCTGGCGGTTTCGTGAAGTCGGAGATTATCGAACCGCTGGGCCTGTCGGTGACGGCAGCGGCGCAGGTGCTCGGCGTGACCCGCGCGACGCTTTCGACGCTGCTCAACGAGCATTCGCAGCTTTCGTCCGAAATGGCATTGAGGATAGAAAAAGCGTTCGGCGTGTCGATGGACACCCTGATGCGGATGCAGAACAGCTACGACATCGCGCAGGCACGGAAGCGTGAAGGGGAGATCAAGGTCATGCCCTTCAAGGGACTGCCCGGCGACATCCGCCCCTCCGCCGCGATTTGATCAGCGGACTTTCCGCAAGCTAACGTGTTTTGGGGGAATTTGTGTCGGCAGTCGTAGAGGCACTCACCGAGTTCCAAAAATATGCCCGCGACCACATCACGGGCGATGAAAAGGGTGAGGCACAGGTCTTTCTCGACCGCCTGTTCATCGCGTTCGGGCATAAGGGACACAAGGAAGCAGGCGCTACGCTCGAGCAGCGCATTAAAAAGAATGACAGCAAAGGGACGGCGTTCGCCGATTTGCTTTGGAAACCTCGTGTTCTCATCGAGATGAAGAAGCGCGGAGCCAAGCTTCAGCTCCATTACCGGCAAGCGTTCGACTACTGGCTCAATGCGGTACCCAACCGACCGCGCTACGTCGTCCTGTGCAACTTTGACCAGTTCTGGATTTACGACTTCGACCGGCAACTGAACGACCCTGTCGATCAGGTGGGTTTGGAAGAGATTCACACTCGCTATCCAGCCCTCAATTTCATGTTCCCGGTCGAAAAAGCCCCGATTTTCGAGAACGACCGGGAAGCGGTCTCGAGACGAGCGGCCCATCAGATGGCAGAGCTTTACAAGCAACTTACGCGTCGCCCACTGGCAACCCGGCTATCGCGCGAGGACGCCCAGCGACTGACGCTGCAACTCGTGATCGCCATGTTCGCGGAAGATATCGATCTACTTCCGGCGAGCACAATTACCAGCATCGTCCGAGATTGCCTCGACAATGGCCAGTCCTCGCATGATTTGCTCAATGGCTTATTCCGACAAATGAACAGCAAGACGCCGGCAAAGCATGGGCGCTTTGCTGGCGTGCCGTATTTCAACGGCGGTCTGTTCGCCGAGACTGTGGACACCGAGCTAAACGCATTCGAACTCGAGTTGATCGGCGGTGAGAACGGCGCGGCCTCGCAGCTGTGGACCAAGGTCAATCCGGCGATCTACGGCACCCTATTTGAACAGAGCATGGGTGCAAAAACACAGCACCAGCATGGCAGGCACTTTACGTCAGAAGCAGATATCGAGCGGATCGTGGGCCCGACGATTGTTCGACCGTGGCAGGCGCGCGTCGACACTGCGAAAACAATGGGCGAATTGATCGCATTGCGAAAAGAGCTGCGCCAATTCCGGGTGCTCGATCCGGCCTGTGGTAGCGGCAACTTCCTATATGTCGCTTTCCGCGAAATGTCGCGCCTCGACCTCAGAATCATGCTGCGCTTGAAGCATATGGTCAGCGCGTCGGAATTCCACAAGCAGGCCAAACTGATCAGCGGAATCAGTCCGCTGCAATTTTTCGGGGTGGATAACGACCCGTTTGGCGTTGAGCTTGCCAAAGTGACGCTGATGCTCGCCAAAAAACTCGCGCACGATGAGGCTGTCGCCGAATTATTCGACAATGAAGGAGAATACCGCAAAGGCGTTTCCGAGCTTGGCTTCGAAGGCGAAAACGCGCTTCCACTCGACAATCTGGACAACAATATCCGCGTCGGGGACGCAATGTTCGATCCGTGGCCGGAGGCCGATGCCATCGTCGGCAATCCGCCCTATCAGAGCAAGAACAAGCTTCAGGAGGAGCTTGGTCCGGCTTATCTACAGCGGCTCCGGGCCGCCCATCCCGAGATCGACGGGCGCGCCGATTTTTGCGTCTATTGGTTCCGGCTGGCGCATGACAGGCTGGAGCCGGGACAACGCGCGGGTCTGATTGGCACCAACACAATCCGTCAGAATTATAGCCGCCTAGGTGGACTCGACTACATCGTCGGCAATGGTGGAACGATCACCGAAGCCGTGTCCAGCATGTATTGGCCGGGCGAGGCTTCGCTCCACGTCTCAATCGTGAACTGGATCAAGGGCGCACAGGCGGGATCGAAGCGACTTTACATTCACGAAGGCACTGACGTCGATGCAGGGTGGCGCTATGACGATTTCGCCAGCATCCCGTCGTCGTTGTCCTTTGTGACGGACGTTACATCGGCAATCGATTTGACGGCGAACAAGCGCGGCGGCTGTTATCAAGGCCAGACCCACGGCCACAAAGCCTTTCTGGCTCCGAGCGATCAAGCCCGAAATCTTTTACGCGATGACCCTTCGTTAACCGCTGTCCTTAAACCGTTTATGACATCGGACGATTTGATGGGCGAGAATGGCAGCAAGCCCAGCCGTTATGTCATCGACTTTTCCGGACTGGACCTGCTTCACGCCCAGAAATTCGGCAAGCTATACAAGCGTATTGAAGCATCAGTGCTTCCCGAACGCCAGAAGGCGGCAGACGAAGAGATCGAACGGAACGCCACGTTGGCGGGGACCGGCAAGCGCGGCAACCAGCACCATGCCAACTTCCTCAAAACGTGGTGGCAGATGTCTTATCCTCGTGCCGAGTTGATGGGGCGCCTCTCCAGGCTGCCGCGATACATCGTGTGCGGGCAAGTCACCAAGCGGCCGATCTTCGACTTCGTTTCACCGTCAATAAATCCGAATGCTGCGCTGACGGTCTTCGCACACGCCGATGATTACACCTTCGGCATTCTGCAATCGACCGTCCATTGGCTTTGGTTCACGAACCGCTGTTCGACGCTCACAGAGCGCTTCCGTTACACCTCGAACACGGTGTTCGACAGCTTCCCTTGGCCGCAATCGCCTACGCTCAAACAGGTGCAGGACGTTGCCGCTGCCGCCGTCGCACTGCGCAAGCTTCGGCGTGACCTCTGCAAGGAGCACGGCCTTACGTTGCGCGCGCTTTACCGCTCCATCGAACTGCCTGGCGACCACCCGCTGAAGACCGCGACCGCAAAGCT
Source organism: Novosphingobium sp. (assembly GCA_030697365.1). Classification (GTDB taxonomy): domain Bacteria; phylum Pseudomonadota; class Alphaproteobacteria; order Sphingomonadales; family Sphingomonadaceae; genus Novosphingobium. The sequence goes on along the minus strand of JAUYQH010000005.1, from coordinate 59,825 downwards.
GGACCGAACCGTTCGCGCGGCTTTCGGCTTGCGGGAAAAGGACGACGTGCTGGCGTTCCTGTTAGCGCTGAATCACATGCTCGCGAAGGACGAGGCGGACGGCAACGCCATCGTGGGGCCGGGGCTGCCTGAGGCATTTCGGACCACACCGGGCTTGGTGACCACAGACTGTATCATGCCGTGATCCAACGAACATCTATATTGCGGGGCCGATACGGCAGCGTTTCCGCACGGTTGATCCACATGTTGTTGGAGAACGTGGCATGAGCAACGTCAACATCAGGCGGCTTGTGGAGAACATCCGCTCTGGCACGAGCGTCTATACGCCGTTGGTTGAGTTAATAGTGAACTCGATTGAGGCCATCGACGAAAAGGGGGGCGATGGGGGTCTGGTCGACATCCAGATCAAGCGCGATGGTCAGGAGGATTTGATCGAGGGGCTTCACGGCGTCGATGGGTTTATCGTGTCCGACAACGGCGTTGGGTTTACCCAAAGCAACCGAGATTCCTTTGACGAGCTCTATACCGAACAGAAAAAGTCGGACGGAGGCAAAGGCTTTGGGCGGTTCACCTGTCTCAAATATTTCGACCGAATGAACGTGAGCAGCATTTTCGCAGAGGGCCGCGAACTTCGGGAACGAAAGTTTCGGATGGGTCTGGGCAAGGACATCATCGTTGATGAGGAGCTGCGTCCGCTCCACGAGGGCGAGACGGGCAGCGTTGTCGAGATCGCCGGGATCAAGTCAGTCAAGTTTCCCGAAAAGGGGATCGACACGATCAGCCGCGTCGTTGTCGAAAAATTGCTTCCCTATTTTGTCGATGCTGACAAGCCGTGCGCGCGCGTCGTAATCCGCGATGAAGGCAGCACAGCGCCGCCGGTTTCATTGAACGATTACCTGGGCAAAGAAACCAGCCAAATCGTGGAAATGCCTGTCCAGAACGGCAGATTTAACATTTCGGCGAACGGTGAGGATAAAAGCTTTAAGGTTCGCGTATTCAAATTCTACTCGCCACGTGCCGCCCGAAGCAAAGTCAGCCTAGTGGCCCATCGGCGCGAAGTGACGGACGTTCCGTTGCAGGCCTATGTGCCCGAATTCGCGGACGAGTTTTTCGAGCCAACGCCCAGCGGAGCAACCGGCAAGGGACGAAACTTCGTCATTAAGGCGTATGTTTTCGGCGATTATCTTAACGAAAATGTTTCGCTTGAGCGCGGGGAGTTTCGCTTCCAGACCGAATCCGACCTGCTTAGCGGAATTTCGCAGAGCCAGATCGAGCAGCAGGCGGCAGAGATTGCGCAGACTGCGGTTGGTGCCGAGCTTGCCGAACGCAAGCAGCGTAAGCAGACGCGCATAACCGAATATGTATCGACCCAAGCGCCGTGGCATCGAACACTCAGCAACGACGTCGATTTCAGCGCGCTCCCGATGCGTCCGAGCAATCAGGAGATCGAACTGCATTTTCAGCGGAAAAAGTTCGAGAAAGAGCAGGCGACACGAGCGCAGGTCGCCGCGATTTTGCAGGCGGAGGATGAGGCCGAACTTGATTCAAAGATAGCCGAGGTCATGGAAAGCATCTCCGAGACCAGCAAGAACGATCTGATTCATTATGTCTCGATGCGCAAATGCGTGATCGATATCTTTTCAAAGGCTCTCGAAGCTGACGATGATGGACGCCACAAGTCTGAGGGCGAGGTCCATGACATAATCATGCAGCGAAAAAAGGATTCCGACCAGATCGACTTCGATGCCCACAACCTCTGGATGCTGGACGAACGGCTAAACTTTTCTGTCTACATTTCATCGGAAAAGCCGATCAATAAGGCGAACGGTGATCGGACAGACATTACCATCTTTAATAATCGGGTGGCTTTTCGCGGCGAGAACGAGGCCAGCAATCCCATCACAATCTTTGAGTTCAAAAAACCGCAGCGTGATGATTTTGCCAACCCGTCGTCGAAGGATGATCCGGTGCAGCAAATTGTCCGGTATGTGAATCAGATACGCGACGGAAAATTCAAGACCCCAGGAAATCGCGATATCATCGTGAATACCAACACGCCATTCTATGGTTACGTCGTTTGCGACTTGACCATGAAGGTTGCCGGGTGGCTCGAACGGGAAAAGGATTTTACGCCTATGCCCGATGGGCTTGGTTGGTTCCGTTGGTTCGGAAATATCAATCTTTATGTTGAGGTGCTGAGTTGGACAAAGCTCCTGCGAGATGCCGAAATGCGCAACAAAATCTTCTTCTCCAAACTTGGCATTGAGTAGCCAATAGGCGCTGCCCTCCGGGCAACCCGCTCTATCCGCTGGCGCGGACCGGGCCTGTAGTCCCGGCCCATGCGGGTGACGATCGGGAGCGGGCGATGAAGAGCGGGAGAGTTTAAGGACGCGCTCTGTCCCGCGCTTCGCGCTCCTAAGGGCGCGGCAACTTTGTGCTGACCCGCTGGCGCTCTCGCCTCTCGGCTAGCCCGGAGAGCGGCGGTCGCGCGCTCGCTTCGACGGGCGGAGCTGCGCCGGTGGCGCAACATCCTTGTCGTGGCGCTCGGCTTGCCGCCACGTCCGCCGTCGTCGCCGCGCCATTGCGAGGGCGCCGTCTTTGTGCCGCAGTGCGGCTGGGGGAGGCTGCCGCCTCCATTTTCTGACGAAGCGGAACACCAAGGGCTTTGCCCTCTCGTTCCCTAAACCGAAATAGACGCCCCCGTGTGGCGGTCGCTTCGCGCTCGCTGGCCCGCGCCAGGGCATCGATTTCGGTTTTTCCTCCCCCTCCCATCCTCGCCGGAAGGCAGGCCGCTTGCCGCAGGCAGTGCGGCTTTCAGCCGGGAAGGATGGTGCGAAATGACCGACTTGCTATTGCAATACCGGGCTTGCGGGGCAGAGTGCCGCGACGACTATCTGCGTCAGGTGGCGCATGACAACGGCTTGCCTCTGGCCTGTGTCCGGCGGATTGCCGACCGGCTTGGCGAGCGCGAGGACTTCGGTGCGCTGATCCTGATTTGCGAGACGCGTCAGTTTCGGGGCGGGGGGAAGTGTCGGGCGTGGGAACAGATAGGCAGTTCCGGGACGCGTTCGGACACTCCGCGCGAAAAAATTTTTGCTACCTAGATCGCTACCTACGGTAAAACGGAAGGGGCGGCGCGGGTTGCGGGAGGCCGTAAGTTGCTGTTTTTATGGTGGGAAATGGTGGACGCACTTGGGCTCGAACCAAGGACCCGCTGATTAAGAGTCAGCTGCTCTACCAACTGAGCTATGCGTCCGCATCGCCATTCGCGGCCCGGCCGCGGCGAAGGCGTGGCCTATAGCGTCTCGGATCGTGGTGGCAATACCTTTTGCGATGGCGTCGGCAGCCTTCCTTGTGGCCGAAAATCTCGTCGGACGTGACGGCGGGGCAGGGATGATGGCTCCGGCCAGGCATGACCGTGCCGCATGGGTTGCCCGGCGTCAGAGCGAGTGGTGCGCCAGTTTAGCCAGCGTAGGGATCTTTGGGAGGAACCAATTCGATCGCTGCTCCCAATCTGGGAGCGGAATCCTGCGCTCCGCCTGGATCGTCCAAAGGGGGGAACTCCCGTTTCCGCGACCAGTGGCGCATGCCGTTGCCCGAGATCTCCATTCGCGCCCATTCCGGGTGCGAGCGGGGAACTCGGCGCCGCGACGTCAAGCGCACAACCAGTCGTCGCTGCTGTTCTGGCCCGAGGTCGCTCCGTTGCGCCGCGATCCGCGCTTCTTTCAGGCGTTGGCCGAACTGGGACTCGTCGATCTGTGGCATGCGCGGAACCAGTGGCCCGATTTTTGTTCGGAGCCGGGCCTGCGTTATGATTGCAGGACCGAAGCCGCGCGGATCGCGCGCAAGCTTGTGGTCGCCTAGCCTAGCCCAGCCCCCCACTTCCCCGCCGCTCGCCGCTCCAGCGCTCCACCGCCATGATCGTCCCGACGCAGATCATGTTGGTCATCATCGAGCTGCCGCCGTGGCTCATGAAGGGCAGGGGAATGCCCACCACGGGGGCCAGGCCCATCACCATCATCAGGTTGATGCAGACGTAGAAGAAGATCGTCAGCGTCATCCCCGCCGCCAGCAGGCGGCTGAAGCGGTCGGGCGCGTTCTGCGCCACGCGCAGCCCCCAGCGCAGCACCAGGAAGAACACGAACAGCACGAACAGCCCGCCCAGCATTCCCCATTCCTCGCTCATCGTCGCGAAGACGAAGTCGGTGTGCGGCTCGGGCAGGTAATCGAGGTGGCTCTGGCTGCCGTTGCCAAAGCCCTTGCCGAACAGACCGCCCGATCCGATCGCGATCTTCGACTGGGTGATGTGATAGCCCGAGCCGAGCGGGTCGCTTTCGGGATCGAGAAAAGTGAAGACGCGCTTGCGCTGGTAATCGTGGAGCAGCGTGAAGAAGGCGATCGGGGCGATCACCGCCACGGCCGCGCCCGCGCCGACGAACCAGCGCAGCGGCACACCCGCCAGGAAGATGACGATCGCGGCGCCGAAGCCGATCGCCAGCGCGGTCCCGAGATCGGGCTGGAGCATGACCAGTCCCATCGGCACTCCGAGAAGACCAAGCGTCGGTACCATCGCGCGCCAGCTGCTTATCTCGCCCGCGGGAAGCAGATCGTAGTATCGGGCGAGGACAAGCACGATCGCCGGCTTCATCAACTCGGACGGCTGGAGCGTCATGAATCCCAGGTTGAGCCAGCGCTGGCTGCCCCCCCCGACGAAGCCCAGCGCCTCGACGAGGATGAGCAGGATGAGGATCACCGCATAAGCGGGAAAGGCCGCGAGTTTGAACAGGTCCGGGCGAATGCGGCTGATCACCAAGGCCATCGCCAGGAACACGAAGAACCGCATCGTGTGGGTTACCGCCCACGGCTGGAAACTGCCCCCCGCGGCGGAATAGAGCACCGCGCTGCCGAACAGCACCAGCCCCAGCAGCGGCAGCACCACGCGCCATGGCTGGCGGGCGATCAGCTTGGGGACGTAAGTCTGCATCGGCTCAGGTCCCCGGCGAGGCGGGCGCGGCGGCGGGTGCCGGAGCAGCCGGCGCAACCGGCTCGGGCGCGGGCGAGGCTGCGTCGGTTTGCGGCGCGGCGGGGGTCGGGGCAGGGCGCTCGACCGCATCGACCGCGCGTTCGACTTGCGCTTCACTGACCGGCTTGGGCGCGTTGTCGCCATAGAGCTGCTCGGCCGCAGCGTACTTGCTCGCCATGCGCTGGATTGCGTTGCCGCCCCATCCGGCCTCCAGCGTGTTCAGCGCCTCCATGCCCTTGGCCGGATCGAACATGAAGGTCATCACATCGCGCGCGATCGGATAGGCCGCGCCCGATCCGCCGCCGTGCTCGATCACCACCGCTCCGGCATAGCGCGGGTTGTCGAACGGCGCGAAGAAGATGAACAGGCCATGGTCGCGGTACTTCCACAGGCCGCCCTTGCCAGACGAGATGTTGAGCCCGACGACTTGGGCGGTGCCGGTCTTGCCCGCCATCTGGATGCCGTCGAGCGGAAGCTTGGCGCGTCCCGCGGTGCCGGGGCCGTTGACCACGTCGCTCATCGCCTGGCGGACATAAGCGACATGCTCGCCCGAAAAGTTGAGCGAAGCCGGGCGCGGAATTTGCTTGTCGAGCAGCATTCGCGGCATCACCTGGCTACCGGTCGCCAATCGCGTCGCCATCACCGCGAGCTGGAGCGGATTGGCCAGCATATAGCCCTGGCCGATGGTGGCGTTGACGGTGTCGTAGAGCGCCCACGGCTGGCCGTATTTCTTTTCCTTCCACGCCGGCGAGGGGACGGTGCCGAAGCTCTGGCTCGAGACAGGAAGCTCGAACTTCTCCTGCATTCCCAGCCGTTTTGCCATGACCGCGATCGGATCCATGCCGATTTTCTGGGCAAAGTGATAGAAGTACACGTCGCACGACTGGTAGATGCCCTTGGCCATGTCGACAGTGCCGTGGCCGCGCCGGTTCCAGCAGTGGAACACGCGGTTGCCCACGCGCAAGCCCCCGCCACAGCCGACGCTGGCCGAGGGATCGAGCCCGGCTTCGAGAAAGCTCATCGCGACCATCGGCTTGACGGTCGAGCCCGGCGGATAGAGACCCTTGAGCACCTTGTTGCGCAGCGGCACATGATCGTCGCCCGAAAGCATTTTCCACTCGATCCGGCCGATCCCGTCGGAAAAGCTGTTGGGATCGAAGCTGGGCATAGAGGCCATGCACAGCACGTCGCCGGTGGCGCAATCCATCACCACCACCGACCCCGATTCAAGGCCGAGGCGGCGCGCAGCGTAATCCTGCAGGGGACCGTCGATGGTCAGCTGGATCGGCTTGCCGGGCACGTCTTCGCGCGTTTCGAGATCGCGGACTATCCGCCCGCCCGCGGTCACTTCGGTCCGGCGGGCGCCGGGTACGCCGCGCAGGCGCTGTTCGTACTGCTTTTCCAGCCCGTCCTTGCCGATCTTGAACCCCGGGGTGATCAGCAGCGGGTTCTTTTCCTTCTCGTACTCCTCGGCCGAGACGGTGCCGACATAGCCGATCAGGTGGCCCACCGCGGGGCCGGTCGGGTAGAACCGGCTGAACCCGCGCTGGGGGACCACCCCGGGCATGTCGGGCAGGCGCACGCTGATCGCGGCGAACTTGTCCCAGTCTATCCGGCTGGCGACCTCGACGGGGGCGAAGCCGTGCGCCTTGTCGATCTTGTCTTTCAGATCGCGGACCTCGATTTCGCTGAGCCCCAGAATCTGGCCGAGTTCGGAAATCGTCTGTTCGGCATGGACCAGCCGCTCGGGGATCAGATCGACCCGGAACGCGGCGCGGTTGGAGGCGAGCGGCGAGCCGTTGCGATCGAGAATCCAGCCCCGCCGCGGCGGGATCAGCGCCAGGTTCACCCGGTTGCTTTCGGAGGCGAGGCGGTACTTCTCGTTCTCTGCCACCGCGAGATAGCCCATCCGCGTCGCCAGCAGGATGCCGACCCCGCCTTGGACCGCGCCGAGGAAGAAGCTGCGGCGATTGAAGGTGTGCGTCAGCATGACCGAGCTGATCGCCGGTTTGGGTCGCGCCCGCGCGCGGTTGCGCCAGTCGCCGAATTTCATCGCCCCACCTTGCTCAAAGGCAGCAGCCGCAGGCGGTCGAGCGCGGCGACCAGGCTGGTGATCACCGGGTGGACGGCCAGCGACAGCACGATCTGCGGCACGATCGCGCCCAGCGGGGCGGACCCTCCGGCAAGGTTGGCGATCAACGTGGCGAGCACGAGATACCCGGCGATCATGGCGGCAGCCAGCGCCCAGTCCTGAAGAAATCCCCGCCAGCGCAAGCGGACATCGACGAATTCCATCAGCAGCATCGCGCCTGACCATAGCAGAACCGCGCTGCCAAAGGGCTGTCCGCTATACAAATCGTCGAACGCGCCCAGCGGCGCGCCCGCCCACACCGGCAGCATGCCCGGTCGGAGCATCCGCCAGGCGAGCAGCGCCATGAACGCCAGCGGCGGCATGATCGGTGCCGAGAGGAACAGCGGCGCGAACGGCATCAGGCTGAGCAGCATCACGCTGACCCACGGCACCCCGCGCGACAGGATCGGCGAGGGCGCGCGGTTGATCCGCTTGCGCAGCCGCTGGTTGATCGCATCCTGCTGGCGGCGCAGAACCGCCAGCGGCTGACGCCCGCCGAGCCCTCGCGCCTTGCGGACGATCGCCATCAGGGGGCCGGGGCCGGGATTGAGGTGGGGCTCGCGGCCGGATCGGGCAGTTCCTGGAACACCGGATCGACAATCACGAATTCGGAGGCCGCGGGATCGCTGACGATCCGGGCGATCGCGCCGTCGGCCAGCAATTCCTCGACTTGCGCCACGGGGATGCCGGGGCGGTAGATTCCGCCCGAGCCCGAAGTCACGAACACGTCGCCGCGTTTGAGCGGGTTGACCCCGATGTTGATCAGCCGCAGCCGCAGCCGGCCGTCGGCGCGGCCTTCGGAAAACGCCGCCACGCCATCGCTTGCCCGGCGCACCGGGACGACGTTCTCGCTGTCGGTGACCAGCAGCACGCGCGCGGTGTTGGGTCCGACTTCGAGCACCCGTCCGACCAGGCCGTTGGCCCCGCGCACCGGCATGCGGATCTGCACGCCCTGGCGGCTGCCCGCGCCGATGATCGCGAAACGCCGCGTGCTTGCCGAACTGGAGGCAACCAGCCGGGTGGTGGCGACCGGGCGTCCGCTAGCCTCGGCCACCCCGAGCAGCGCCTTGAGGCGGCGGTTTTCCTCGGCCATCGCCGCGCTGCGGATCTGTTGGACACGCGCCGCGGCCACTTCACGGCGCAAGGCGGCGTTGGTGTTGCCCGCGTCGATATAGTCGCCGATGCGCTGGAAGAACCCGCGCGATCCGGTCCGCGCGGCGCTTCCGGCCGCACCCATCGGCGCGGCGACTTCGTTGGCGCCCCGGCGTAGGAAAGCGAAGCTGCCGGGGTCGACAATGGCGATCACGATCAGCACCACCCCGGCAATCACGCCCGCGATCGCGGCGACATATCCGGTGAAGATGCCCAGCTGCGCCCTGCGCGAAAAGCCCGGACGCCGGTCGTTCGGCGGCGGCATGCGCCTATCCCTTCAATGTTCGGGCCTGGGCATCGCGGGCCGCTTTCACGCCGTCATCAGCACGCCGCGATAGATCGGGTCTTCCATCGCCCGCCCTGTGCCCAGCGCGACGCAGCTCAGCGGGTCTTCGGCGACGGTCACCGGCAACCCGGTCTCCTCGCGCAAGTATTCGTCGAGTCCGTGGATCAGCGCGCCGCCGCCGGTAAGGACGATGCCCTGGTCGACGATGTCCGCGGCGAGTTCGGGCGCGGTGTTTTCGAGCGCGATGCGCACGCCTTCGACGATCGCGCCGATCGGTTCGGCCAGCGCCTCGGCGATGTTGGCCTGGGTGATGGTGATTTCCTTGGGTACGCCGTTGACGAGGTCGCGGCCCTTGATCGCGATCATCGCGCCGACCCCGTCGGCAGGGACGATCGCTGTGCCGTAGTCCTTCTTGATCCGCTCGGCGGTGGCTTCGCCGATCAGCAGGTTGTGGTGGCGACGGACATAGCTGACGATCGCCTCGTCCATCTTGTCGCCGCCGACGCGAACGCTGGTGGTGTAGGCAAGGCCGCGCAAGGACAACACCGCAACCTCGGTGGTCCCGCCGCCGATATCGACCACCATGCTGCCGACCGGCTCGGTCACTGGCATGTCGGCGCCGATCGCCGCGGCCATCGGCTCGAGGATCAGGTAAACCTGGCTGGCTCCGGCGTTGCTCGCGGCATCGCGGATCGCGCGGCGCTCGACGCTGGTCGACCCGCTCGGCACGCAGATCACGATCTCGGGATAGCGCAGCAGGCTCTTCGATCCGTGCACCTTCTTGATGAAGTGCTTGATCATCTCCTCGGCAACCTCGATGTCGGCGATGACGCCGTCGCGCAGTGGTCGGATCGCCTCGATATTGTCGGGGGTCTTGCCCATCATCATCTTGGCGTCGTCGCCGACCGCCTTGACCCGCTTGATCCCGTTGATCGTTTCGATCGCGACAACAGACGGCTCGTTGAGGACGATCCCGCGATCCTGGACATAGACCAGGGTATTGGCCGTCCCCAGATCGATGGCCATGTTCTGGGAACCAAACTTGAAGAATCGCGAGAACATCGACGCCATTCGTTAAATCCGTAATCTGTCCAGCGGCTTACCGCATATGGTTGCGGGCGGGCCTGCGCCGGAAGGGGGCGGGGAAGGCGGCTCATTAACCGGGATAGCGGGGAAAGGCCAAAATATTGTCGTTATCGCGGGGGTTATCCCCACTGATCGTCTCGAAAAACCGTTAATTCGTCGCTAGTCTGGCACAGCTCATGCCCAACATTCGTCGCTTGCCCGAAACGCTGGTCAACCGCATCGCCGCGGGCGAAGTGGTTGAGCGCCCTGCAAGCGCCTTGAAAGAGCTTGTCGAGAACGCGCTGGATGCAGGTGCCGGCAGCATCGCCATCCGCCTGGGCGAAGGCGGGCTGACGCTGATCGAGGTGGCCGACGACGGCTGCGGGATGACTCCCGAAGAAATCGCGCTCGCGCTCGAACGACATGCGACATCAAAGCTGCCCGGTGAAGACATCCAGAACGTCGCCACGCTGGGCTTTCGCGGCGAGGCTCTGCCGTCGATCGCCAGCGTAGCGAGGTTGACCCTCGAAAGCCGCCCGCGCGGCGCGGCGGAAGGATGGCGGCGGGTGGTCGATAACGGCGCGGTGGTCGAGGAAGGCCCGGCCGCGTTGCCGCCGGGCACGCGCATCCGGGTGGAGCAGATCTTCGCCCGCGTCCCTGCACGGCGCAAGTTCATGCGCAGCGCGCGCTCGGAATGGGCGGCGTGCCACGATGCGGTGCGGCGGCTGGCGTTGGCCCGGCCCGACGTCGGATTCACGCTCGAGCACGACGGCCGCCGCGCATTGGCGGTGCAGCCCGGTGCCGGCGTGGCGGCACGCGCCGCGGAAGTGATTGCGCGCGAACTGGCGGACAACGCGGTGGCCATCGATTTCCGTCGCGGCGACCTTCATCTGACCGGGATTGCCGGGCTGCCGACCTACAATCGCGGGGTCGCCGATCACCAGTACCTGTTTGTCAACGGGCGCCCGGTGAAGGACCGCCTGCTCGCTGGCGCGGTGCGCGGGGCCTATGCCGACATGCTGGCGCGCGATCGCCACGCGGTGCTGGCGCTGTTCGTTTCGGTTCCCTGCGGCGAGGTCGACGTCAACGTCCATCCGGCCAAGACCGAAGTGCGCTTTCGCGATGCGGCGGGGGTGCGCGGGGCGATCGTCTCAGGACTGCGCGAGGCGCTTGGCGGGGCCGACCGGCGCAGCGTTCAGGCCCCCGCTGGCGAGGCGATGCGCGCCTGGCAGTCGGAGCCTCTGAGTGCGCCATTGCATCCCGACCAGCGCAGCCACAGCATCTTCAGCGGTCGCGGCTGGACTGCCCCCCGGGTGAGCGAAGCGCAGGCGGTCTGGCGCGGCTATGAAAGCGCGGTGATGGACGCGCCCGCGGGCCGCGCCGAAACCGCCGAGGCCGCCGTGCCCGACAGCGTGGCGCACCCACTCGGCGTCGCCCGTGGCCAGATCGCAAACACCTATGTCGTCGCCGAGGCCGAGGACGGGCTGGTGATCGTGGATCAACACGCCGCGCACGAACGGCTGGTGCTCGAACGCCTGCGTGCCGCGGGGGCCGGCGGAAACGGCGCGAGCCAGGCGCTGCTCCTGCCCGAAGTGGTCGAGCTCGACGAGGCCGATTGCGACCGGATCGAGGCGCAGGCCGAGGCGCTGGCGCGGCACGGGCTGGCGGTCGAACGCTTTGGCCCCGGCGCAATGCTGGTCCGCGCGGTCCCTGCGGCGCTCTCGGGCGGCGACCCTCACGCGCTGCTGCGCGATGTCGCCGATGACCTTGCGACCAATGGCGACACGCTGTTGCTCGGCGAAAAGCTCGACCTTGTCCTGGCTACGATGGCCTGCCACGGCTCGGTCCGTGCGGGGCGGGTGCTGTCCGTCGCGGAAATGAATGCGTTATTGCGCGAAATGGAGCAGACTCCGCGCTCGGGTCAGTGCAACCACGGCCGCCCGACGTGGATCAAGCTGGCGATGAACGATGTCGAAAAACTGTTCGGTCGAAAATAGGAGCCTCGCGCTTGGGCTGGTCTTGCTGGGATTACTGGCAGCCTGCGCCCCCGAGCAAGCCCCGGCCGAAAAGCGCGCCGCGGAGGAGCGCGCGATCGCCCAGGTCAACGCCGCGCAGAACTCCAAGCCACCGCCGCAGATGATCGAGCCGAAGCCGATCCTTTTCGCCGATATCCAGAAGTACAACTTGTTCGGCGCGGGCTGCGCGTTTGCGCCGGGGGGCAGCATGGGGGCGGTGCTGCTGACGCGGTCCAAGGTCGCCTATATCCTGATCGATGACCGCCCGGTCCGCTTCGCTTCCGATCCGGGCAGCGCCAAGCTGCCGCTCGACACGGTTTCACGCTACGTCGGCAAGGAGATGGCGCTGTCGCTGACCCGGACCGGCGAGGGCGGGGGGGAAATCCGTTGGGCCGGACATCTGGTGGTCACCGATCCGTTCGATCAGGTAATCTATGAGGCCGAAGGGCAGGTACAGTGCGGGGCTTGATCTGATCTCCCCGAGCAAGCTCGGGAGAGATTGATCAGATCGGCGCGTTGGGACTGCGCACCGCGACCAGCCCGATCGATGTCATCGCCAGAACCGGCTCGTCGTGCTGGTTGAAAACTTTGACGTGGCTCTTGAAGATGCCCATCTCGCGCCTGGTGGCGCTGCGGCGCTTCTCGAAAACCTCGGTTTCCACGCGCAAGGTGTCGCCAGGATAAACGGGTTTGAGCCAGCGCAGTTCGTCCACCCCTGGCGAGCCCAGTCCGGCCTGCCTGCGGTCCTTGAGGTTGCCCACAAGCATCGCCATGGTCATCGCGCAAGTGTGCCAGCCACTCGCGGAAAGCCGTCCGAAATGGGTCCGCGCGGCGGCCTCGTCGTCAAGGTGGAACGCCTGCGGATCGTACTTGCGAGCAAACTCGAGCACATCCTCGCGGGTGACTGCATAGCAGCCGAAGGCGTGCTTCTGGCCGACGGGTATGTCTTCGAAATACTGCATGACGGCGGCTTGGCGCGCCCGCGGGCGTGCGTCAATGTTCTCGCCCTTGCCGGGCATCACATCGGCGCCGCCAACATCCACACGGCCATGCCGATCATCGCCAAGTTCTCGCTCAGCGAGACGAAGCCCAGCGGGACCTTCGTTGCTCCGCCGACGCAGGCGCACTTGAGCTCGCGCTTGTCGATCCACACCGCCTTGAACACCGAGACCGCACCTACCGTCCCGATGAACAGTGCCAGCGGGATCGACAGCCACGGCAGGATCCGCGCCGTCATCAGCACGCCGGCAGTAAACTCGGCGAACGGATAGAACGTCGCGTAGGGTACCCACCGGCGGGCGAGCAGATCGTAGTTGAGGAACATCGTCGCGAACCTGTCGACGTCCTGCAACTTGAGCATCGCCAGAAGGACCATCGCGAACGACACGAACCACGAGATTACCTGCATCGCAGGCAACGCGGCAAATGCGGCCCAGCTCGCCGCCAGCGCCAGCCCGAGCGCGGCGGCGAACACCGCCAGCACCGGCCAGTAGCTCGTCGCCTCGGGATCGGCGACTTTCAGCCCGAAATGGCGGCGCAAGTCATCGTACCCGCCGATCCGGTGGCCATCGATGAAGGTTTGCGGGGTGCTCATCACCCCATGCTCGGCCTTGAATGCGTCGGTCTCGGCGCGGGTCTTCAGCCAGCGGTCATCGACCGTGTAGCCGCGCCGCTTGAGCAGGTGCCGCGCCTTCAATCCGTAGGGACAGGTGTGGTCGGGCATGACCATGCGGTGGAGAGTGGCGGTCTTGCTCATGATCCGTCCTTGCTGGGCTGGTCAGGTCTGCAACGACCGGGTTATACCTTCCGTACCGCGGTACGGAGTCAACCCCTCATGGCGATGACGATTTCCGAGTTGGCCAATGGCGCCGGAGTCGGCGTCGAAACGGTGCGCTTTTACCAGCGCCGCGGGCTTGTCGACGATCCGCGGCCATCGCGCAGCGGAGGGGCACCGGGTCGGCGGCACTATGGCGAGGACGACTTGCGCCGGCTGCGCTTCGTCCGCTCGGCGCAGCGCGCAGGCTTCACGCTCGACGAGATCGCCCGTCTGATCGAACTCGATCGCGATAACGATCGTGCCACCGCTCGGACCATGGCGCGCGAGCGGATTGCCGCGCTCGATGCGCGCATTGCCGAACTCGAGGCCAGCCGCGATGCGCTCGCCAGGCTGGAGCGCGATTGCGTCAGCGGTACTCAAGGGCCGTGCCCTATTCTCGCGGCTTTCGACGGCGCTTGAGCGATCAGAATTTCGACGAAATTTTTGCACCGCCGGCGCGAGCGCCGGACCTGGCCGCATCGGCGACATCGACCGCGGGGACAATTCGGTACTTGGCCTGGATCAGGCTGAACACGCCAAACAGGATCAGCCCGATCGCAACGAACGTATAGACCCAGCCCATCTCGTATAGCGAAGCGACCGCGCTGCCCATGGCCTTGGCCTGCTCGGCGCTGTCGGTCTCGGCTGCGCGAATGAACGAATAGCCGATCACCGCGAAGACGAGCCCACGGGTCACGGTCCCGATCTTGCCGATGGTCTTGGTGAGAGGCGGCGTAGCGGCTGCGAGATGCTTCATGTGCTTGTCTTTGATTGCGCGGTAGACCTGCCAACCGGCCGCTGCGAAAAAGCCGAGCGCAACCAGCCACAGCCCGGCATCGCCCAACTCGAAATCGAGCAAAGTCTTCGTCGCCGCGCGTGTTTGTTCGCCGTCGGCCCCGCTGGGCTCGGCGTTGCCGGCGCCGACGAACTGGGTTGCGGTGTAGGCCAGGGCGAGGTGGATCACGCCGCTGACGAACTGCGCCCCGCGCCCGGCCAGGCCCTTGGCGTCATCGCCTTTGCCTTCGGTGTCGAGAAACGCACAAGTCAGGCGATAGATGCCGTAGGCGAGCAGCCCGAGCGCGGTCAGCGGGATCAGGATCTCGCCCATCGGCATGTCCTCGATGGCGTCGAACACGCCTTCCTTGCCCTCTTCGGCGCCGCGTCGTGCCGACAGCGCCAGCCAGCCAAACAGGATATAGACGATCCCGCGCGCGGCGTAGCCGACCTTGGCGATCCAATCGAGCCGTGTCACTCGGGCCATAGTGCGGTTCCTCTTCCCTGTTCGCCTGCCCGATGAACCGGCAGGGTAGGAGGAAGTTCCGCGCGCGCGCTCAGACGTTGAACCTGAAGTGCAGAACGTCGCCATCCTGGACCACGTATTCCTTGCCCTCCTGGCGCAACTTGCCGGCTTCCTTGGCGGGGTTTTCCCCGCCCAGCATCACATAGTCGTCGTAGGCGATGGTCTCGGCGCGGATGAAGCCGCGTTGCATGTCGGAATGGATCTCGCCCGCGGCGTCGGGGGCCTTGGCGCCCTTGTGCACGGTCCAGGCGCGCGCTTCCTTGGGGCCGACGGTGAAGAAGGTGATCAGGTGGAGCAAGTCGTAGCCCGCGCGGATCACGCGGGCGAGGCCGGTTTCATGGAGGCCCATCTCCTCGAGGAACACCATCCGCTCGTCGGCATCCATCCCGGACAACTCGCTTTCGATTGCGGCGGAGACGATCACCGCGTTGGCGGCTTCGGCTTTGGCCTTCTCGAACACCCGCGCGGAAAAGGCGTTGCCCTCGGCGGCGCTCTCTTCCTCGACGTTGCAGACGTAGAGCACCGGCTTGGCGGTGAGCAGCTGCGCCTGGGCGAAAACCCGCGCCTCCTCCTCGTCGCGCGGCTTGACCAGCCGGGCAGGCTTGCCTTCGCGCAGCAAATCCAGTGCCTGGCCGAGCACCGAGGCCGCGATCTTCGCCTCCTTGTCGCCCTGCGCCGCCTTCTTCTGTGCTGCGGGGACGCGCTTCTCCAGGCTATCGAGATCGGACAGCATCAGTTCGGTTTCGACCGTCTCGGCGTCAGAGATCGGGTCGATCTTGTTGTCGACATGCTGGATGTCGTCGTTCTCGAAGCAGCGCAGGACGTGGACGATCGCATCCACCTCGCGGATGTTGCCAAGGAACTGGTTGCCCAGACCTTCGCCCTTCGACGCGCCGCGGACCAGCCCCGCGATATCGACGAAACCGAGCTGGGTCGGGATGATCTTGGCGCTGCCCGCGATCTTCGCCAGCGTATCGAGCCGCGCATCGGGCACGCCCACATTGCCGACGTTGGGTTCGATTGTGCAGAAAGGATAGTTCGCCGCCTGCGCCGCCTGCGTCTCGGTCAGCGCGTTGAACAGCGTCGACTTGCCGACATTGGGCAGGCCCACGATCCCGCAACGAAAACCCATCATGCACTCCAGCGTCAGGCCGCAAATCCGGCGAGCGCGCGCCTTAGCCGCCCGTCCGCGCGATGGCGAGCCTTCACCGAAATTTCAGCCATTCGTGGCATTGGCGCTGGCATGATCAGGCTCACTCCGCTCACGCTCGCGCTGCTCCTCGCCGGTTGCAGCGATACCCCGCAGGAACGGTTCGACCGCGCCGCCAAGGCTTATGCGGCGCACGATTACCGCGCCGCGCAAGTCGATCTGGCCGCTGCGCTCCAGGCCGAGCCGGGAAATGCGGCGGCCCTCGAACTCGCCGCGCGCACCCACCTTGCGCAAGGCGATGGGGACGCCGCGCAGGCGGCGCTCGACAAACTTGCCGCGACGGTGAGCAAGCCCGCGGATATGGTGCTGCTTACCGCTGAGGCGGCGCTGCTGCGCGGCAAGGCCAAGCTGGCGCTCGACGGGGTTGCCAACCTGGACTCTGCCGAAGCCCACCGCATCCGCGCTCTCGCGCAGCTCATGCTGGGCGATGTCGATGCTGCGGCCAGGAGCTTTGCGGCGGGGGAAAATGCAAGCGGCGACATGGGCCGGCTTCTCGCCGACTACAGTCGTTTCGAGTTGGGTCGCGGCAACCGGGAGCAGGCGGCGGCACTTTCGGCGCGGGCGATGAAAGCCGGGCCGGGCACGCTCGATCCTCTTCTTGCCGCGGCGCAGCTGGCGGTCGCAAAGGGCGATCTCGCCCAAGCGCTCAAGTACTACGATCAAGCCGCCGGCACCTATCCCGGCAACCTTGCGGCGCTCACCGGCAAGGCCGCGGTACTCGGCGATCTGGGGCGCGACACGGACATGGCGGCGCAGCTAGCGGCGCTCGGCGAAATCGCGGGCGGCAGTCCGGCAGTGGCTTATCTCCAGGCGCGTGCGGCCGCGGGCCGCAAGGACTGGCGCGAGGTGCGTACCATCCTCCAGCCGCTCGAATCCCAGCTCACCACCCGCGACGACGCGATGCTGCTCTATGCGCAGGCGCAGCTCCGCCTGGGCCAGACCGAGCAGGCGCGCGCGCGGCTCGAACCGCTCCACCGCCGCGCGCCGGCACACGCATTGACCGCGCTGCTGCTCGCCGAGGCGCAACTGGCCGGGGACGACGCCAAGGCGTCGGTGGCCACGCTGCGCCCGCTTGCCGCCAAGCCCGAAGCCGCGCCGGAAATCCTTATGCTGATGGCCCGGGCCTCGCGCGCCGCCGGCGATCCGGCGGCGGCAAACTACGCCGATCGAGCGCGCTTTCCCACCCCCGAGGCGCTGGGCAGCGAACTGGCACTCGGCGACAGCGCGCTGCGCAAGGGCGACTGGAAAGGCGCCGCCGCGGCGTATGGGCGGATCCTTGCGGCCACCGACGGCAGGAACCCGCTGGTGCTCAACAATCTGGCGTTCGCCCACAGCAAGCTGGGCAACAGCGCCAAGGCGCTAGGCTATGCGCAGCGCGCGCTCAAGCTGGCGCCGGGCAATCCTTCGGTGATGGACACCGTAGCCTGGCTTCTGGTTGAGACCGGCGGAGACCGCAGCCGCGCGCTCGACCTGCTCCGCGCCGCGGCGCGCAAGGCCCCCGCCAACCCCACGATCCGCGCGCATCTGGCGGAGGTGGAGAAGGGCTAACCTGGTTCACCAACGAAAAAGGGCCCGGCCAGCGGCCGAGCCCTCGTGTTTGCTTAGGCCGCTTCAGGCTGCGGCGAGTTGCAGCATCCGTCGGCGCGGGGCACGGCGGCGGCGCATCAGCGCCAGCCCGATGAGGCCCATCCCGAACAGCCCAATCATGCCCGGCTCGGGAACCGGGGTTCCGCCGGTGCTGCCGCTGCTGGTGATCGTGCCCGCGCCGGTCGCCGAGGTGACAGAGCCCGCGCCGGTGATCGACTGATAGCGCACGAAGAAATCGGAGAGCGTCAGAGAAGACGGCGCGCTGGCGAAGTTGAGCGAGAGCGTGCCGCTGCCGGTCTGCCCATCGAGGACCCCGCCGCTGCCCGAGCAGCTTTTCGATCCACCCGCCTTGAAACAGACATCGACGGAGTTGAACGGGCTGGGCACTTGGCCGCCGATCACGGCGGTATTGTAGGTTCCGGTCGAGGTCGCGCCCGAAATGTCGGGGTTGGTGTCGAAGCCGAAGCTGGAAATGCGCGAATCGACCGGGTCGCTGGTTGTGTTGGTTACGCTGTAGTCGAAGTTGTAGCTGGTGCCGTTGATGCTGGTCAGCTTCAGCGTGGTGCTGCCGGTCAGCCCGGCGATCGTGCTGCCGTCGGCCATGCCGTTGAAGCTGAGGGTCACCGTCTGGCCGACCTTCGAGGAATCGAGCGTGATCGCATCGGCGAAAGCGGCGCTCGACGAGAGCGCGACGGCCCCGGCGAAGGCCAGCGAAAGGCTACGGAATAGGTTCATGGTTTTGGCCCCAATGACGAACACGGTTTACGCAAGCTGTTTACGCAAACTAACGCAAACGCCGTGCCAATCGCAGTTATCTGAGGATTCTATGGTTAACGACGCCACCGAATGTAAACCTCGGCGACAGTCGGAACTAACTTCAGGCCACCAACCGCCATTGGCAGGAAGACGCGGTCAGTCGTACACCGCGCGGATCATCGGGCCCATCGGTGATCCGCCAAGCCATTTTTGCTGAACTTCGGCCGAAACCGCGTTGATCGGTTCCTGCGGCTTGGGTCCGGGATGGACCGCGCGGCGCAAGGGGCGCCTGCCCGCTGCCAGCGCGGCAATTTCGGCGATGGCGCGGGGGACGTCTTCAACTTCGGCGCTGCGGCCGCTGCCGTCTTCGGTCCCCATGCGCTGGATCACCGACGCGTAGGCCTGGGTGACGTCGGGCGAGAGCCGCGCCTTGAGCTCGCTGGTATAACGGTTGCGATTGACCCACACTTTGGTCGGGTAACCGCCAGGCTGGATCACCAGTACGTCGATCCCGTGCGGGACGAGTTCGTAGGCTAGCTGCTCGCTCAGCGCCTCGACCGCGAACTTGGTTGCCGAATAGTGCCCGCCATAAGGCACGATAACGCGCCCGAGCTGGGAACTGATGTTGACGATCAGGCCGGACTTGCGGGCACGCATTTCCGGCAGCACCGCGAGGATCATCCGCTGATATCCGAACACGTTGGTATCGAAGGCAAGCCTGGTCGCCGCCATGTCCTGCGCCTCGACCGGGCCGGTGATGCCGATGCCGGCGTTGTTGACGAGGACGTCGATTCCGCCCGCGATTCGGAGCGCCTCGGCGACCCCCGCAGCGACGCTGGAGTCTTCGAGCACGTCGAGCGCGACGATGTGGACCTTGCCCGGCAGGCTGCGCGCGGCGGCGCGCAAATCGTCGGCTTCCTTGCGCGGCAGGTTGCGCATCGTCGCCACCACCGTTGCGCCGAGGCGGGCATAATGCAGCGCTCCGGCATATCCGAAGCCCGAAGAAGCCCCGGTGATGAGGAAGCGTTTGCCGGAAAGATCGGGTTTGCCCTGGGCGGACGCGGGAAGCGCACTCGCCGCCGCGGCTGCGGTGCTTGCGGCCAGCAAAGTTCGGCGGGTCAGTTCGGTCATGGTCGCTCTCCCAGCAGGGGAGCATCTGACTAACAGTCCTGCTGGCGCAGCGCGATATCGTTCATGAAGCGCGCGTCGTCGCCTTTCGCCAGCCATTCGGCTTCGGCGGCGATCGCGCCGAGCAGGTCGGCCAGCGGATCGAGTTCGGGCTTGGCGTAGTTGCCCAGCACGTATCCGGTGACCCGGTCCTTGTGCCCCGGATGGCCTATGCCGATCCGCACCCGGCGGAAGTCGGGCCCCAGATGCTGGTCGATGCTGCGCAGCCCGTTATGCCCGGCGGTGCCGCCGCCCTGCTTCACCCTGACCTTGAACGGGGCGAGGTCGAGCTCGTCGTGGAACACTGTCAGCGCGGAAATGTCGAGCTTGTAGAAGCGCAGCGCCTCGGCGACCGAGCGGCCGCTTTCGTTCATGAACGTCGCGGGCTTGAGCAGCAGGATGCGCTGGCCGCCGATGCGGCCATCATGAAGCCAGCCGGAGAACTTCTTCTGGACGGGGCCGAGGCGGTGGACCCCGGCGATCGTGTCCGCGGCCATGAACCCCACGTTGTGGCGGTGCATCGCGTATTGCGGACCGGGATTGCCGAGGCCGACCCAGAGCTGCACTTGCACCCCTCCAGACAGGGTGAGTCCCCGCACAGGCGGGGACCTCAGGCGTCGTTACCAGACCGACTGAGGCCCCCGCCTGCGCGGGGGCTCACGTGTGCTTAAGCCGCCGCTTCGCCTTCAGTCTCGGTCGAGGTGTCACCCTCTTCGCTGCGCAGGCCCGAAGGCGCGACGATCGTGGCGATTGTGAAATCGCGGTCGGTGATCGCGCTGACCGAGCCAGAGGGCAGGGTGACGCTGCTGATGTGGATCGAATCGCCGATGTCGAGTCCGGTCACGTCGATCCGGATGTCGTCGGGGATCTTGTCCGCGTCGCACACCAGCTCGAGATCATGGCGCACCACGTTGAGCACACCGCCGCGCTTGAGGCCGGGCGAGTCTTCCTCGTTGACAAACAGCACCGGCACCGAGACTTCGACCGTGGCGTCCTTGGCCAGGCGGAGGAAATCGACGTGCAGCGGAAGATCGCTGACGGGATGGAACTGGACGTCCTTGGGCAGGGTGCGGACCTTCTTGCCACCCACTTCGATCATCACGATCGAGTTGGTGAAGTGTCCGGTGCCGAGCATGCGGCGCAGCAGCCGTTCCTCGACGTGGATACCCAGGGGTTCTTCCTTGCCGCCATAGACGACGGCGGGTACGCGACCTTCGCGACGCAGAGCGCGGGAGGCTCCCTTGCCAGCCCGCTCGCGCGCCTCGGCCGCCAGGGTGAGAGCTTCGCTCATAGCCGTGACCTTTCCGAATTACGGTGTTGATACCCCGCCGCGCCTCCAGGGATGACCATGGCGGGGAGCGGGGCCGTTAGGGGGAAACGGGGGCGAAAGCAAGCGTCAGAAGGCGGAGCCGGGTCGCGTCGCCCAGATCAGCGCGGTCCCTCCAATCATGGCAAGCGGAGCAAGGAGCCGGACCAGGCCCGGCGTCAGGTGTCTGGCAGCAGTCTGCGAGTAGCGCGCGTGCCACGAGCGCGGGGCGGCCAGGATCAGCGACGACGTCGCGATCAGGAACACGCCTCCATAGAGAAAGAGGCCTGGCGCCCATGCAGCAGGCGAGGCGAGGATCAGACCCGCCCCGGCAAGGGCGCGCACAGTATGCTCGGTCCAATGGATGCGGACGGTAGAGCCCATCCGGGCTATGAACGTGGTTGCAAGCACGGGCCGGATGAGCGCCACTATCCCCGAGAAAATCAGCCACACGCCAGCAACAACGACCACGGCCTGGGCTATCAGAACAATCGTGAAGGAGTTGGGCATTGCCAACCCTCAATGCCTGTCATGGGGTATGCGGTCCATCCCCGCGCTACTGCACCCGCTTCACCGCAAACCCCCGCGCCGCCAGCATCTCGGGCAGACCGTCGATCCCCGCGACATGCGCCGCGCCGACCGCGACGAACGGGCGCTTGCCCGCAGTCAGCATCGCCGCGACCTGATCCGCCCAGCGCCGGTTGCGCCCCACCAGCAGAGCCTCGCGCAGCCGCTGGTTGGCCAGCATCCCCGCATGGGCCTCGCGGTCGAGCGTGGCGACGTCACCCTCGGCCCAGGCCGTGACCAGGCGCTTGTCCGAAACGCCGTCGGCACTCTCTTCGAGCACCGCGTTGAGCAGCGAGCGTTGATCGCGCGCGGGCAGCGCGTCGAACAACCCGAGCTGGCCTTCGAGCGTCTCCAGCCCCACCACCGGCCGCTTGCCCGCAGCGGCCAGCAGCGCGCGGTCGGCGCCGTTGTCGGGATCGTTGCCGTTGCTGGCCTCCAGCGCGAACGACAAGGTCAGCGCCGCGGCCCAGTCCTCGAGGCTGGCGAACTGGCGGCGGTCGAGCCCGGTCCTGGCGAGCGCTGCACGCAAGGCGGGTTGCAACTTGGCCTCGATGCGCGATTCGAGCGGCGGTTGACCCGGCGTGGTGCCCAGCCGCACGAACGTCGCGCGCGCCGCATTCTGGTCCGCCGGATCGACGATCTCCAGCACCAGCGTCCCGCTTTCCTTGACGGTACGGTCGATCGCGGGGGTCTGCCAGTCGAGCCCGTCAGGCAGGGCGTGGACGGTGCCGAACACCCAGCCCTTGGCGCCATCGGGGGCGGTGATCTCCCACAGCGCGGGACGGTTCTGCTCGACGGGCGCAGAATTGCACGCGGCGAGCGCGAGTAGCGCGGCAAGAACGAAACGGCGCACGCAATCCCCCCGGCTTAGTCGAACTTACTGCACCCGCGTCGCCGCCAGTCCCTTGGCCACCAGTTGCTCCTGCACGCTGCCCGGTCCCGCCAGATGCCCCGCGCCCACCGCCATGAACACCGTGCCCGGCTGGTCGAGCCGCGTCTTGATCCATTCCGCCCAGGCCTTGTTGCGGCGGGTGAGGAGCAGTTCGGTGAGCCCGGCGTCGCTCTCCTCGGCGTTCATCGCCTTGGCCAGCCCGTCGGCGTCGCCTTCGCCCCATTCGCCGATCAGCGTGTCGATCTGCGCGGTCAGCTGATCGAGATTGTCGACCACCTGGCGCAGATAGGCCTGCTGACCCGCCTCGGGCAGCGAATCGAACAGGCCGAGCTGGTAGGCTGCGGTCTCCAGCGCCTCCTGGCTTTTGCCCGCCGCCTTGGCCTTGGCCGCGAGCTGGATCTCGACCCCTTCTTCCAGCTTGAACCCCGCGCGCAGCAGCGGCAGCGAGGACAACACCACCGCGGCGTACCACGGCTTGAACCGGTCGAGCGCGGCGGCGGGGATCGAATTGCGCGCCAAGGCGGCGTCGAACGCGGCGCGATCGGCCACGCTCAGCTTGCCGCGCAGTGTTTGGCCCTGCGGCAGCAGCGCATTGCCGAGCAAGGTCTGCGCGGTGTCCATTCCGTCGACGTTGCTGATTTCGGTGACCAGCGTGGCCGATTCGGAGAACGCCTGCGCCACCTGCCCGCCGAACCACGGCATTCCGGGGCGCAGCGCGTGGATCGTGCCGAACAGGTAGATCGTTGTGTCCTCGTCCTTGACCATCCACAGCGCGGGATGGAGCGGCGGCGGCGGAATTTCGCGCAGCACCGGGGCGACGGGGGTGGGGAAGCTCTGCGGATCGGCCAGCGCCGGGGCGGCGCCGAACGCGAGGAGCGCGAACCCCTCGGCAAGGCGGCGGGGCAGGGCGGTCAGGAAATCGCGAAGTCTCATGGCCGCCTCCTATGCCCGCGGTCGATGAACGAACCCTTGCGGCGGGGCAAGCCATCCGCCCCCCTTGCCTTGCGGCAAGGCCTCCGCCAAAGCCCGCGCGCATGATCAGCGCGCCTAAAACCAGCTTCCAGGACATGATCCTGACGCTCCACGCGTTCTGGGCGGCGCAGGGCTGTCTGATCCTCCAGCCTTATGACATGCGGATGGGCGCGGGCACCTTCCACACCGCCACCACGCTGCGCGCGCTGGGGCCCGAGCCGTGGAACGCCGCGTTCGTCCAGCCCTGCCGCCGGCCTACGGATGGCCGCTATGGCGAGAACCCCAACCGGCTTCAGCACTATTATCAGTACCAGGTGATCCTCAAGCCGAGCCCGCCGAACTTGCAGGAACTCTACCTCGCCAGCCTCGCCGCGATCGGGATCGACCCGCTGCTCCACGACATCCGCTTCGTCGAGGACGACTGGGAAAGCCCGACGCTGGGCGCGTGGGGGCTGGGCTGGGAAGTGTGGTGCGACGGGATGGAAGTCACCCAGTTCACCTATTTCCAGCAGATGGGCGGGTTCGACTGCAAGCCGGTCGCGGGCGAGCTGACTTACGGGCTCGAGCGGCTGGCGATGTACATCCAGGGCGTGGACTCGGTCTACGATCTCGATTTCAATGGCCACGGAACCACTTACGGCGATGTCTTCCTGGAAAACGAGAAGCAGATGTCGAAGTGGAACTTCGAGGTCGCCGATACCGAAAGCCTGTTCGACCTGTTCCGCAAGGCGGTCGCCGAATGCGAGAACTGCCTGAGCGCCGGCCTGCCGATCCCCGCCTACGAGCAGGCGATCGAAGCCAGCCACGTCTTCAACCTGCTCCAGGCGCGGGGGGTGATTTCGGTCCAGGAACGCGCCAGCTACATGGGCCGGGTGCGTGATTTGGCGCGCGGCAGCTGCGAGGCGCACATGGCGCGCGAGGCACCGAAGTGGGCGGAGAAGTTCCCGGGGTGGGTGGCGTGAGCGACTTCCTCCTCGAACTGCGCACCGAAGAAATCCCCGCGCGGATGCAGGCGGGCGCGCGGCGCGATCTGGAGAAGGCGTTCCGCGAGCAAATGGCCGCCACCGGGGTAAGCCACGGCGCGGTCACCGTGTGGTCCACCCCGCGCCGCCTCGCGCTGATCGCGCGCGGACTGCCCGAGGCGACCGAGGCACAGCGTGAGGAGATCAAGGGGCCGAAAGTCGGCGCCCCCCCGCAGGCTCTCGAAGGCTTCCTGCGCAAGGTCGGGCAACCTCAGGAAAAGCTCGAAGATCGCGGCGGAACATACTTCGCCATAATCGAACGCCCCGGCCGCGCGACGCGAGAAGTGCTCGCCTGGGCGATCGCCGCGATCGTGCGGACGTTTCCCTGGCCCAAGGCGATGCGCTGGGGCGCGGCCTCGATCAGCACCGAAAGCCCGCGCTGGGTGCGACCATTGTCGGGGATCGTCGCGATCCTCGGCGAGGAGCTGGTCGAATGCACCGCCGCGGGGGTTTCCAGCGGCTACGCCACGCTCGGCCACCGCTTCCACGCCCCCGGCCCGATCACCATCGGCGGCGCCAACGACTACCAGGAGAAACTGCGCGCCTGCCACGTGATCGTCGACCACGCCGAACGCGAGGCGCTGATCCGCGACAAGGCGCACGCCGCCGCGGCGCAGGCCGGTCTGTCGCTGGTCGAGGACGAGGGGCTGGTGATCGAGAACGCCGGGCTCACCGAATGGCCGGTGCCGTTGTTGGGCCGGTTCGATGCCGCGTTCCTCGAAGTCCCGTCCGAAGTCATCCAGCTCACCGCGCGGACCAACCAGAAGTATTTTGTGTGCAACGATGGGGAGGGCAAGCTGGCCAACGCTTTCGTCTGCACCGCCAACATCGAGGCGGCCGACGGCGGTGAGGGCGTAGTCGACGGCAACCGCAAGGTGCTCGCGGCGAGGCTCAGCGATGCCCGGTTCTTCTGGGAGCAGGATCGGAAGAAGACCCTCGAAGATCACGCCAAGCGGTTGGAAAACATCGTTTTTCACGAAAAGCTGGGCACGGTGGCCGACAAGGTCGACCGCGTCGCCAATCTGGCGAGGTGGCTGGTCGAGGAAGGCATCATAAAGCCCTCTCCCCTTCAGGGGAGAGGGTTGGGAGAGGGGCAGCCAAGCGCAGCATCCGCCGACAACCCCCTCTCCCCGACCCTCTCCCCTGAAGGGGAGAGGGAGAAGCTGGCCGCCCTCGCCGAACAGGCCGCCCGCCTGTGCAAGGCCGACCTCGTCACCGAGATGGTCGGCGAGTTCCCCGAGCTCCAGGGCCTGATGGGCGGCTACTACGCCCGCGCCGAGGGTTTGCCGGACGAAGTCGCCGACGCCATCCGCGATCACTACAAGCCGGTCGGGCAGGGGGATGAGGTGCCGACTGCGCCGGTGACGGTGGCGGTAAGCTTGGCGGATAAGCTTGATACCTTATTCGCTCTGATGCTTGCAGGAGAAGCACCGACCGGTTCGCGAGACCCCTTCGCGCTGCGTCGACAGGCGATTGGCGCATTGACGCTCATGGTTGATGGCTCGCTTAGAGTATCGCTGGGTGACATTTGCGCTCATCTAGCGGCTGCTGTTTCGCGCGTTGTCATGATCACAAAGTATCCTAAACTTCGCCACGAAGTCGAAATCTACTTTGACGCTCTAGATAGCCACAGACCGATCCAACTGGACGAGCGCGAGGCTCCATTCCGTCTGCAGGAAAGCGGGAGTGGGAAGGAGCATTTCCTAAATCCTGTCGCTGGGACTCTGACTGAGGCTTACAAATTTCATCATCAGAATCTTGAGACGACCTCCCAGATCGCCGCTTTCCTCGCCGACCGCCTCAAAGTCCAACAACGCGAAGCCGGCGTCCGCCACGACCTGATTGACGCGGTGTTCGCGCTCGGCGGGGAGGACGACCTCGTCAGGCTCCTCGCCCGCGTCCACGCACTCCAGGCGTTCGTCGGCACCCGCGACGGCGCCAACCTGCTCGCCGGGTACAAGCGCGCGGCGAACATCCTCAAAAAGGAAAACTACGCGGGCGGGGCGGAGAATTTACTTTCCTACACGCCCGAACCTGCGGAAAGGGCTTTGATCGAGGCGCTCGACGCCGCGGAACCTCGCGCGCGCGATTCGGTCGCCGCCGAGGATTTTGCCGCAGCCATGAGCGCGCTCGCCAGCCTGCGGAGCCCGATCGATGCGTTCTTCGATGCCGTCACAGTCAACGACAGCGACCCGGCCAAGCGCGCCGCGCGCCTGGCGTTGCTCGACCGGTTCCGCACTGCGGTCCACCAGGTGGCCGATTTCTCGAAGATCGAGGGATAGAATTTTACCCCTGGACTGTGGTCCAGGTGGTCCACGGCGCAGCCATCAAGGGCCAGCATGAACCAGATGGTCTATCCCTTCGGCGGGACTCACAGCTCGGACGATCCCCGCGCCCGCGACAAGACCGTCGTCGGCGGCAAGGGCGCCAACCTCGCTGAAATGGCGGGGATTGGCCTGCCGGTCCCGCCGGGGTTCTCGATCACCACCGAAGTCTGCACTGTCTACAATGAAACCAAGGGTTTCGATGATGCCTTGAAGACCGAAGTCGCCGCCGGGATCGCGCATATCGAGGGCGTGACCGGCAAGCGCTTTGGTGATGCTGCCGATCCGCTGCTGGTCTCGGTCCGCTCGGGCGCGCGCGTCTCGATGCCTGGGATGATGGACACCGTGCTCAACCTCGGGCTCAACGACGCTTCGGTCGAGGGACTGGCGGCGGCCTCGGGCGACGCGCGCTTCGCGTGGGACAGCTATCGCCGCTTCGTCCAGATGTATGCCGACGTGGTGCTCGGCCTCGACCACTACCGGTTCGAAGATGCGCTGGAAATCGCCAAGGAAGACAACGGCTTCTTCACCGATACCGAGATGCAGGCCGAACACTGGCAAGCGCTTGTCGGCGAGTACAAGGCCATCGTTCGCGAGGAACTGGGCCGCGACTTCCCCCAGGACGTCTCCGAACAGCTGTGGGGGGCGATCGCCGCGGTGTTCGAGAGTTGGGATTCCGAACGCGCCAAGGTCTATCGCCGCCTCAACGCGATCCCCCACGACTGGGGCACCGCGGTCAACGTCCAGGCGATGGTCTTTGGGAATATGGGAGAAACCAGCGCCACCGGGGTCGCCTTCACCCGCGATCCCGCAACCGGCGAGAAGGCCTGGTACGGCGAATGGCTGGTCAACGCGCAAGGCGAGGACGTCGTCGCCGGCATCCGCACACCGCAGTACTTGACCAAGGCCGCCCGCGAACGCGCCGGGGCGAAACAATCGAGCATGGAAGAGGCGATGCCCGAAGCCTTCGCCGAGCTTGGCCAGGTGTTCGACCTGCTCGAGCGCCACTATCGCGACATGCAGGACATCGAGTTCACCGTCGAGCGCGGCAAACTCTGGATGCTCCAGACCCGCAGCGGCAAGCGCACCGCCAAGGCCGCGCTCAAGATGGCGGTGGACATGGCCGATGAGGGCCTGATCGATCGCAACGAAGCGATCCTGCGCGTCGATCCGATGGCGCTCGACCAGTTGCTCCATCCCACGCTCGATCCATCCGCGACGCGCGACGTGCTGACCCGCGGGCTGCCCGCGAGCCCCGGCGCGGCTTCGGGCGCGGTGGTGTTCGATGCCGATGCGGCCGAGCGCCGCGCCGCGCTGGGCGAGGCGGTGATCCTCGTCAGGGTCGAGACCAGCCCTGAGGACATCCACGGAAAGCACGCGGCCAAGGGCATCCTCACCGCGCGCGGCGGCATGACGTCACACGCGGCGGTCGTGGCCCGCGGAATGGGTCGGCCGTGCGTGTCCGGCGCCTCTGCATTGTCGATCGACCCGACGCGGCGTGTGGCGAGGATCGCGGGGCGTGAGGTCAATGAAGGCGAAATCATCACCCTCGACGGCTCCACCGGCGAAGTCATGGCCGGCGCGGTCCCGACGATCGAGCCCGAGCTGGTCGGCGATTTCGGCGTGCTGATGGGCTGGGCCGACGCGGTGCGCCGGATGAGGGTCCGCGCCAACGCCGAGACCCCCGCCGACTGCAAGATCGCGCGCCAGTTCGGCGCGGAGGGCATCGGTCTGTGCCGCACCGAGCACATGTTCTTCGATGCCGCGCGGATCAGCCTGGTTCGCCGGATGATCCTGGCCGAGGACGAAGCCGGGCGCCGCGCCGCGCTGGCCGGCCTGCTGCCCGAACAGCGCGCCGATTTCGCGGGCATCTTCCGCGAGATGGCGGGGCTTCCGGTGACGATCCGCCTGCTCGATCCGCCGCTCCACGAGTTCCTGCCGCAGGGCGAGGCCGAGTTCGCCGATCTGGCGCTGGCGATGGGGGTAGGGATCGACCACTTGCGCCGCCGCGCGGGCGAGCTCCATGAGTTCAATCCGATGCTCGGCCACCGCGGCTGCCGGTTGGGGATCACTTATCCCGAGATCTACGAAATGCAGGCCCGCGCGATCTTCGAAGCGGCGTGCGAGGTGGCCGAGACCGGCGATGCGCCGGTGCCCGAGGTGATGATCCCGCTGGTCGGGACCAGACGCGAACTCGAGCTGATGCGCGCACTGGTCGATCGCGTGGCGGCGTCGGTATTTGCCGAGAAGGGACGCACGCTCGATTACCTCGTGGGCACGATGATCGAACTGCCGCGCGCGGCGCTGATGGCTGGCGAGATAGCCGAGGAAGCGAAGTTCTTTTCTTTCGGCACCAACGATTTGACCCAGACAACTCTGGGCGTTTCGCGCGACGACGCGGGGCGGTTCCTGGGTGCTTATGTCGAGCAGGGAATCTACGCGCGGGATCCGTTCGTGACGCTCGACATCGAGGGCGTTGGGCAGCTGGTGGCGCTGGCGGCGGAGCGGGGCCGGGCGGTGCGACCTGAGATCAAGCTGGGCATTTGCGGCGAGCACGGCGGCGATCCGGCGAGCATCGCGTTCTGCGAAGCGCAGAAGCTCGATTACGTCAGCGCCTCGCCCTATCGCGTGCCGATCGCCCGGCTGGCGGCGGCGCAGGCGTCACTCGGCTAATGTTTCCATCCGGTTAGAGTAATTATCTCGAACATTTCTTCGGTTTCCGTGCCAAACGAAAGGCGCGCCGCTGCAAGCGCAGAACGCCCCAACGGCGGCCCGGGCCGGGCCAGAACATTGCCCAGCCCTTGCGCGCGTAAGTCTCCGACCAGCCGGTCGAGCGAGGCGAAACGCACCGTCAGGGTCCGCCCGTCCGCCACCGGATCGGCGTACCCGGCGCGCTGGAGGAGCTGGGCGCCCGCGCGGACATCGACCATTGGGTGCAATCGCGGCGCCGGTCGCTCGCCATCGGCGGCGAGCATTGCCGCGCGCAAGGCGGGCAGGCTGCCTGCGCCGATCAGGCTGGCGATAAGCAGACCGCCGGGTGCCAGCGCGCCGCGTGCATGGAGCAGAGCGCCGGGCAAGTCGTTGACCGCGTCGAGCGTACCCAGGCTTGCGATGAAATCGAGACCCGCGAACGGCAGCGGCCGCTCCTCGTCGAGCCCCGTCTCGGGCGACCCCTCGTGTATATCGGCGCCCTGCGATCGGAGGGCGCCTGCCAGAGTTCCGCCCAATTCCCCGACGACAAGCCCCTTTCGCGGCGAATGGCGGAGGAACGCCAGTCGCTCGATCACATCCTCGGCCATGTCGTCGAGCACATAGCGCGGTGCATCGGCGGCCAGCTGTAACCGCCGCATCCGTCTTCGCGCGGCCAGCCGCCGGGCCGGGTCGAATATGATCGGGGCGGTCATCGCGCTGCTCCTGCCGTTCCAATCGCAGCTTGCCAAGCCCCGGCGCGGCAGAGCACAAACCCGCGATGTCCCCACTGGCCGCTCTCACTCCGCTGGTCGATCTGGTGTTCCCCCCGCGCTGCCCGCTGTGCGGCGACGCGCTGGGCGAACAGGGCGGGCTTTGCATCGCGTGCTGGAGCAAGCTGGTCATCCCGGGCGAGCCCGCCTGCGCGCTGTGCCAGCGCCCGCTCGGCGATACTTTGGGGGGGGTGGAGACGGGCGCCTTCACTTGCGCGCCGTGCCTGGCCGCGCCGCCGCGCCACGACGGGATCGCCGCAGCGTCGCTTTACAACTCCGCCTCGCGCGATCTGGTTCTGGCGTTCAAGCATGGACGCCGGGTGACGCTCGGCAAATTGCTCGGCCGGCTTATCGAGGCGCGGCTGGGTGCGCTCACCGGCCAATGGCTGGTCGTCCCCGTCCCGCTGCATCGCTGGCGGCTGTGGCGGCGCGGGTTCAACCAGTCGGCGTTGCTGGCGCGGACGATCGCGACCACGCCCGAGCGCCGCCTTGCCGTCGATGCGCTGGTCCGAACGCGCGCAACGCCGTCGCTGGGCGGGCTGGGACGGAAGGAGCGGGCGCGGGCCTTGCGTGGCAGCATTGCCGTCAATCCGGCCTGGAAGCCGCGCCTGAACGAAGCCCAGGTGCTGCTGGTGGACGACGTCATGACCAGCGGCGCGACCAGCGATGCCTGCGTCCGCGCGCTGCGCCGGGCCGGGGCGAGCAGGGTTCGGATCGCCTGTTTCGCGCGCGTTCTCGACGAGGCGCTGCCCCCTGCCTGACGACCACGAAGAAAAGCGCCCGAGGAATGAACCCCGGGCGCCCTCGTGACGATACCTTCGCTGCGCTTTCGCGCCGAAACCCTCATCCGCCCTGTCCGCGCTGCCTTGAGGCGCTTCGAACCGGGCGGGATCCCCGAACTTTGGCCTTTTGGCCGTCCGGCTCCCTCAAGCCGTGACGCTTCATTGCGCATCGGCTGTCCGAGGCATAGCGCAACTTGCGCGCTCGATGGATTTTGCATTGCCGCTGTGGTTATCATGCAACAAGGTTTGGACCATGATGGCAGAGATGGGGAAGTTACCAATCGTGACCGATTTACCAAGCGAACGTCCCGGTCTGTTCGAGCCGCGCTTCGATGCCGCCGGTCTGCTCACTGCGGTCGCGGTCGATGCGGCGAGCGGTGATATCCTGATGCTCGCGCACATGGACGCCAATGCGCTGGAGAAGACGCGCGAGACGGGTTTCGCCCATTTTCATTCGCGCTCGCGCGGGCGGTTGTGGATGAAGGGCGAGAGTTCGGGCCACACCTTGCGCGTGGTCGAAATCCGCGTGGATTGCGACCAGGATGCGATCGTGCTGCGCGTAGAGCCAGCCGGGCCCGCGTGCCACACCGGGGCGCAGACATGCTTTTATCGCGTGCTGAAGGACGACCGACTGGTCTTGTTGGATTGACGTTTACGTAAAGGGCAGTTACCAGCGCGCTATGGCCGCGCCAACCGCTTCCGAACGCCACAGCGCCCACCTCGATCGCCCGGACGCGCTCGAGCGCGAAAGCTTCAGCATTTCCAACCTCTCCGCCGAGTTCAGTGTATCGGCTCGCGCCTTGCGCTTCTATGAGGATGAGGGGCTGATCGCGCCGACGCGCAACGGCCTCGCGCGGGTCTATTCGAAGCGCGACCGCGCGCGGCTGGCCTGGATCCTGCGTGCCAAGAACGTCGGGTTCAGCCTTGGCGAAATCCGCGAGCTGATCGATCTTTATGATCTTGGCGACGGCCGCGCCGAGCAGCGCCGGACCACGCTGGTCCGCTGCCGCCAGAAGATCGCCGCGCTCGAGGCGCAGCGCACCGACCTCGACAGCTCGATCCGCGAATTGTCCGATTTCGTCGCCACGCTTGAAGAGCTGGAAGACCCCAGGAGCTGACCCATGCCCACTTACCGCGCCCCCACCCGCGACACCCGCTTCGTCGTCAACGAACTGCTCAGGCTCGACAGCTTCGGCAACCTGGCGGGCTTCGAGGGCGCCGACCGCGAGATGACCGACACGGTGATCGACGAGGCCGGACGGTTCATTTCCGAAGTCGTTGCCCCGCTCAACCAGCAGGGTGACCAGGAAGGCTGCACCCGCGCCGCCGACGGCAGCGTAACCACGCCCGCGGGCTTCAAGGCGGCGTATGACCAGTTTCGCGAATCGGGCTGGGGCACGCTTTCCGCGCCCGAGGCGTTCGGCGGGCAGGGGATGCCGCATATCATGGGCATGCTCGTCGAGGAATTTCTCGCCTCCGCCAACCAGGCTTTCGCCATGTATCCCGGACTGACCAGCGGCGCGGTCGCCTCGATCCTCACCAAAGGCAGCGCCGAACAGCAAGAGCTCTATCTGCCCAAGATGATCTCGGGCGAATGGCTCGGGACGATGAACCTGACCGAGCCGCACTGCGGCACCGACTTGGGCATGATCCGCACCCGCGCGATGCCGCAGGCGGACGGCACTTACGCGATCACCGGAACCAAGATCTTCATCTCGGCGGGCGAGCACGACCTGACCGAGAACATCATCCACCTCGTCCTCGCCAAGACGCCCGACGCGCCCGAATCCTCGAAGGGCATCTCGCTGTTCATCGTCCCCAAGGTGCTGGTGAACGCCGACGGCACGCTGGGCGCGCGCAACGCGGTCTCGTGCGGCAGCCTTGAGCACAAGATGGGCATTCGCGCCAACGCGACTTGCGTGATGAACTATGACGGCGCGATCGGAACGATGGTCGGCGAGGAAAACAAGGGCCTCGCCGCGATGTTCATCATGATGAACGTCGCGCGGCTGGGGGTGGGCATCCAGGGGCTCGCGCAAGCCGAAGTCGCCTATCAGAACGGCGTCGCCTATGCGATCGAGCGCCGCCAGGGCCGCGCGCTGACCGGCCCGGCCGAGCCGCAGGAAAAGGCCGATCCCATCATCGTCCACGCCGATGTGCGGCGGATGCTGATGGACGCCAAGGCGCTCACCGAAGGGCTGCGCGCGCTGTGCCTGTGGGGGGCGCTCCAGGCCGATCTCAGCCACAAGGCGGCGACCGGGGAGGAGCGCGCCGCCGCCGACGATCTGCTCGGGCTGCTGACCCCGGTGATCAAGGGCTATGGTACCGACAGCGGCTACAAGGTCGCCACCGACATGCAGCAGGTGTGGGGCGGGCACGGCTACATCGTCGAGAACGGTATGGAACAGTTTGTCCGCGATGCGCGGATCGCGATGATCTACGAAGGCACCAACGGCATCCAGGCGATGGACTTGTGCGGCCGCAAGCTGGCGGCGAACGGCGGCCGCGCCGTGCAGGCGTTGTTCGCACTGGTCGACGGGGAGTGCGAAGGCGTGGAGGGTGACCTCGCGGGCATCGCAGACAAGCTCGCCAAGGCCAACGGCGAGCTCAAGGCCGCGACGATGTGGTTCATGCAGAACGCGATGGCCAATCCCAACAACCTGGGCGCCGGCGCCTATCCGTACATGACGCTGATGGGCACGGTGGCGGTGGGGCTGATGTGGCTCAAGATGGCCAAAGTCGCGGCGGCTGCGCTGGTTGGGGGCGTCGAGGATCGGCCCTTCTACGAAGCCAAACTGACGACCGCCCGCTACTTCGCCGAGCGCCACCTGCCCGATTGCGGCGCGCTGCGGCGCAAGATCGAGGGCGGCGCGGACAGCGTAATGGCGCTGCCGGTGGAGGCATTCGCGACGGCGGCTTGAGGGCTCGTTCGAAGTTGATACTCCGCCTGCTGTAGCCAACATCGTTGCACAGCTAACCGAAGCCGCTTAGCGCCATCGTGTTTCCTAACTCGTCGAACCAGAGCCGATCTGCCAGTTGGACTTGAAATAATGAAGGCCGGCTTTTCCGGCTTTGACCGAGGCGATATCCTCATCAAGATAGGCGACCATAAGTCTCAGGCTGTCAAGTGCAATATCTATTTCGTTAAGACCAGAAAGTCCGATGGATTGCATGTAAAGCGCCTGCCGAAGCATGGTTATCTCTGGTTCAACGCGCAATCCGCAAGTAGCAATATTCAACTCCACTGCTGAAGCATTATTTTTTAGTCGCTGAACACCATCTCGACATTCCTGTATCTTCGTTTTGTAGCGTTGGAGTTTTCCTGCGGATATTGCGTCTCCGTCGTTTATGGACGTGATAAAGTGCAACCAAAGATATTTCATATACGCAGAAATACCCATCAAATAGGCATTTGTGACACGTTTTGATTTATTGATATCGTTATTCAACAATGTGATATAATTCATAAATTCACCCGCAGGAGAGCAAAATTCTTCCGTATCCCGCAGTAGATCTTTCAGTTCATGGGGTCCAAAGTCGTTTGGGTCGACGTCTTTGAGTGAGAAATAGGCATTCAGGAAAGCTGCAGCGGCTTTCTGCGCAGCTTGCAAATCCTCTTCGTCTCGGACGATCTTGGCTATTTCATCGAGCAGCGTCTGTTTTTCAGGCGTAATGGATGAGCCTTTCGCCACTCCATCGGAAATGGCGCTGGCAATACCGAGAATTCCACTGAAGACAGTTCCAACGACCGGCAGCAATTTCATAAATTCAGCCGTGGCCCGCAATCCAGACGAAGCTAAAGCCGCACTCTTTGACAAATTCGATTTAACCGAATCGTCGTATTGTGATTTAATATACTGCTCTCTAATACTCGACCAAACGACATAGTCGGGCCAGCTCCCCTGTATCAAAATCTCAAATTTTGGCTCTAAAATTTCGGTTTCCGAGTCTCGGGGGCTTTTTCGTATTCCTGTTTGGCCGTCCAAGTAATTTATTTTCACCGGACCTTTTATGTCGAGGGTATGGGTTTGCCCTGGATGGATCCATTCGGTGTCAAGTACGAACCATTCCATCGAATCGCCCGCGCCCCACAGGTACCATGTATAAATCTGATCTGATCTGTTGGTAATTTTCATTACGATCATTCCCGTCCAAAACAAGCAAGCCCAAGTTCTGTTTAGGCAGTAAAGGAAAGGAACACAAGGTTAGATCACGGGCTTGCAGGCGAGCAACCAAACCCGTACCAATAACAAGCTGCATCGTCTCAGTGGGATTTCTCGATGAGGTAGGCGGCGCTTGCGTTTAAGAGAATTATGATTTTTCTCAGGTCGTGCCGACAGGACGTCAGCCCAGCGTCTCGTCCAACAACCTCAACATAGCAGCCCAGCTCTGCCTGTCCGCGCTCGCGTCGTAGCCGAGCGCGGGAAGGCCGTGGCTGTCCGCCTCCGGGTCGGTGAAGCCGTGCTTGACGCCAGCGTAGACGTGGAGGTGCCAGTTGGCGCTGGCGGCGTCCATTTCCTGCTGGAAGGCGCTGACCTGATCGCGCGGCACCAAAGGGTCGGCGTCGCCGTGGCAGACGAGGATGCGGGGTCGGATCGGGCCGGTCGCGGGGGCGTCGGTCGAAAGGATGCCGTGGAAGCTGGCGGCTAGGACCAGCGGCAGGTTCATCCGCGCGGCCTCGAGCGCGGCCTGCCCGCCCAGGCAATAGCCGATCGCGGCGAGGGGGAGGGCCTGCGCTTCGGGCAGCGCGGCGAGGGTATCGACCGCGGCCCTGATCCGCGCGCGGTAGGCGGAGACGTCGGCGCGCAACGCGGTGCCCAGCTCGTGGGCGTCGGCGCGGTCGGCGGGGGCGCGGCCATAGAGATCGGCGCAGAACGCGAGACAGCCCGCTTCAGCCAGCATCGGCAGGCGGCGCAGCGCGTTGGGGGCCTGGTTCATGATTGTCGGAAACACGACGACGACGGTGCGGGGCTTGCCTGCGGGGCGGGCGAGAAGGCCGGTAAGGGGGGCTTGGTCGTCGGCGTAGGGGATGGGTTCGAGGTTGGTCATGGGTTCTTCTCCTCTCCCCTCGCGGGAGAGGATAGCGTAGCTTGTTCCGCAAGGAACTAGCGAAGCTTGGCGAGGGGGCGAGGGGTAGCGCTATGCCGCGGCCCCTCTCCAACTTCGCCTAGGCGCTGAAACGCCAAGGCTTCGTATCCTTCCCCGCGAGGGGGGAGGAAAGCTACTCCGGCAAAAAGTCGGGCACGCTCAGATACCGCTCCCCGGTGTCGTAATTGAATCCCAGCACTCGCGCGTCCGGCGCCAGATCGGGCAATTTCTGCGCAATCGCCGCCAGTGTCGCGCCGCTCGAAATCCCCACCAGCATCCCCTCGACAGTCGCACACCGCCTTGCCCATTCCTTGGCATCCGCGGGATCGACCTGGATCGCGCCGTCGATCGACTGGGTGTGCAGGTTTCCGGGGATGAACCCCGCGCCGATGCCCTGGATCGGGTGCGGGGCAGGCTGTCCGCCCGAGATCACCGGCGACAGGGTCGGCTCGACCGCCCACGCCTTCATTTTCGGCCAGTGCTTCTTAAGCTCCTCGGCGCAGCCCGTCAGATGCCCGCCGGTGCCAACGCCGGTGATCAGCGCGTCGATCGGGGTCTGGCCGAAATCGGTGAGGATTTCCTGCGCGGTGGTGCGGACGTGGACCGCGATGTTCGCCGGGTTGTCGAACTGCTGCGGGATCCACGCCCCGGGGGTGGCGTCGCGGATTTCCTCGGCGCGCTGGATCGCGCCCTTCATGCCCTTTTCGCGCGGGGTCAGGTCGAAGGTGGCGCCGTAGGCGAGCATCAGCCGGCGGCGTTCGACCGACATCGAATCGGGCATGACCAGGATCAGCTTGTAGCCCTTGACCGCGGCGACCATCGCCAGCCCGATCCCGGTGTTGCCGCTGGTCGGCTCGACGATGACGCCGCCGGACTTGAGGCTTCCGTCGGCCTCCGCCGCCTCGATCATCGCCAGCCCGATACGGTCCTTGATCGATCCGCCGGGGTTGGCGCGCTCGCACTTCACCCACACCTCACGGTCGGGGAACAGGCGCGAAAGGCGCACGTGCGGGGTGTTGCCGATGGTTTCGAGGATGTTGTCGGCCTTCATGTCGTCTGCTCCTTCGGGGCTACATCCAGAGTGCGGTACTGCGGCGCAAAGGTCTTGGCGCGGCGCAGTTCGGGGAACGCCACCGCCCAGATCACGGTTACCACTATGGCCCCCACGCCGCCGAAAACAACCGCCCCCGTCGCGCCGAGCAGCGCCGCGGCCACCCCCGACTGCATCTCGCCCAGCTCGTTAGATGCGGAGATGGCCAGCCCCGAGATCGACGAGACCCGCCCGCGCACTGCGTCGGGGGTGCTCAGCTGAACCAAGCTGTTGCGGATGAACACCGAGACCATGTCCGCCGCGCCGAGCAGCGCCAGAAATCCGAGCGAAGCGAAGAAATCGCGCGATAGCCCGAAGGCGATCGTCGCCGCGCCATAGGCGGCGACCGCCCACAGCATCTTGACGCCCACGTTGTGCGCCAGCGGACGCCAAGACAGCCACGCCGCGACCAGCACCGCCCCGATCGCCGGGCTCGCGCGCATGATACCGAGCCCTTCGGAGCCGACGTGGAGGATGTCGCGCGCGAACACCGGAAGCAGCGCGGTCGCCCCGCCGAGCAGCACCGCGAACAGATCGAGCGTCACGCAGCCAAGCAGGAAGCGCTCGGTCCAGACGTAGCGGAATCCCTCGCCGACCTGGCGGAACGGGTGGACGTCGCGCGCGGTAGGGGCAGGGGGCAGGGGACGGATGCTCAACACCGCCATGGCCGAGAGCAGAAGCAGCGCGGCGGCGCCCCAATAGGGCGACTCGCGCGACACCGCGAACATCAGCCCAGCGGCGGCCGGACCGCCGATCGCCGCGGTCTGCCATGCCATCGAACTCATCGCGATCGCGCGCGGCATCAGCGCGGCGGGGACGATGTTGGGGACGATCGAGGCAACCGCGGGGCCGACGAACACCCGCGCCGAGCCATGGAGCGCGGCGAGCAGGTAGATCAGCGGCAGC
Source organism: Novosphingobium sp. (assembly GCA_030697365.1). GTDB lineage: Bacteria > Pseudomonadota > Alphaproteobacteria > Sphingomonadales > Sphingomonadaceae > Novosphingobium. Next base: position 21,907 of record JAUYQH010000005.1, on the reverse strand, counting down.
GTTATGGCGTCCGCGCGCGTCGCCAGCGCCAGCGCCAGCGCGATGCACAAGTCGATCGCGGCGGCGAAGGCGGCGACCTTGCGCCGGTCGAACCGGTCCGCGGCGACCCCGGCAACCGGAGTCAGCAGGGCCAGCGGGATGAACTGGATCAACCCGAGCAGGCCGAGCTGGAACGAGGCCGCGGCGATGCTCATCCCGTAATCGGACCGGGCGATGTCGTAGAGCTGGTAGCCGATGATCACCACCATCCCGGTGGTGGCGAACGACGAGCAGAACCGGGCGAACCAGATCTTGCGGTAGTCGGCAATCTGGAGCGGCGAGGTGGGCTCGGTCACGCTAAGCCGCATGGCAGCGCGGGGTGCGCTTGCCAAGGTTGCAAAAACTATCGGCGGCTAAACGAGGATCAGCGCGAGGCGCGCAGCTTCGGATTGGGCTGGAGCGCGTCGATCATCTTCATGAAATCGTCGAGGCGGAGGATGCGTTCGAACTGGAAGCCGGCGCGGTCGCCGTTGTTCCAGATCACGAAGGCCTCGATCCGGCCGATTTGGGGCAGACGGATGGTCACCCGATCCCCGCGGTCCATTGCGATGTCGCCGTCGGTCATGAAGCCGTTGGCCGAGATGTTGACGACATGCATCAGCACATCGCCGTGCAGGCGGTGCTCTCCGATCACGCGGTAGTCGACTGGGTGCCGCGCCGCGCGCCGCAGATCGGTGACCGATAATTGTGCGCCGCCCGGCATGATCGCTCCTTCGCTGGCAATGCGATGAAGGGCGGATAATGAACCCCAATGGCGAATATTCGGTAAAGGCGGGGAAACTACCCACGCCGCACGATCCCGTGCTTCTTCTTGCCCGACGAGACGCGGATGTCGGCGTCGCCGAGCGCAATCGTGTGGGCTTCGCCGGTTACCGGCTCGCCATCGACGCGCGCGCCGCCGCCCGCGATCAGCCGCTTGGCCTCGCCCCGGCTGGCGGCAAAGCCCAAGCCGACGAGAGCGTCGATTATGCCCACTTCGGCTTCGACCGTGATGAACACCGGCAGATCGGCGCCGAGCCCGCCCGCGGAAAACGTCGCCGTAGCCGTTGCTTCCGCCGCCCGCGCGGCGTCCTCGCCGCGGCACAGCGTGGTGACCGCGTTGGCCAGCGCGATCTTGGCGGCGTTGATCTCGTTTCCTTCCAGCGCCTCGATCCGCGCGATCTCGCCCAGCGGCAGGTCGGTGAACAGGCGCAGGAAGCGCCCCACGTCGCGATCGTCGACATTGCGCCAGTATTGCCAGAAATCGTAGCCGGGCAGCGCGTCCTCGTTGAGCCACACCGCGCCCGCCGCGCTTTTGCCCATCTTTGATCCATCTGCAGTTGTCAGAAGCGGGGTGGTGACGCCGAAAACCTCGATCCCCTCCATCCGCCGGCTCAGTTCGATGCCGTTGACGATGTTGCCCCACTGATCGCTGCCGCCCATCTGCAGCCGCACGCCCTGGGTACTTGCCAGATGGCGGAAATCGTAACCCTGCAGGATCATGTAGTTGAATTCGAGGAAGGTCATCGGCTGCTCGCGATCGAGCCGCAGCCTGACCGAATCGAACGTAAGCATGCGGTTGATCGTGAAGTGCGTTCCCACTTCCTGAAGCAGCTGGATATAGCCCAGCTTGCCCAGCCAATCGTGGTTGTTGACCATGATCGCGTCGGTCGGCCCGTCACCGAAGGTCAAAAAGCGCTCGAAGATCGTGCGGATCGAGGCGATGTTGGCCTCGATCGTCGCATCGTTCAGCATCTTGCGGCTTTCGTCGCGTCCGGTGGGGTCGCCGATCCGCGTGGTCCCGCCGCCCATCAGCACCACCGGCTTGTGCCCCGCCTGCTGGAGCCGCCGCAAGAGCATGATCTGCACAAGCGATCCGACATGGAGCGATGGCGCGGTCGCATCGAAGCCGATATAGCCGGGCACGACCTGCCGTTGCGCGAGGGCATCGAGCCCGGCCGCATCGGTGGTCTGGTGAATATAGCCGCGCTCTTCGAGCAGGCGGAGCAGGGAAGATGCGTAGGTGCTCATGGCGCCGCGCGCCTAGCATGGAGGACTTCGCTTGGGAACGCATCGCCTGACCGCGCATCCGGACTTCCCGCCACGCAGCGTGCGCGGGCTGGAGGTGCAGTGGGTGGAGACCGGCAACGCGCTGCGCCTGCGCTATCGCGTCGATGGGCACGACCACTTGCTTGTCCCGCCCTTCGCCGGGCGCGGGCGCGCCGACGAGCTGTGGCGCACGACCTGCTTCGAGTTGTATATCCAGCCCCAGGGCGAGCCCGGTTACGTCGAGTTCAACTTCTCGCCGTCGCAACGCTGGGCCGCCTATGACTTCGAGGACTATCGCAGCGGAATGCGCGAGCGGCCCTTGTCGGCCGAGCCGGTGGGCGAGGCGACCCACGGCGAGCGGCTGCTGGTCCAGGACGTGCTGCTCGACACCGCGGCACTGCCCCCGCGCCCATGGAGCGTGGGCCTTTCGGCGATCCTCGAAGAAGAGGACGGCACGATATCGTATTGGGCGCTCGCCCACCCGCCCGGGCGTCCCGATTTCCACCATCCCGACTGCTTCGCGCTGGCGGAAACCGACGCATGAAGTTCGGCATCGACCGGCTGATAGCCGATCCCGACTTACGCAAACCACTGGCCGGGCGACGGGTGGCCCTGGTCGCGCACCCCGCGTCGGTGACCGAAGACCTGGTCCATTCGCTCGACGCGCTGGCCGCATGCCCGGACATCCGCGTGACCGCCGCGTTCGGGCCGCAGCACGGGCTCAAGGGCGACAAGCAGGACAACATGGTCGAGACCGCGGACGAGACCGACCGCGACCTCGGCATCCCGGTGTTCAGCCTCTACGGCGAGGTCCGCCGCCCCAGCGGGCAGATGATGAGCACCGCCGACGTGTTCCTGTTCGATCTCCAGGACCTCGGCTGCCGGATCTACACCTTCGTCACCACGCTGCTCTACCTGCTCGAAGCCGCGGCCGAACACGGCAAGGAAGTGTGGGTGCTCGATCGCCCCAACCCGGCAGGTCGGCCCGTCGAAGGGACTGCGCTGCTGCCCGGCTGGGAGAGCTTCGTCGGCGCGGGACCGATGCCCATGCGCCACGGGCTGACGATGGGCGAGATGGGGGCGTGGTTCATCGACCATTTCAAGCTGAACGTGGCCTATCGGGTGATCGAAATGGAAGGCTGGCGGCCCGATACCGGGCCCGGCTTCGGCTGGCCCGAGGATCGCCTGTGGATCAACCCGAGCCCCAACGCGGCGAGCCTCAACATGGCGCGCGCCTATGCCGGGACGGTGATGATCGAGGGCGCGACGCTCAGCGAGGGCCGGGGGACGACCCGCCCGCTCGAAGTGCTGTTCGGAGCACCCGATCTAGACGCCCGCGCGGTTCATGCCGAAATGCGCCGCCTCGCCCCGCACTGGCTGGAAGGCTGCGCTTTGCGCGAGGTGTGGTTCGAGCCGACTTTTCACAAGCATGCCAGGACGTTGTGCCGCGGGCTGATGATCCACGCCGAGGGCCACTTTTACGACCACGCCGCGTTCCGTCCGTGGAGATTGCAGGCGCTGGCGTTCAAGGCGATCCGGCGGCTCTATCCCGATTACCCGATCTGGCGCGATTTTCCTTACGAGTACGTGTTCGACAAATTGGCGATCGATGTGATCAACGGCGGCCCGGCCTTGCGCGAATGGGCCGACGATGCGGCGGCGCTGCCGGGCGATCTCGAAGCAATGGCGACCGTGGACGAATCGGCTTGGCGCGAGCAAACCGTCCGCTTTCTTCGTTATTAGTCCGTCAGGTTTGACGGTTTACGGTTGACCGGCCCGCCGCGACAGGCAACCTTGCGGTCACACAAATGCGGTTTGGGGGAGCCGCCGGCCAAGGGAAGAGGACCGCATGGCTTCGACTGGCGCAATACCCCGCGCGGAAAACTCGCCCCGGCTTGTGCTGTGGCTGCTGCTGATCGTCTACATCTTCAATTTCATCGATCGACAGATCGTCAACATCCTCGCCGAACCGATCGCGCGCGACCTCGACTTGTCCGACACCCAGATCGGGCTGATGACCGGAATCGCGTTCGCGCTGCTCTACACTATGCTCGGGCTGCCCATCGCGCGCTATTCGGATCGGCCCTCGACCAACCGGATCGGGCTGATCGCGGTGTCGCTGACCGTGTGGTCGGCGATGACCGCGCTGTGCGGGATGGCGCAGAACTTCACGCAGCTGCTGCTTGCGCGGATCGGGGTAGGGGTGGGCGAGGCAGGCTGCACTCCCGCGGCGCACTCGTTGATCGCGGACATCGTGCCGAAGGAGCGCCGCGCCTCTGCGCTGGCGTTCTATGCGCTGGGAATCCCCGTCGGCACGCTGCTGGGCATGCTGATCGGCGGACAGTTGGCGGACCGGCTGGGCTGGCGCGAGGCGTTCCTGGTGGTCGGCCTGCCCGGAATCGGCCTGGCGATCATCCTGATGCTGCTGCTGCGCGAGCCTCGCCGCGGCGCGGTCATGATCGCCGCGCGCGCCTCCGTAGCGCCGCCGCGCGTGCTCACCAACCGTGAGGCGCTGACCGCGATTCTTGGCAGCCGCGCTTTTGTGCTGCTGCTGGCGGCCGGCACCGCGGCCTCGTTCCTGGGCTATGGCAAGACCACCTGGATCACGATTTTCTTCCAGCGCACGCACGGGTTGTCGCCCGGCGAGGTCGGGTTGTGGTTCGGACTTGGCGGCGGTTTGGCGGGGATCGCGGGTACATTCCTCGGTGGCTGGCTGGCCGACCGCTATGGTGCCAAGAACCGTCGCCACGTGATGACCGCGCCCGCGATCGGCATGGCGCTCGCCGTGCCGTTCTCATTCGCCGCCTTTTTCACGTCCGACTGGCTGCTTGCTCTGGCCCTGTTGATGGTTCCGACTTTGCTCAACACACTCTACTACGGGCCGACTTATTCGAGCGTGCAAGGGCTGGTCCGGCCCGAGGCTCGCGCTTTGGCGACTGCGATCCTGCTGTTTTGCCAGAACCTGATCGGGCTGGGGCTGGGGCCGCTGTTCTTCGGGATGTTGTCAGACGGGTTCAAGCCCATCGCGGGCGAGGAATCGGTCCGCTGGGTGCTGTATGGAGCGTCCTTTCTCGGGCTGATCCCGGCGTATTTCTTCTGGCGATGCAGTTTGCGGCTCAACGACGAGCTGGACCGGCACCTTTAGCTATTCGGCCAAGCGCTGCTCGAGCAGGTCCGCCACACGCTCGTCGTCCGGGAACCCTTCGGCGATCCAACGCGCCTCGACCGCGCGGAGGATTCGCGCGACTTCGGGGCCGGCCTCAACCCCGCGCGCGACGATAGCGCCACCTTTGAGCGGAAACACCGGCGCTTCCCAGCCGTGGAGCGGAGCGGTCGACTGGCCCGTCAACAACAGGCGATCGATCGCTGCTTCGCGCCCGATGCGATAGGCCAGCGCGCGCGGCTCGCGCTCGTCGCTACCCCGCCCGGCAGCGAGCATCAGACGCTTTTTCTGGGAGATCGGCAGTCGCAACCGCGCGGCTACGCGCTCGGCGGCGGTCGGATCGGGTGGAAGCAGCCCGGCCAGTCGCCGGATCGGATCGGGTGCGACGCCTTCGCGCCCTTCGGCTGCAATCAGCGGGGCAAGCGCCGCCGCATCGGCTTCGGGCAGGACCACGTCGAGCACGCCAAGCTCGGCCATCCGCGTCACGGTCGGTTCGGGATCGGGCAGAGCGAGGAGGTTCTGCAACTCCCAACCGACCCGCTCGCGCGACAGCCCCTTGAGCATCGGAGCGAGTTCGGAACAGGCCTTTTCCGATTCTTCATCAGCGGGTTGCGAGCCAAACCGCGCCTGAAACCGGAAGTAGCGCAGGATCCGCAAATGGTCCTCGCGGATGCGCTGGCGCGCGTCGCCGATGAAGCGCACCCGCTTGGAGCGCAGGTCGTCCAGCCCGCCGAACCAGTCGAACACTTCCAGCGTTGCGGGATCGGCGTAGAGCGCGTTGATCGTGAAATCGCGCCGGCCTGCGTCTTCCTTCCAGTCGTGCGAGAATGCGACCTCGGCGTGGCGACCGTCGGTCGCGATGTCGCGCCGCAGCGTGGTGATCTCGACATTGCCGGCGTCGCGGATCGCGGTGATCGTGCCGTGCTTGAGCCCGGTGGGTACGCAGCGGATGCCCGCGGCATCGAGCCGGGCGATCACCTCGGCGGGTTCAAGCGGAGTGGCGATGTCGATGTCGCTCGCCTCCAACCCGAGCAATGTGTCGCGCACCGCCCCGCCGACGTAGCGCGCGTTGCCTGTTCCGAGCGCGGCGACCAGTTCGGCGAGGTCTTCGCGCTGGGTCCACGGCGCGGCGGGCAGCGGCTCAGGCATCGGTCAGCCGGAACCAGTCGAGCCGCCGCGAGAGGTTGGCGATGATCGCCGCCGTCACCCCCCAGATGCGGTGCTCCTGCCACTGGATGTCGAGATACTCGCGCCGCATCCCGTTCCAGTCTGCCGCCTGGACGACGTGGTTGGCGGCGTCGAACACGAAATCGACCGGCGCCTCGAACCATTGGGCGACTTCGGTGGGGTTGGCCTGAATCTCCAGGTCGGGCGGGATGATCGCGACGACCGGGGTGATCGCATACCCGGTCCCGGTGCGGTAAAGGTCGCTCTCGCCGATCACGGTCACTGCTTCGGGGGGGATCGCCAGTTCCTCCCACGCCTCGCGCAGCGCGGCCTCGACCGGGGTCTCGCCGAGGTCGATCTTGCCCCCGGGAAATGCGACCTGCCCGGGATGCGCGCGCATGTTCGAAGGGCGGTGGGTGAGCAGGAAAGTGGGGCGCGGGCGGTCGACGATCGCCGCGAGCACCGCCGCATCGCGCGATTCGCCGGGCGAGAAGCGGCTGTCGTCGGTGCGCAGGCCGGCCATCTCGCCGGCGTGGCCCGCGGCGTGGAGCGCGCGCAGGCGTTCGACCAGCAAGCTCACGGCGTGGGAGCCAGCGCGAACCGCGCGCCGCCGCTTTCGACCGCGAGCGGCTCCTTGCCGAGTTCGAAGGCGTGCTGGACAAGCTGCTCGTATGTGCTGCGGTTGAGCCGCGCCTCGCAGCCCCGGCGAACGGCGAGGTACAGAGCAGGGGTGTCGGGATCGCCTGCGACACGAATCGGGCGTTCTGGTCCGGCGACGATGAACTCGTCGGTGTTGAGGCGGAAGGCGAGCGAGGTCTCGCCGTCCGCGTCGCTCTGCACGCTCAGGTCGGTGGCGATGAACGCGGCATCATCGACCGCGATGGTCAGCTTCTCGAATGGCGAGACCAGCCAGTGCCGCCCCTCGGAGTCGCGCGACAGCAGCGTCGAGAACGCCCGGACCATCGCCGCGCGGGAAATCTCGCCGCCGCGGTGATACCACTTGCCATCGGCGGCGATCCGCATCTCGCTGTCGCCCTCGCGCTGCGGCGCCCAGCCTTCGACCGGGGGCAATTTGCGCGCCGCGACCATCTCGGCAATTTCGCCCAGCGACAGCGCGGCAAGCTCGGGGGGCGGCTCATAGGGCATTGCCGCTCACCTGCCAGATGCGGTCAGTCGCGCCAAGGGCCGAGCATGCCTTCGGCGGGGAGCGCCTGCGCGAGATCGCTGCGGCACAGCAACCGCGCCGGGTCCCACGGCGCGGGCAGTTGCCACCCGCCGGTATGCGCGGCGGAAAAGCCGAAGAACCGCTCGTAATAGTCCGGATCGCCGATCATCACCTGCGCAAGCGGCGCTTCGGGAGAGAGCGCGGCCAGTGCGGCGGTAACAAGCGCCTTGCCGAAGCCCGCGCCTTGCTGCTCGGGCAGCACCGCCACCGGGCCGACCATGATCAGGGGGTGGCGCTTGCCGGAAGCGACGGTGAGCGCGACCGGCCAGCACTGGATCGTCCCCGCCAGCCGCTCCTCGCTGTCGAGCGCGGCGAACGACAGCGCGGGCAGCCAATCGGTCCCCTCGCGCACCTTGTAAGCGGTGCGCCGCGCACGGGTCGGCTCGAACGCGCGGTCGAGCAATGCCTCGACGAGCGCGGGGTCGACGGAATCGAGAGGGATCAAGGTGGCCATGGGCGCGCGGCCCTAAGCCGCGTGCCGGGTTGCGACAAGCCCTAGCGCTTCGGCGTCAGCTTGCGCAGCCGCGCGCCGGACTTGTCCTCGGCGATCCAGATTGCGCCGTCGGGTCCCTCAACGACCGCCCGGATGCGCTTGCCCAGCGGAATGCGCTCGACCTCGCGGGCCTTGTTTCCGGCCAGCTGGACCCGCACGAGCCCTTCGTTGGCCATATCCGCGATGATCGCCTCGCCCTTCCACGAGGGAAAGGCGTTGCCACGATAGAAAATGAACCCGCCCGGCGCGATTACCGGGTTCCATCCGATCGCGGGCGCAGCGAAATCGGGCCGGGTGCTGTGCGCGGGAATGTCGCGGCCATCATAATGATCGCCGTCCGAGACCACTGGCCAACCGTAGTTGGCTCCCGCGGTGATCAGATTGAATTCGTCGCCGCCCGCAGGGCCATGCTCGAGACCCCACAACCGATCGCGCGAATCCCAGCCGAGACCGAGGATGTTGCGGTGGCCGAGCGACCAGACCTCGGCCGCCACCCCGCCCCGAGCGGCGAAAGGGTTGCCCGGGGCCGGGGTCCCGTCGGGGGTCAGCCGCACGATCTTGCCGAGATTGCTCTCCATGTCCTGCGCGGGCGTGAACTTCTGCCGGTCGCCCGAGGCGACGTACAGATACTGGCCGTCGGGCGAGAACAGCAGGCGGTGCGCATAGTGCCCGCGACCGGTAACCTTGGGGCTTTGCCGCCAGATCACCCGCATCGCGTCGATCCGGCAGGCGTCGGCTTCCTCGCAAATCAGCGTGCCGCGCCCGACCACCGCACCTCGGGTGTCGCCGGACCCGGCTTCGGCCCAACTCAGGTAAATCGTCCGCCGCGACAGCGTGGGCGATGATTCCCCGGGCAGGAACGCGATATCGCCAAGTCCGCCCTGGCCGCCGTAATCGACCTTCGGGACGCCGGTGACCGTGCCTGTTCGCCTGGTCGCGGTATCGACGAACTTCACGCTTCCCTTGCGCTCGGTGACGAACACCACGCTGGTGCCGGGAGCGAAAGCGAGCGCCCAGGGCTCCTCGAACGTGCCGTACTCTTCGATCTGCAAACCGGCTTTGGCCGAGGTTTTTCCACCGCCGGGCTGGGCCGGGGCGGCGTTGCAACTTGCCAGCGGCAGTGCGGTGAGGGCAAGGGCGAGCGTCGAGATGAGCGTTTTCATGTTTTCCCGTAATGCGCGAAACGCCGCGGGGTTGCCAGAGCGGCCAGCTCCTGCACGGGAAAAAATCGTCATCGGCGTCGACGAGGCGGGCAGGGGGCCGCTCGCCGGACCCGTTGTCGCCGCCGCGGTTGTGCTATGTCGGCCCAGGCCCGCGGGGCTCGACGATTCCAAGAAGCTGCGGCGCGAGGTTCGCGTGGTTCTCGACGAGCGCATCCGCCGCCGCTGCCTCTACGGCGTGGGCGTGGTCGAGGTCGCGGACATCGACCGCCTCAATATCTTCGGCGCAACGATGCTGGCGATGACCCTGGCGGTGGCCGCGCTGTGCGAGAAACTGGGAGAGGAGCCGCACGAAGTGCTGGTCGACGGCAACCTCACACCCCACGGGCGGCGCCCCGAATGGTGCTGGCCGGCGCGCGCAATCGTCGGGGGAGACGCCATCGAGCCGTGCATCTCGGCCGCATCAATCGTCGCCAAGGAGCACCGCGACCGGTTGATGCGCGACTATGCCCGCACCCATCCGCACTACGGCTGGGATCGCAACGTCGGCTATGGCACCCCCGAACACCTGACCGCGCTGCGCACCCACGGCCCCACCCCGCTCCACCGCCGCAGCTTTGCCCCGGTGGCGCAGCTGGAGATGTTTGGGGGCTCAAGGGACCCTCACGACGATTTTCCCGAAGCGAGTCTTTCGGGTCACACTACGATATATTGAGTCCCTCGCACCCTTGCGGACTCAACATCGTGTATAGGACTCTATACGTTCCCCTCCGCCAACCGCCTGTTAATCATATTCGCCGATCTTCCTCCTACCGCGAGATCGCTTGACGCGGACTCCGGCTCGACTCACCCTCGCCCTCAAGGGGGAATTTGGACGGAATGGCTACGATTTTGGAGCCGCGCGTATCTGCGCGACCCGGTACTGCGGCGCGGACGGCCTTGGGGGAGGCCACGCTGCCGCTTGGGCGGATTCTCGAAGGCGATTGCGTCGAAGCGATGGGGCGGCTGCCAACAGCCAGCATCGACTGCGTGTTCGCGGATCCGCCCTACAATTTGCAACTTGGCGGCGATCTCAACCGCCCCGACGGCAGTCGCGTCGATGCGGTCGACGATGCCTGGGACAAGTTCGACAGCTTTCGCACTTATGACGACTTTACAAGGGCCTGGCTGACAGAAGCAAAGCGAGTTCTCAAACCTGGCGGGTCGCTGTGGGTGATCGGCAGCTATCACAACATCTTCCGCGTCGGCGCTATCCTCCAGGACCTGGGGTTCTGGATCCTCAACGACATCGTCTGGCGCAAGGCCAACCCGATGCCCAACTTCAAAGGCACCCGCTTCACCAACGCGCACGAGACGCTGATCTGGGCCGCGACCGGCGAGAAGGCGCGCTATACCTTCAACTACCGGACGATGAAGACGCTCAACGACGAGCTCCAGATGCGCTCCGACTGGGTGCTGCCGATCTGCGGCGGTCCCGAGCGGATCAAGCGCAACGGGACCAAGGCGCATCCGACACAGAAGCCCGAGGCACTGCTCTACCGGGTGATGCTGGCGACGACCAACAAGGGCGACGTGGTGCTCGATCCGTTCTTCGGCACCGGCACCACCGGCGCGGTGGCGCGGCGGCTGGGGCGCGAATGGATCGGGATCGAGCGCGAAAAGGATTATATCGAGGTCGCGCACGAACGGATCGCCGCGGCGCTGCCGCTCGACGAGAGCGCGCTCACCACGATGCAGAGCCCGCGTTCGGCACCGCGGGTGGCGTTCGGGGCGTTGGTCGAGAGCGGCTGGCTGGCGCCGGGCGCGGTGCTGTTCGACCGCAAGCGCAAGTTTTCCGCGAAAGTGCGCGCCGATGGCTCGCTGCTGAGCGGCGCGGCCGCTGGCTCGATCCATTCGCTCGGCGCGCAGCTCCAAGGCGCGCCATCATGCAACGGCTGGACCTTCTGGCACGTCGAGCACCAAGGCGAGGTCAAGCCGATCGATGCGCTGCGCCAGCTGTACCTGCTGGCGACCGAGGACTGATTTCCCCTTCCTAACTTCCGTCGCCCCTGCGAAGGCAGGGGCCCAACCAACCTTGCCTCGTAAAGCCTGCTTCGGGTCAGGTCGCGAGGTTATCTAGGCCCCTGCCTGCGCAGGGGCGACGGTGAAATATGAAGCGAGTCTACCTCCGCCCGATCGCCTTCGCCGACTCTCCGCAAAGCGAGGAGGGCGAAGCCGTGCGCCTCGCCGGGGGCATGGTCTACGCCTCGCGCTTCGCGGTAATCGTGCGCGAAAACGGGCGGATCGTGTCGAGAACGCGCGCCGGCGCGGATGATATTGCCGGGGTTCTTGCCGCGCTTCCCGACGACCTCGCCGCCGAAGGCGAAGCCCAGTGGGGTAACTTGCGCCGCGCCCACACCCCGCTGCAATGCGGCGCCCGCACCATCCGGCTCGACCAGCCGCAAGTCATGGGCATCCTCAACCTCACCCCCGACAGCTTTTCGGACGGCGGCAAGTTTCTCGACAGCCCCGACGAGGCCAACGCCCACGCCGCGGCGATGCTCGAGGCGGGGGCGGCGCTGGTCGATGCCGGCGGCGAAAGCACCCGTCCCGGCGCGGCGGCGGTGTGGGAGGGCGACGAACTCAAGCGCGTGGTCCCGGCGATCGAGCGGCTGGCGGCGAGCGGCGCGGCGATCAGCATCGACAGCCGCCGGGCCAGCGTGATCGAGGCCGCGCTGGCCGCAGGCGCACACATCGTCAACGATGTGTCCGCCCTGCGCCACGATCCGCGCAGTGCCGAACTGGTTGCGCGCGCCGGGGTGCCGGTGGTGCTGATGCACGCGCCGGGAGGGGCGGAAGATCTCCACGCCGACGGCAACTACACCGACGTCGTGCTCGACGTGTTCGACTGGCTCGCCCAGCGCCGAGATGCGGCGGTGGCCGCAGGGATTGCGCGCGATGACATCATCGTCGATCCGGGCATCGGCTTCGGCAAGTCGCTCGCCGAGAACCTCGCGCTGCTCAACGCGCTGCCGCTGTTCCACGCGCTGGGCCAGCCGCTGCTGGTCGGTGTCAGCCGCAAGCGAATGATCGGCGCGCTGAGCCAAGAAGCGGCTGCCCACCAGCGCCTCGGCGGTTAGCTGCTCCTCGCTGCCCGTGAGATGGAGGCCGGGGTCCAGCTCCTGCGCGTCCACGACGTGGCCCAGACCGTCCAGGCGCGCGACGTCTGGCGTGGGCTAAGGGACGCGGCGCTGACCGATTTTGCGCAACTGCCCTAACCGGGAGACGCCGCAGAACCGGCGAGCAGGCCGCCGTCGATGTCGAATTCCGAACCGGTGATATAAGTCGCCTCGTCCGAGGCCAGCAGCACCGCCAGCGCGGCCACTTCCTCAACCCGGCCGAACCGGCGCAGCGGCGTGTCGGCGACCAGTCTGGCCATGCGTTCCTCGCGATCTGGGCCGTCGCCGACCATCCCCTCCCAGATATTTGTCATAATCGCTGCGGGGTGGACCGAATTACAGCGGATCTGCCAGCCCTGCTGCGCACAATAGAGCGCCACGGTCTTGCTGTGGTTGCGGATCGCCGCCTTGGACGAAGCGTAAGCCGCGGCCCCCGGAATGCCGACGAGCCCCGAACGCGACGACATGTTGATGATCGCTCCCTTGCCCTCGCGCTTCATCGCGCCGATCGCGTAGCGGCATCCCAGGAAAGTACCGTCGAGGTTTACGGCGTGTACCGCCCGCCAGTCCTCGAGCGTGGTGTGTTCCGGATCGTGGCGGACCCCGCCGTCCTCCAGTCCGGTAATCCCCGCGTTGTTGACCACCACGTCGGCGGTTGGGACGATCCTTGCGAGTTGCGCCCAGCCATCCTCGTTGCGCACGTCGAGTGGGACGAAGATGCATCCGATGGACTGCGCCGCAGCGCTGCCCTCGGCCTCGTCACTGTCGGTAAGGACGACTTTCGCCCCCTCGGCGTGAAACGCCTCGCATATGGCGCGGCCGATTCCGCGCGCTGCGCCGGTGACGACACAGGTTTTTCCGGCAAGTCGGGTCAAGTTCGCGGGTCCCTTCGCCGCCGGTGTGGTCGCGGGTCTTGGCCCTGCGTCCGACCTAAATCGCTACGCCGCGCTTTCGATCCCGAGGTCGCCGAGCTTACGATACAGCGTCGAGCGTCCGATTCCCAGCCGCCGCGCGACTTCGGTCATCCGTCCGCGGTAGTGGCCGATGGCGAGGCGGATCACGTCGGCTTCGATGTCTTCCAGCGGGCGCAAGTTGCCGTCGGGGGTGTAAAGCATCACGCCCACGCCCTCCTGGACCATCGCGTTGTCCTGCTGGTCGGTGCCGAGCAGGCTCGACAGGTGCGGAAAGTCCTGTGCGGTCAGCGCGTCGCCGTCGCAGAACACCGCGGCGCGGAACAGCACCGCCTGAAGCTGGCGGACATTGCCCGGCCAGTCGTAAGCCGAGAGCAGCTTGAGCGCGCCATCGGTGATCCCCAGCGGACGCAGGCCCGGCTGGTCGCCGATCCGGGCGAGGAAGTGGCGGGCCAGCGCCGGCAGGTCCCCCGATCGCTCGCGCAGCGGGGGCAGCACGACCTTGGCGACCGCCAGTGCCATGGCCAGATCGGCGCGATAGTGCCCATGTTCCACCAATTCGGCCAGCGGTGCGTTGCTCGCTGCAAACAGCCGCACGTCGATCCGGAAGCTGTGCCGCGCGCCGATCGGCTTGACCTGGCCGGTGGCCAGATAAACGGCGAAGCGCTCCTGCACCGAAGGCGGCATGCGGTCGATCTCGTCGAGCACCAGGGTCGATCCGTCGGCGTGCTGGAGCGCACCGATATGGCGATCGAAGGCGCCGGGAAACGCGCCTTTCTCATGCCCGAACAGCACCGATTCGACCTGGTTGGCGGGGATTCCGCCGATGTTGACGAAGCGCAATCCGGACTTCGAGCGCGGGCTGGCGGCGTGCATTGCGCGGACCAGCATCTCCTTGCCGGTCCCGCTTTCGCCCTCGATCAGCACCGGAGTGTGCGCGCGCGCTGCCTTGGCGGCGACTGCCAGCGCGGTGCGAAAGTTGGGCGCGGCGCCGATCATCGCGTCGAAATCGAGGATCGCGGGCATCTTCTCGGTAAGCGGCTGAAGCTCCTCGCCGGCGCGCTCGCGGGTGGTCGCGGCGCGCAGCGCCTGGAGCAGGCGATCGGGCCCGACGGGCTTGATCAGATAGTCGGTGGCCCCGGCCCGCATCGCCTCGACCGCGAGCAGCGGCGAGGCGCTGGTGGTCAACATCAGGATCGGCAAGGCAGGGCGGCGGTTCTTGAGCTCGGCGATCAGCGTGCAGGCTTCGTCGCCGGGCACCCACTGGTCGAGCACGATCGCCGAAAGCTGCATCCCCTGGCGCGTGCCGAGCATGGCGATCGCGGTTTCCGAATCGCGCGCGATGACCGTGCGCCAACCCTCGCGCGCCGCCAGCGCCGCGATCAGGCGGCACTGGGCAGGCTCGTCGTCGATCAGCATGAGCAGGCGCGCTTCGGGCTCGGCCATTAACTCCCTGTCCTTCCGGTTCGCCCGGGCGGTAGGGGAATTGGGTAAAGACCCGATTAAGCCACGCCGGAACGGTTGCCGCGCGCGGCGGGGCGCGATAGATGGGCGGCCAGGATAGAAACGTCAGACGGAGTTGAGCGATATGGCATCCGGCAACGATATGAAGGCGCACAGCGCCACTTACGACGGTTTTATCGGCCTGCTGAAGTGGTCGGTACCCCTGACTGCGATCATCGCGGTCGTCGTCGTCCTCATCATCGCCTCCTGACGCGCCACGCGGGGCGAGAGGGGATGAAGATTGCGGTTCTGAAGGAACGCGCGGCGGGCGAGACGCGCGTCGCGGCGACACCCGAAACCGTCAAGAAGTTTAGCGCGCTGGGTGCCGAAATGGCTATCGAGACGGGGGCTGGCGCGGGTGCCTCGATCCCCGACGACCAGTTCGACGCCGCGGGCGCGACGCTGGGCGATGCTGCGGCGACGGTGAAGGGCGCGGATATCGTGCTCGGCGTCCAGGGTCCCGATCCCGCGCTGCTCGCGGGCGCCCGTCCGGGGGCGTGGATCGTTGCAGGGCTCGATCCGTTCGCGCAACGCGCGCGGATCGACGCTTATGCGGGCGCCGGGCTGGAGGCGTTGGCAATGGAATTCATGCCGCGGATCACCCGCGCGCAATCGATGGACATCCTCTCCAGCCAATCGAACCTGGCCGGGTACAAGGCGGTCCTCGAAGCGGCCAACGCCTATGGCCGCGCGTTCCCGATGATGATGACCGCGGCGGGGACGATCAGCGCCGCGAAAGTGTTCGTGATGGGGGTGGGCGTCGCTGGCCTCCAGGCGATCGCCACCGCGCGGCGGCTGGGCGGACAGGTTTCGGCCACCGATGTGCGCTCGGCGACCAGGGAACAGATCCAGTCGCTCGGTGCCAAGCCGGTGTTCGTCGAGAATGTCGCCGGGATCGAAGGCGAGGGCGCCGGGGGCTATGCCACGGAAATGTCGGAGGAATACCAGAAGGCGCAGGCCGAACTGGTCTCCAGCCACATCGCCAAGCAGGATATCGTCATCACCACCGCGCTGATCCCCGGGCGCGCCGCACCGCGGCTGGTGACAGACGACCAGATCGCGACGATGAAGCCAGGCAGCGTGATCTACGACCTTGCGGTGGCGCAAGGCGGCAACGTCGAGGGCTCGGTCGCCGACCAGACGGTCGAGCGCCACGGGGTCAAGCTGATCGGCTATGCCAACACCCCGACGCATTTGGCGGCCGACGCCTCGGCGCTGTTCGCGCGCAATTTGTACAACTTCCTCTCCGCGTTCTGGGACAAGGAGGCGGGCAGGCCCGTGCTCGACGAGGAAATCGGCGATGCGGTTCGGCTGACCAAGGGGGGCAAGGTGGTGCATGAGAGGCTTTTGGGGTGAATCGATCGCGGCGTGAAGGTTTGCTCGCGGCTTAGGAACCCGAAGCCGCGTCAAGCGTATTGCGGTCCAGCAGGGGTCAAGGCCGGGCGCTCACGGGAGAGCTTGGCTTCGGACATCAATCCTCCCCCGCCGGAGACAATCGACATGAAGCCGATCCTGATTCTGATGACTGGTACCGCCATGCTTTCGCTCGCCGCCTGTTCGAGCGAAGCCCCGGCGCCCGAGGCGACCGAAGCTGCCGAGACGATGCCGATGGACGCGATGCCCAGCGGCGCTGCGGGCAACAGCATGGTCGGCGGTGCCGAGATGTTTGCCGACAAGCCGATCGCCGCAAATGCCTCGGCTGCTCCGAACCTGAGCACGCTGGTCGCCGCGGTGACGCAGGCCGGACTGGTCGAGACACTCTCGGGCCCCGGTCCGTTCACCGTCTTCGCGCCGACCAACGACGCGTTCGGCAAAGTCGACAAGGCCACGCTCGATGGCCTGATGACCGACGCCAAGAAGGCCGACCTCACCAAAGTGCTGACCTACCACGTCGTGCCGGGCAAGATGAGCGCGGCCGATCTCGCAGCCAAGATCACAGCCGGCGGGGGCAAGGCCATGCTCAAGACCGTTCAGGGCGACAACCTGACGCTGTCGATGGATGGCGATAAGGTCAAAGTTGCCGGGATGGGCGGCAGCACCGCTTATGTCAGCCAGGCCGACGTGATGCAGTCGAACGGCGTAGTCCACGTCGTCGATGGGGTCCTGCTGCCCAAGATGTAAGCCGCAAGGCTGGAAAATGCGGGCGCCGCTGCCGGGAACGGTGGCGGCGCCTTTCTTCGTGCCGGGCATTGCCGCGATTCGAGGTCTCGACACTGGCGTGGCAGGTTGCGATACACCGGGTCTGATTTCACTGCCGACGGGGGACACGGGCCTTGGACTTCATCTCGATCCTGTCGATCTTCGTCCTCGCCTGCTTCGTGGGCTATTACGTCGTGTGGTCGGTCACCCCCGCGCTGCACACCCCGCTGATGGCCGTGACCAACGCGATTTCCAGCGTGATCATCGTCGGGGCGCTGGTTGCGGCGGCTGCTAAAGGCTCGTTCGAGGCGACCTGGCTGGGGCTGATCGGGGTGGTGCTGGCGAGCGTCAACATCTTTGGGGGGTTCGCGGTCACCGCGCGGATGCTCGCGATGTACAAGAAGAAGGAGCGCTGAGCATGATCCTCGGCGCCCCGCCGCTCAACCCGCCCGCACCGCTCGCGGTGGTCGAACACGTCGCCGCGCTGCCCGCGTGGGTGCTGCTCGCCTATCTTGCTTCGGGGGTGCTGTTCATCCTCGCGCTACGCGGGCTGAGTTCGCCCGCCACTTCGCAACGCGGCAACCGCCAGGGCATGGCGGGGATGGGAATCGCGGTCGTCACCACGCTGCTGACCCAGGCACCGATCCCGCCCGGCGCGCTGCTGCCCGAACCCACGTCGCAAGACTTGCGCGTCCTGTTCCAGATCCTCGCGGCGATCGCGCTGGGCGGCACCATCGGCATCGTCACCGCGCGGCGCATCGCGATGACCGCGATGCCGCAGCTCGTCGCCGCGTTTCACAGCCTCGTCGGGCTCGCCGCGGTGCTGGTCGGGTGGGCCGCCTATCTCAACCCCGAAGCGTTCGGGATTCTCGCCGCCGACGGCACGATCGATCCGGTCAGCCGGGTCGAAATGGGGCTGGGCATCGCGATCGGCGCGATCACGTTCTCGGGATCGGTGATCGCCTTCCTCAAGCTGGCGGGCAAGATGAGCGGCGCACCGATCATGCTGCCCGGGCGGCACGTGATCAATCTGGGCACGCTGGCCGCGATCCTCGGTCTGACCGCGTGGTTCACGCAGGACGAAGCGTTATGGGTGATCGCGACGCTGACCGCGCTGGCGTTCCTGATCGGGTTCCTGCTGATCATCCCGATCGGCGGGGCGGACATGCCGGTCGTGGTCTCGATGCTCAACTCGTACTCGGGTTGGGCTGCGGCGGCGATGGGGTTCACGCTGCACAACACCGCGATGATCATCACGGGCGCTCTGGTCGGCAGCTCGGGCGCGATTCTGTCGTACATCATGTGCCGGGCGATGAACCGCAGCTTCATCTCGGTGATCGCGGGCGGGTTCGGCGCGGAAGCCGGGGCCATCGCCGACGGCACCAAGACCGACCGCCCGTGGAAGCGCGGCAGCGCCGAGGATGCGGCGTTCCTCCTCGAACAGGCCGAAAGCGTGATCATCGTGCCGGGCTACGGGATGGCGGTCGCGCAGGCGCAGCACGTGCTGCGCGAGATGGGCGACCAGCTCAAGAAGCAAGGCGTCAGCGTCAAGTACGCGATCCACCCGGTTGCGGGGCGGATGCCCGGGCACATGAACGTGCTGCTCGCCGAAGCCAATGTCCCCTACGACGAAGTGTTCGAGCTGGAAGACATCAACAGCGAGTTCTCCCAGGCCGACATCGCCTTCATCATCGGCGCCAACGACGTGGTCAATCCCGCGGCCAAGACCGACAAATCGTCACCGATTTACGGGATGCCGGTGTTCGACGTGGGAAATGCCAAGACCGTGATGTTCATCAAGCGCAGCATGGGCGGAGTCGGCTATGCCGGGGTCGACAACGACGTGTTCTACATGGACCAGACGATGATGCTGCTGGGTGATGCCAAGAAGATGGTCGAGGAAATCGTCAAGTCGCTGGGGCATTGAGGGGCGGTCCCGCCCCTCAATACAGCCGCGTTGTTTCCCCGCCGTCGAGCGGGATGGCAGCGCCGTTGACGAAGCTGGAGCGGGCCGACAGCAGCCACTCGATCGCATCCGCCACTTCGTGCGATTCGCCCAGTCGGTTCATCGCGCTGTGGCGGCTGACGACCTTGGCGAACAGGTCGGGCAGGGCCTCGACGAACGGATCGACCATTTCGGAGTGGCAATAGGCTGGGCACAGCGCGTTGATCCGTAGGCCTTGTTGGCCGTAGTCGACCGCGGCGGTCTTGGTCAGGCCGATCACGCCATGCTTGCTGGCGGCATAGTCCGCGCCGCCGATATCGCTGGCGAGCAGCCCGGCCATCGACGCCATGTTTACGATCGAACCGCCGCCGCTGGCGAGAAGCGCGGGGATCTCGAACTTCATGCTTAGGAACACGGCGGTCAGGTTGGTCGCGATGGTTGCGAGCCAGTTCTCCTCGCTGATGTCGGCGGCGGCGGTGAGCGCCGACCGCACCACCCCGGCATTGTTGACCGCGCCATCGAGCCGCCCGAACCGCTCGACCGTTGTCGCCACCATTGCCTGAACATCGGCGCGGACGGTGACGTCGGCCCTGATGAACAGGCCTTCGCCGCCCGCTGCCTCGATTTGCGCGAGCACGGCTCGGCCCTGATCCTCGCGGCGTCCGGTGATGGCGACTTTTGCGCCCTTGCCCGCCAGCGAAACCGCCGCCGTAGCCCCGAGCCCGGATGTGGCGCCGGTGATCAGGATGACCTTCCCCTCGAAATCGTTCATCAACTTTGCCTCATTCCGGCGGGCTCCACTGATCGACGAGCACCGCCGTGCCTTCGCTGTGATCGGTGCGCAGGTGCTTGATCGCCTGGTATTCGGGTGAATCGTACCAGGTCATCGCCGCCTCCCGCGATGCGAACTTGAGGATGACGGTCACTTCGCCCGGCGAACCTTCGATTGCCTGCGAGGCGTAATCGGCGGCGAGAACCTCGCAGCCAGCCGTTTGCAAGGTTGGCATGACGGCGGGGAGATAGTGCTCATAACCCACCGGATCGGTGATGGGGTAGGACGCTATGAAGTAGGCGGTCATGCAAACTCTCCTGTCATTGCGTTCAGCCGCACCCCATGATCCGCCGCGACGATCTCCGCCGCTTTCTCGCCGATCATGATCGTCGGTGCGTTGCGATCACGAAATCGAATGTGTCCGGCATGGGCAGCCCTTCGCTTCGCGGGGCGCCGCGATTACGTCTGCCCCCTGTTGGTGCGAACCCTGCGTTGTGATCAATTTCAACCGGCGCAGAGGTTCTGGCAAGCCGATTTCTGTTCGGATCGCTGCGATTGCCTCGGAGGACTCAGTCGCGGGTCCAAACCACCGTGCGGCAGATGATCGCGACGCAGCCGCGCATCTCCAGTTTGCCGTTCTCGATCTTAACTTTCGCATTGAAATTGCGGCCCTCTTTCGGGCTGTAACCGCGCCCGGTCCATTGCCCGCCTTCTGGCTTCAGCCCCGTCAGGATCGCCACGCCGACCAGCTTGCGCGCACGCAACGCCTTGTCGGGGTTTTTGGCGTCGAGGAAGCCGCCTGCCGGTTCAGGCACGACGAATCGGTTGAGCCAGCCGCACAGTGTCGTGGTGCGCGGGGTGCATGGGGCGATGAGGACGATGGCGGTGCGGTCGTCGGTTACCCACTTGCCCGCGATCGGCGGCGCGGGCTGGGCGTGGGCGGCGGAAATCGTAAGGGCGGCGAGGGCGATGATCGCGGTGACGCGCATGGGCTAGTCCGGCTCCGGGGTTCGTCTTGCTTTTCCCGCCCCCCGCGCCACTATGACCGCAGGGAGAACGGACCGATGAAGGTGCTGTCGTCACTGTTGCTGGGCTCGCTCGCGATAACAAGCGCGAACGCCAAAACCATCGATGTCGCCGCGGGTGAGGGCGCGCAGCAGCGCTTGCAGGAAGCGCTGATCCTGGCGCAGCCGGGCGATATCGTTTCGATCGGGCCGGGCCACTTCATGCTCACCGACGGGCTCTCGCTCGACGTAACGAACGTCACCGTGCGCGGCGCGGGGATGGAGGCGACGGTGCTCGACTTCACCGGCCAGCAGGGCGCGGGCGAGGGGCTGCTGGTGACTTCGGACGACGTTACCTTGCGCGATTTCGCGGTCGAAAACGCCAAGGGCGACGCGATCAAGTCGAAGGGCGCCGACCGCATCGTCTATTACCGGGTCCGCGCCGAGTGGACCGGCGGACCCAGGGAAACCAATGGCGCCTATGGCATCTATCCGGTCGAGAGCACCGGGGTGCTGATCGACGGGGTGATCGCGATCGGCGCGTCGGACGCAGGCATCTACGTCGGGCAGAGCAAGGACATCACCGTCCGCAACTCGATCGCCGACGGCAACGTCGCCGGGATCGAGATCGAGAACAGCCGCAACGCGATTGTCCGCGGCAACTTCGTCACCCGCAACACCGGCGGGATCCTGGTGTTCGATCTGCCCAACCTGCCGGTGATGGGCGGGGGCGACGTGCTGGTCGAGGACAACCTGGTCGTCGCCAACGACACCCCCAACTTCGCCCCCAAGGGCAACATCGTCGCCAGTGTCCGCCGCGGGACCGGGGTGATGGTGATGGCCAACGACGGGGTCACGGTGCGCGGCAACCGGATCGACGGCAACCCGACCAGCGGGGTGATGGTCATAACCTATCCGCTCAAGTTTACCGACAAGACCTACAACCCCAGCCCGCGGCGGGTGACGGTGGGCGAGAACAACTTCGGGCGGAACGGCTACGATCCGCAGATCGATGGCGCGCCGATGCTGCTTGCAGCGTTCGGGGGCGCGCTGCCGCCGGTGCTGTGGGACGGGCTGGGCGCTCCCGCGGCGACACTGGTCGCGGCGCAAGGGGTGCGGGCGTGGTCGCTCAACCTCGCGGCGCAAGGCGCCGACCCGGCAAGCGCGAAGCCCGCACCGGTGACTTTGCCGGTTCCGGCC
>JAUYQH010000205.1 GCA_030697365.1 Novosphingobium sp. | reverse complement strand
GACGATCGTCTCCCTGCGCGCGGACGGCCACTGGCAAGTGTTGCGGCCCGGTCCGATAGACCGTGAACGGATTGCCACGATACTCGGCGCGGGCAACGAGGCTCTGGAAACGTCGGGCACCGTCGAGGCGCCGGGCCAGCTTGCCAGCCACTATGCGCCGTCGAAGCCGATGCGGCTGGAAGCGGAGGAAGCAGCGCCCGATGAGTTCCTGATCGGATTCGGCAAAGTGGGCGGGCAGATCACGCTATCGGCCGCGGGCGATCTGGGCGAGGCCGCGGCGCGGCTCTATCGCTGCCTGCACGAGGCCGATGCCTCGCCTCTGGCGCGAATCGCCATTGCACCGGTGCCCCACGGCGGGGTCGGGATGGCGATCAACGACCGGATCAGGCGAGCCGCCGCCTAGTCAGCCTCGTACGGTACCGACGACACCATGGCGTCGATTCGAGCCTTGACCAGCGACTGCTTCTCGCAGGCTCGCGAATCACCGCGCAGGCAGTTCGCCTGAAGCTTGTCGTACTCGCGCTCGAGCTTGCCCAGCCGTTCCTCGCGTTGGCGGATTTCACGCCCGCGCTTCTGGCCGGCTTCGGACTGACTGGTGGTCGCCATATCGACCCCCTTGCTCGCGACCTTGACCGGTAGCGTAACCACGTCGAGCGCGGTCTTGGCAATGCAACCGGAGATCAGCAGCGCCACTAGCGGAGCGGCAAAGGCGATTCAAAATGACATGGCGACCCCGCGCGCTGGTGAGGCGAGGGCCTTAGCAGCGCGCGGTTGCCTTTGTCTGAACCGTCTGGGCTAGGCGCTCGACTTGTCGCCCTTTGGCTTCGTCCTGGCGCTAGCGGCAGCGGGTTCGCAGACCAGCCGGCCCGAGCCCATCGCCGTGACCTTGCAGGTGGCGCGACCGATCACCCGGACTTTGCCCGAGCCCACGATGTTGGCCTTGACCGTTCCGTCCGAGGCGAACGCGGTGTCGCCCGAACCCGCGATGTCCACCTTGGCGTCATCGACCATGAGCGCTTCGAGCCGGGCATTGCCGCTGCCCGCGATCGAAACCTTGAGCGACTTGGCCGAGCCCGCCGCGCGGTAGCTGCCCGATCCGGCAATATCGACCTTGAGCGAATCGGTGGTGACCGCGTCGGTTTCGACCACGCCCGAACCGGCCACGCTGACCCGCGCCGAATCGCCAGCCAGCCCAGGCGAGAAGATTTTGCCCGACCCGGCTATCGTCAGCTTTTTTGGCGCGGGCATCGTCACGTTGACGGTCACCGTCTCGTCGCCCCACCTCTTTCCATCCTTGCGCAGGATGCCCAGCGTGCCGTCCTCGAGCGTGAAACGCATTTGCTCGGCGACGTCCGGATCGCCATCGACGCTGATCGCCAGGGTGTCGCCGGTCGCGATGCGGACGGTGTCGGGACCGAGCAACGCGACCTTGCTCGGCGGAGGGCCGCTCAGGTCGAGGTCAGCCAGCTTCTTGCCTTCCTCGCCTCCCAGCGAGACGTGCATCTTGTCGCAACCACCCGAGGCAGCAGCGGCCAGGGCGAACGCGGCGAGCGGCGCAACCCCGCGCAGGAACGACTTCAAAGTCATCGTTAGATCTCCCGGTTGTGTATTATCACTATAATACACTGACACGGAAAACGGGGCTAGCGCCTCTGCGAACCGCCGACCGGGTCCGACCAGCTGCAAGCAAAAGGGGCCACCGGTCTCCCGGCAGCCCCTTCATGCTTCATGGCGAACCGCTCAGGCGGGTTCGGCGTAGTACTTGGGCGCGTGCTCGTTGAGGATCGCGAGGATCTTCTGGAGCGCGGTCGGCTCGTCGGTCTTTTCCATCGCAGCAAGTTCGCGTGCGAGGCGCGATGAGGCGGCTTCGAAGATCTGGCGCTCCGAATAGCTCTGCTCGGGCTGGTCGTCGGCGCGGAACAGGTCGCGGGTCACTTCGGCAATCGAAACGAGATCGCCCGAATTGATCTTGGCTTCGTATTCCTGGGCGCGGCGCGACCACATCGTGCGCTTGACCCGGGGCTTGCCGGTCAGCGTCTCGAGCGCTTCCTTGAGCGTCTTGTCGCTCGACAGCTTGCGCATGCCGATCGCCTCGACCTTGTTGACCGGAACGCGCAAGGTCATGCGTTCCTTCTCGAAGCGCAGCACGTAGAGTTCGAGCTGCATGCCCGCAATTTCCTCGCGTTGCAGCTCGACCACGCGGCCGACGCCGTGCTTGGGATAGACAACGTAATCCCCGACGTCGAAGGCGAGAGCCTTGGTGGCCATAGTTTTTCCTTTCATCGCGGCAGGCGACGCGGGCTCGGGCGAACGACAGTGCAGGGCCGGGTGTGTAGCCGCGGCCTGCCCATGGCCGCACGCCCGGTCGGTGCGCGCATCGATCGGTTGAGCTGTTTTCCTGCCTTGTGTGATCTTCGGATCGCGCGATCCCGGTGCCCCGAGTCCGCTGCTTGTCCAATTATATAACATATCCGCAACAATATTTCCACCCCCGCAAACGAATGCGCGCGGGTGCCCGGCCATCAGGCGATTGCGGACACCCCGGGGCAGCGAGAACGCCGCACCGGAATGCGGATCAGTCGCCCTCGCCCGGTTCGGCGGAGAAGTACTTCTCGAACTTGCCTTCCTCACCCTTGTGCTCGTCGGCGTCGGCGGGCGAGTCCTTCTTGACCGTGATGTTCGGCCATTCGGCGGAAAGCTTGGTGTTGAGTTCGAGCCACTGCTCCAGCCCGCTCTCGGTATCGGGCAGGATCGCCTCGGCCGGGCATTCAGGCTCGCACACCCCGCAGTCGATGCACTCGCTGGGGTTGATGACGAGCATGTTGTCGCCCTCGTAGAAGCAGTCCACGGGACAGACCTCGACGCAGTCCATGTACTTGCACTTGATACAGGCGTCGGTGACGACAAAGGTCATGGCGGCGGATCCCCCGATGTTTGGGCCGTTTCGCCCGCTGCTATGGCGATTGGGGGGCAAGCGTCAAGCGTGCGGTAGCAAGCCCCCGCTTCGATCGCCGGACCGCGACGGCGCGGGAGCGTGACGATCTCTATCGCCATGGCCCGTTCGCCGGTGGGCAAGGTCAAGACGTCGCCCGGGCGGATTGGCTGCGCGCCGCGCTCCACCCGACGCCCGTTAAGGCGGATGTGCCCGTCAGCGACACGGTCCTGGGCAAGCGCGCGGGTTTTGGCGAGGCGCAGGAACCACAGCAGCTTGTCGAGCCGGAGCGATTCTCCGCTCATCCGGCGCCCCACTCTGACAACGCCGCAAACGCGCCGCTCACGGGACGGACAAGCGAAGGTTGGGCCGCGGGGCCGCGTGAGCGTGGCGGGCGCCATTGCCACAGCGGCGGAGCGGGTGGACCGAACCGTCCCGCAACCAGTTCGCGAGGTGGTCGTACTTCGAACCCCGCAAGGCGCAGCAGCCGGGCATAGCCCGCAGCCGACAGACCCATCGACACCGCAAGCGCCGGATCGAGAGCGAAGCGCCGCCGCGGCGCCGTGACGCGCCGGTTATGCGCGGCGCGGAGGAGCTTTTCGGCCGAATCGATTCGCACGGCCTCGGCGCCCAGATTGCGGTATCCCGCTACCGGGCGTGATGCCTTGAGTACAGGTGCCCGCGACCCCGGCAGCGCGGGAGGAGCGATACCCCAAACCCGCGCCAGCTTGGTCCAAAGCGCCAGCGGCTCGGGGCGAAGCAACCCGGGATGGAACAGGTCGAGCGATCCCATCCGCACGCCCAACCCCCGCAATCGCTCGCGTTGGGCGGGTTCCAGCGCTTCGACCATCGCAGTCCGCGCCCATGTCCCCCCGGCTTCGACCAGACGCAGCGCCAACGCGCGCAATGCCGGACCCGAACGCGGATCGCGCGCCGCTGCCTCGATCGCGGCGAGAGGGGCGAGCAGGCGGGTGATCCGCTCAGCCACTACCCGGTTCAGCACGTCCTTTATCGCCGCACGCGCCTGAGGATCGAGCCGCGCCAGCGCCGGATCGAGCGCGAGGCGCGGGGACAGCAGCGCGCGACCCCGCTCGAGTCGAGCGATGGTTTCATCGCGCCAGCGCAAGTGACCGTCGTCTTCGATCGTGACTGTTGCAGCCTCTTCGACCAGCGCCCGGGCGCGCTCGGCCAGAAGCTCAGGCAAGTGACGCTCGGCCGCAGCGAGCAGCAGCTTGTGGTCGTCCGCCCGGGTCGCGGGATCGACCTTGAAGCGAAACCCCGTCAGCGCTCCGATCGGCTCGCCGTCGACCGTCACCGTGCCGTCATCGGTCAGCCGCACCGGCAGCAGTGCCGCATCCGGGCCCAGCTTGCGCATCAACACGGTGGTGCGGCGATTGACGAAGCGCTCGGTCAGTCGCGCGTGCAGCGCGTCCGAGAGGCGCGCTTCGGCCGCGCGCGCGCGCGCGGCCATCTCGTCGCGCGCCAGCACCCAGTCGGGGCGCTGGGCGATGTAGGCCCAGCTGCGGATCGCCGCGATCCGCGCCTGGAGCGTGTCGATGTCGCCCCCGGTGCGGTCGAGCCCGGCTATGGCCTGCGCGATGTACTCCGCGCCGATATGCCCGTTGCCCGCCGCCAGATCCTGCCACAGCCGGGCGACGAACCGGGCGTGCTGGTCGGCTCCGAGCTGGCGAAAATCGGGCAGCGAGCAGGCTGCCCAGAACCGCCGGACCAGCGCCGCGCCGCGCACGTTGCCGGTGACCTCCGGATCATCGGCGAGCAGCTTGAGCACCGCCAGATCGATCGCGGGCGGCGCGGCGGCCAGTGCAGAATCTTCGGGCGAAGCTTCGAGGTCGCCGATCAGGATGTCGAGCGAATCGAATCGCGGCTCTGCCTCGCGCCAGTACAGCCGGGTCAGCGGAGCGAAGCGGTGCTCCTCGATCGCGTAGACTTCCTCGGGGCTGAATTCGGGCGAAGTTCCTCCGGCTCCAGCCAATGTCCCGAACGTTCCATCGCGCTGGTGACGCCCGGCGCGGCCCGCGATCTGCGCCATCTCGGCCGGGGTCAGCCGGCGCTGGCGGTGGCCATCGTACTTGCTGAGCCCGGCGAAGGCGACGTGGCCGATGTCGAGGTTGAGCCCCATCCCGATCGCATCGGTGGCGACGATGTAGTCGACCTCGCCGGACTGGAACAGTTCGACCTGGGCGTTGCGCGTCTGCGGGCTGAGCGCCCCCATCACGACCGCCGCGCCGCCGCGGAAGCGGCGCAGCATCTCAGCCACCGCATAGACCTGCTCGGCCGAGAACGCGACGATCGCGCTGCGCGGCGGGATCCGGCTGAGTTTGCGAATGCCGGTGTGGCTGAGCGTCGAAAAGCGCGGGCGGGTGACGATTTCGGCTTCGGGCAGCAAATCCCGGACCAGCGGTTCGAGCGTCGCCGCGCCGAGCAGCATCGTCTCCTCGCGACCGCGGGTGTGAAGCAGGCGGTCGGTGAAGATGTGCCCGCGTTCGGGATCGGCGGCGATCTGCGCCTCGTCGAGCGCGACAAAGGCGAGATCGGGGCGGGATGGCATGGCCTCGGCGGTGCACAGCAGCCAGCGGGCGTCCCTGGGTTCGATTCGCTCCTCGCCCGTGATCAGCGCGACCCGGTTGTCGCCCTTGACCGCACGGACCTTGTCGTAGACTTCGCGCGCCAGCAGGCGCAGCGGAAAGCCGATCGCACCGCTGGAATGCGCCATCATCCGCTCGATCGCCAGATGCGTCTTGCCGGTGTTGGTCGGGCCGAGCACGGCCTTTACGATGCCGTCGCCGGTTTGCTTGCGAGCGGGGGATGGCCGGAAGGTCATCGTACCACAGATGTGGCAGCGACTTGCCCGGGGTTCAAGGTTTCCCAACCCGTCTTTCAACCACCACGCTTCATCGCATGAGTCATCGGTATCGGGCCGATTTAAGTCGAGTTTAACCTTACTCGCGCACATAAGCGCGCAACGGATCGGGGTCCGGGGGATGGGAAGCGCGGGTCGCAGAGGCCCGCACAGGCCGGACGAAAGGGGCTGGGTTGTTCAAATCGCGCGAGCAGTTGGCCGGCCGCTTCGGCACACGCGATGCGTATGCTCCCGCGCATGCCGCGCCCGCCGCCCTGTCGCTCGCCCAGACACTTCCTGCCGAACCGACGTTGACCCGTTTGCGCCGTTCCCCGCGCAAGGATTGGCGCCAGATCGCGCACGAACTTCGCTACGATTGCCTACCCGCGTTGCGCGATACCGACTGGGTGCCGGACCTGGCGCTCGACATCGGCAGCGGACGCTGGTTGCGGGGGATGGCGACGATGCTCGGCCTGTCGGCCGCCGCGCTGCTGTTCTGGCCCAGTTTCGACGCGGTCGAGGCCGCGCCGGCGATGCGCGTGGATGGCGGGGTGCGCGACGAGTTCCGCAGCCAGATGATCATGCCGCTCGCGCTGGGTTCGGACAGCGGGCGGCGGATGGGCGCCACCTCGGCTGTGGTCCCGCTGGCCAGCGCGCCCGAACGACCGACTGTCCAGCTGGTCGCCACGCTCGGCCAGGGCGACAGCTTCGGTCGGATGCTCCAGCGCGCGGGCGTTGGCAGCGGCGACGCCGCGCGGATCGAGACGATGGTCGCCGCGGCGGTGCCGCTGGGCGATATCGCCGCGGGGACCCGTTTCGACCTGACGCTGGGCCGCCGGACGTCGCCGACCCAGCCGCGCCCGCTCGACCAACTCGATTTCCGAGCGCGCTTCGATCTCGACCTTGCGGTCGAACGCCGCGGCGGGGCGTTGGCGCTGCTCCGCAAGCCGATCCGCGTCGATGCCACCCCGCTGCGCATCCGCGGGATCGTCGGCTCCAGCCTCTATCGTTCGGCGCGCGCTGCAGGGGCGCCGGTCAAGGCGATCCAGGAATATTTGCGCACGCTCGACGGACATATGAATCTCGAACTCGATCTCGCCCCGTCGGACGAGTTCGACCTCGTCGTCGGCTACAAGCGCGCGGGAACCGGCGAGAGCGAAGTCGGGAACTTGCTCTTTGCCGGGGTGACCCGAGACGGTCGACCGCGCGCGCAACTGCTCAAGTGGGGCGAGGAAGGTCAGTTCTACGAAGCCTCAGGCGTCGGCCAGCAGCGCATCGGGCTCGCAGCGCCGGTGTTCGGGCGGATCACCTCGGGCTTCGGCATGCGCCGCCATCCGATCCTGGGCTACAGACGGATGCACGCGGGAATCGATTTCGGCGCAGGCTATGGCTCGCCGATCTATGCGACCAGCGATGGCGTGGTGCAGTTCGCCGGATGGCGCGGCGGCCACGGCAAATATGTCAGGCTGGCCCACGGGAGCGGGATCGGCACCGGTTATGGCCACATGAGCCGGATCGCGGTTTCTGCAGGGTCGGGGGTCCGCCGGGGGCAGGTGATCGGCTATGTCGGTTCGACCGGGCTTTCGACGGGCGCGCACCTTCACTACGAGATGTATCGCAACGGCGTGGCGGTGAACCCGGGATCGGTCCAGTTTGTCAGCACCGCCACGCTCGAGGGCAGCGAGCTGGCCGCGTTCAAGGCGCGGCTGGCGGCGCTTCGCGAGCTGCGCCCCGGCGCGGCGCTTGCACCGCTGGCGGAGTCCGGTGCCGCCGCGGCGCCCCAGCGCGAGATCGACCGGCTGGGCCAGTAGGCGCTCGCGCCCCGGCGCTTTCCCCGCCGCCGATTTTGCGGCACAAGCCCGCCGATGACCGCCAGCTACCCAGCGATCCGCCTGCGTCGGACCCGCGCTTCGGCCTGGAGCCGCGCGCTCCACCGCGAAACGCTGCTCACCCCCGCCGACCTGATCTGGCCGCTGTTCGTAACCGGGGGGCACGGCGTGGAAGAGCCGATCGGCTCGCTCCCCGGCGTATCGCGCTGGTCGCTCGACGGGATCGCGGCGCGCGCGAAAGAGGCGGTGGCGCTGGGCATCCCGTGCCTCGCGCTGTTTCCCAACACCCCGCACGGCCTGCGCGATGATACCGGCGGCGAGGCGCTCAACCCCGACAATCTGATGTGCCAGGCGATCCGCAGCATCCGCGATGCCGTGGGCGACGACATCGGCATACTTACCGACGTCGCGCTCGATCCCTACACCAGCCACGGCCAGGACGGGCTGGTCGATGCCGCGGGCTATGTCGTCAACGATGCCACTGTGGAGGTGCTCGTTGGGCAGAGCCTCAACCAGGCTGCGGCGGGGGCGGACATCGTCGCCCCGTCGGACATGATGGACGGCCGGATCGGCGCGATCCGCGCTGCGCTCGAGCGCGAGGGATACCCGAACGTCCAGATCATGAGCTACGCCGCCAAGTATGCGAGTGCGTTCTACGGGCCGTTCCGCGATGCGGTGGGCAGCCGCGGCCTGCTCAAGGGCGAAAAGAAGACTTACCAGATGGACCCGGGCAACGCCGAGGAAGCTTTGCGCGAAGTCGCGCTCGACCTCGCCGAAGGGGCGGATAGCGTGATGGTCAAGCCGGGGCTGCCTTATCTCGACATCGTCCGCCGGGTGAAGGAACGCTTCGAGGTTCCGGTGTTCGCCTACCAGGTGAGCGGCGAGTACGCGATGATCGAGGCTGCCGCGGCGGCCGGGGCGGGTGACCGCGACGCGCTGGTGCTGGAGACGCTGCTGGCGTTCAAACGCGCCGGGTGCGCTGGCGTACTGACTTATCATGCGACACATGCGGCGCGGTTGCTGAGCGCGTGATCGAGACCGAGCGGTTGGTGCTGCGACCCCCTGTGGCGGACGATTTGCCGTGGATTTTGAAGTACATGAACACTGCGGCGGTGATGCGTCACCTTGGCGGGGTGCGCAGCCCTGAAGCGGTCGCCGAGCGGTTTACATCCGACATCGCAACTTTCGCGGAAACCGGCAACGGCCGCTGGATCGCTTGGCTGCGCGAAGAGAACCGGAGGATCGGCCGATGCGGCCTGTTCCGCATCGTCAGCGAGGCTGCGCCCGAAGCGCTACGCGGACTGCCCGAGATAGGCTGGACGTTGACCGAAGATTACTGGGGCCAGGGCTATGCGAGCGAAGCGGCGCGATCGGTGCTTGGTTTCGGTTTCGAAACACTCGGCCATCGCGCGATTGTCGCGCAGACCAGCGACTCGAACACGGCCTCGACCCGGCTGATGGAGCGGCTCGGATTCGTCCGCACGCCGGCGCTCGACTACGTCGATCCCGACTATCCCGCCGCGGACAATCCCACTACCGTCTGGCGCATGGTGCGCGAGGCGTGGGGGGAAGCAAGACCTTGAGCGAGTTCCGCCTCGAAACCGAGCGGCTCGTCCTGCGCGCGTGGCGCGATGCCGATCGCGACCCGTTCTTCGTGCTCAACAGCGATCCCGCGGTAATGGAATACCTGCCCGCGATCGATCGCGCGACGAGCGACAACGCGGTTGACCGGATGAACGCGGCACAGGCCGAGCACGGCCACTGCTTCTGGGCGGTCGAGCGCAAGGCGGACGGAGCGTTTCTTGGTTTTTGCGGCCCGATGCCCGCGCGCGATCCGCTCCACGAAGTCGAACTCGGCTGGCGCTTGTCCCGCGATGCCTGGGGCGCGGGCTATGCCAGCGAGGGCGCGCGGGCCAGCCTCGCGTGGTGCTGGGCAAACCTGGATACTCCCACGGTCATGGCGATTACCGTTCCCGCCAACCGGCGCAGCCGCGCGGTGATGGAGCGGATCGGGATGACATACGTCGAAGGCGCCGATTTCGACCATCCGGGCGTCCCCAAGGACGATCCGCTGGTTCGCCACGTACTCTACCGGAGCGCCCGACCCGCATGACATCGGCCAGCCTGTCCCCGGTCCGCCGCCCGCTGTTCGTCGCGACGGTGCTGACCGGCAGTTTCCTGCTGTTCGTCGTCCAGCCGATGGTTGCGCGGATGGCGCTGCCCCAGCTCGGCGGGGCGCCGAACGTGTGGAACAGCGCGATGCTGGTCTATCAGGCGCTGTTGCTGGGTGGCTATGCTTACGCCCACCTGCTCTCGCGCTGGCCGGTCGCGCGACAGGCGACGGTCCACCTCGCGCTGCTGGTTCTGGCCGCGATGACACTGCCGATCCACCTCGCCACACTGGCGCCGCCCGCTCCGGGGCGCGAGGCGCTGTGGGTGCCGGCGCTGTTCGCGCTGTCGATCGGGCCGGTCTTCTTCCTTGTCTCGGCGCAGGCGCCGCTGATGCAGCGGTGGTTCTCGGCGCATCCGCGGGCAGGCGAGCCGTGGGCGCTCTACGCCGCGTCGAACCTGGGCAGCTTCGCCGGGCTGATCGCCTATCCGATCGTGTTCGAGCCCCTGCTTGGAGTTAACATCCAGGCTTGGGCATGGAGTGCCGGATATGCCGCGCTGGTCGCATTGATCGGGCTGTGCGCGTGGGCCAGATGGGGTCTGCATGGCCCTGTGGCCGATCCGGCCTCGGCCCCTGCCGAGGCCGAGCCCATTCCCGCGCGGCGCATCGTCCAATGGCTCGTGCTCGCTGCCGTGCCCTCGGGACTCATGCTCTCGACCACCACCCACCTCACCACCGATGTCTTCGCGATGCCGCTGCTGTGGGTGATTCCGCTGGGGCTGTACCTGCTGAGCTTCGTCCCCGCTTTCGCCGATCGCCGATCGCTCGCCCACACGGTGACGCGGATCACGCCGTTGCTGATCCTGCTTTCGGGCGGGTTTGCGATGACCTCGCGCGGGGCCGGCTCGCTCTCGCTGGCGCTGGCCGGGCTGGTGTTGCTGTTCGCGGTGGCGGTGTCGCTCCATTCGCGGCTCTACGACTTGCGCCCGCCGGCGAGCCGGCTGACGCTGTTCTACCTGGTGATGTCCGCCGGCGGGGCATTGGGCGGGCTGTTCACCGCGCTGATCGCGCCGCTGTGGTTCGACTGGGTGTGGGAACATCCCCTGCTCATCATCGCCGCCGCGCTGCTTATGCCCCAACGGCCGCTGCTGGGATGGATGCGGATGAGCGGGCTGAGCCGGGATACGATTTCGGTCACGGTGGCGATGCTTATCCTGTTCGCCGGCTTCCTTGGCTGGCTGTT
>JAUYQH010000203.1 GCA_030697365.1 Novosphingobium sp. | reverse complement strand
GCCCGCACTGGCCCGCTAAGCGGGCCCTCTGCGCGTTCTGAGCGGCGCTTCGCGACTTCAGCGACGATTATCCTGGCCGGTCCAGCGATCACGCTGCGACCGGCAAAATCTTCAAATCGCGTTGTTCACGGGCAACCAGATAGAGATCGTTGACGTAAAGCCGCCGCGCCGACAATCGAGCGCGCCAGGCTTGGTCGAGCGCCGCGCTGAAACTATCGTCGAATTTGCCCTCAAGTTCGGGCGCGACGGCGCGGCGGACGACGTGATGGACCAGCGCGAACCGGGCCGATGCGACTGCCTGGAGCATGGCGTCGCGGGCGACCTTGCGCGCTTCCAGCTGAGCCGCATCGATCGTTTCGAATGGCAGACCTTCAAGCCGAATGACCTGAAGCGCCAGGCCTTCGCGGGTCAGAATCGTATGGTCGTCGATCTGTGCAACGTAGGGCAAATGGTCGCCAACCGATTTCTCACGGTGGTGGGCACGTTCACGGGCGGTAGACATTGGCGCCCCACAGCTTGCGATTGGGCACGCGAGGGACGCGGCGCAGCTGGGTAAGCCACAGCGACATGATCTGCGGATCGCGCAAATGCGCAGCATATCCCAGCGCGTGGATGAGGAGTGGAGGGAGCAGCGCAAACAAGCTTTTGAAAACGAGAAACAGTTCGGCAGCGACGATCCCGTTGAGCACAAAGAACGGATAAGTGACGCCCGCCACCATCTGCGGTCGAGCCAGCGCACGGAAGAGGCGATCGGCGGCCACCGTCAGCCGCCCGCGACCGAGCGAATGCCTGCCACGATCGAAGCGGCGCCAAACAAAATGAACAAGCCAAGGACGACGGTCGCGCCGTACTTCCAGTTGATCCTGCCGGTCAGCATCAAGAAGCCAATCGCAGCCACGGCGATCACCGCGACCGCGGTCGCGACATTGCCTAGCAACGTTCCCTGGAGCCACCCGACCGCCGAGACAATCGGGCCGGAACCCGCAGGATCGGGCGCGGCGAATTGGGCGTGGGCGGGGGCGGCGAGCGCGGCAAGCGCGAAGACCAAGCGGTGTCTGATCAAAATGCTGTCACCTCGATGAGCATGGGGTCGAGTGGAATCGGCGGGGGAACGACAAGAGTTTTTGGCACGTTTGGCGGTTGCCAACGCCCCATGATGTTCGAAACGTAGCCCACCGTTTCCCGATAAGGGGGAATGCCGCGGTATCGCAGAACCGCCCCAGGGCCGGCATTGTACGCCGCCAGGGCTAGGGGCACGCTACCGAATCGCTCCAGCTGACGGCTGAGATAAAGCGCACCGCCGCGGATGTTCTCTTCAAGATCTCCTGCGCGTACGCCCAGTTCGATTGCAGTCCCGGGCATAAGTTGCATGACCCCAATCGCACCTTTGGGGCTTATCGCGCTCATCCGTCCGCGCGATTCCTGCCATGCAACCGCCTCGAGCAGCCCATCTGGCAAGCGATGGGTGCGTGCCGCATTCGCAAGAAGCGTCGCGACCGATGCATTTGTGGATTGCCTGGTCGGTTCGACGGCGACAACAGGCGGTTCGCTGGCTGCTGCTGCGGCCCTCTCACCAGTGAACAGCGTCAGCCCGTCGAACGTCCGCGCTTCACCGTTCGCGTCGATTTCGATCACTTGGGCGCACACGGGCGTGCCCATGCTGACAAAGGCGCCCACTGCAAAGCTGATCGGTGCGACCCTCATTGCATGTGATCAGCAACATAGCCAGGCGTCGGGATCAACGCGACCCCTGCCGCCAGGGCAGAGACGGCGATCACCCAACTGGCCAGGACGTTTGCCGCGACCCGAAAGCTTCGCGCCGCTAGCCAGCGCGCCGGCACCAACAGCAACAACAGGGGCAGCAGCGCGAAGACTGCATCGGGTTGCAGGCCCCCCAAAGCCATCATCGCCCCGAACCACATTCCATTGTTGCCACCCAGCAGGATCGCCCCCCAAGTGGAAATGCCGCCGCCAAGATACGTCATCGCCGCGGTCACTATCGTGCTGATCCACAAGCCGAAAAGAACCGAGCGTGCCCACACTTCTGTAAGCGGTAAAAGGCTAGCCAGCGCGGCCATGACCGTCATGGCGACGAGCGCGAGCCAGGCGCTGCGGCGGCGGCTGTTGGACAAGCCAAGCCCGGTTGCCGCGCAAACCAGCGCAAGCGGAAAGGCTGCGCCGATCATGGTGCGATTGCTCCGGCGAGAAACCAGATCCCGGCAAGCGAAATAGCGCCGCCCGCACTACGCAAGGCAACTTGGCCACCGGATGCGAAGCGGATCATGCCGAGACCGATTCCGGCAAGATGAAGCAGGCCCGTTGCCAGCATGAATCCTGCGCTATAGCTGACGGGATCGGTTGCCGCCGGCAGTTCCTGGCCGTGCGCGTAACCATGGAACAAGGCGAAGCCCGCAACCACCGCACACGCAACGGGCACCGCCGCACGGACCGCAAACAGAATCATCAAGCCGAGCACCAGAACCGACGCAGCGATCCCTATTTCGACCGGGGGTATCGCCATGCCGACGATCCCCAGCACGCCGCCGAAAGCCATCGCCAACGGAAAGAGCGTGGGCAGTGCGACCAGCAGCGGACGCCCGAGAATTGCACCCCATAGCCCGACCGCAATCATCGCAAGCATATGGTCTGGCCCGGATAGCGGATGCAGAAAGCCCGCTCCAAAACCGCCCGCAAGCACAGTTCCTTCGTGCGCCAATGCCGGTTCCGCTGATACAAGCGCCAAGCCGAAGCCACACAATATCTTGAGACTAAGCCGCAATTCCGAATATATTGAAGAAACAAAACCTTCAATTATTGTGTAAAATTGTTTTGATATTTTTAACGTGTTGTTGTAAAATTCAGTTACGAATGGTTTTAAGGAGTAGAAATGAAGATCGCTATTGCCGCTTTTGGTTTGGTCTTGGCCGCCGCCCCGGCTCTCGCTCATGATTTTTGGCTGCAACCCGCGGGTTTCGAAACTGCCGTCGGTCGTCCTCTGGCGGTTATGTTCCTGGTCGGCCATGGCAAGGATCGGCAGCGGTGGGGTGTCGACCTCAACCGCATCGTCGCGCTGGCCGGCTATTCGACCGGCGGTCGACGAGATCGCAAGGGGGATTTGCGCTCCGGCGGAGCTGCAGATCTGGTTGCTGCCTTTGCGACCCCGGGGATCCACATTCTGACCATGCAAAGCAGCCATGCATTTTCCGAACTGCCAGCCCGCCGGTTCACCGAATTTGCCAAGGAAGAAGGCCTCGTCCGCGTGCTCGAAACGCGTCGGCGCAGCGGAAAGTCGGAAACAGCGGGGCGTGAACGCTATAGCCGCAGGGCGAAGGCCTTGATCAAAGTTGGAACGCTGACCCCGGCCAATCAAGCGATTGTGGTACGGCCCCTTGGCCTCAAGTTGGAAATCGTCCCCGATCGTAACCCATATGCGCTCGGCGGAACTGGGGTGCTGCCGGTCCACGTCCTGTATAACGGACGTCGTCTCGCCAATGCGACGGTCAAGCTGACCAGCCTCGAATTCGATGAGCGCCCGCTCGCCAGCGCGGTAACCGACGCCAACGGTCGTGCCAGTTTTCGCGTCCCGCAACGGGGCAACTGGTTGATTAATGTCGTCTGGTCGGAACCCGTCCGTGGGGATCCCAAGGCAGATTTCGACACGACTTTTTCGAGCCTGACCTTCGGCTACGACCGCAAGCGCTAGCTGCGGATGTCTCAAACACTCTCTGCCGCCCGGCTTGTGGGCCGGACGGCAGGGGAGAAGCAAGTTTGCACAAATCGTCATTGTCGGCTGCCGTTATCCAATCGGCACCGGCTCGGCCGTGAACGAAATCGGAACAATATCGCCAGCGGCGACATTGGCCGGTTCCGAGTTGGCGTCGGCGTTGAAGATCGCCGCAAACGCATCGCCAAACTGCTGCTGGACGGTTTGCATCATCGTTGGCGGAGGAGGCGCTTCGGCAGCCGGGTCACGATCTCGTCCACTTCCACACCCCGCCAATGCGGCCAGCGAAAGAAGTAGAGCGGCTTTCGACAGATTTCGTGCGATCATGGTCCGACCTTTCATGGCTGATTCTGGGGACGCGGAGCGCCACGCAGAGGGGGATTGAGGTATGGGAACGCAGCCATAGTCCTGGTCGCACTCGATGGCGCACCGTCGGTGAAGGCCAACAAGCCCGATGGCGCCTGCGCTGGGGTGCAAAGACCAAGATCGGTCGGCTTGCCGGCAATCGGCACCGGATGGCAGAGCCGACCCATGGCAACGCGCAGGACCACATCGACCACATCGTCACCAGGGCGACGGCCGTTGGGGAAGCCTGCCAGATCGTCGCCCGCCACGCCGAACGGACTCTGCGAAGCCTGTGGGGTTGGATTGATCGCAGTATTGAGCCGCAACATTTCGGAAGCCGTCACGGTCCTCATCTGATTGAGGGTGGCAATTCCCGTAAGGAACGTCGCAACCAGATCATTGCGCGGGAAATTGGTCGGCGCCTTTGTCCCGAACAGCTTCTCCAAGATCGCGGGAAAGGTGGGATTCGTCACGAAATCAGCCAGCGCCCCGTCCTGGGTGGGCTTCGCGCCGTTGAAGAGATCCTTCTGCGGCAATCCGATCACGACCTCGTTGACCAACGGCATGCCGAGGCGCGAGACCTGGACAAAAGCGCCGCCATTGTTTGCGGGCGCTGCATAGCTTGCGGTCGGTCGCAATATACGCGCTTGCGGCAGGCTTGCGGTGCTCCACACGCCGATCACGCCATTGCCGGTTCCCGTCAGGCAAGCGATCGGCACTTCCATCGCAATGCTGGTGACGTTCTTTTTCCCGATGAGTTCCTGGTTCGCGTCGCTCTGGGGGATGTTGATCGGATCGAAGTTCACAAGATCGAAGATAGGGCCAAGGTTGACAGCGAAGGCTTGCCGCCTCGCCTTGGGCAGGCAACTCGACGCCACGGCTTTCGACCAGAAAGTAGACGTGTTGCTTACCTTCGATCGCCATCATTTGTGTGGTCGACAGCTGCTTCGCCGGGATCGCGCCCATCGTCGCAAATGTTTCGGCATTAGCCGCCGTCGCGCCGAAGGCGATGCAAGCAGCGGCGAGGGGAAGGCCCATCTTCTTGGAGATCATCGGTAATTGCCTTTCAGGAAGGAGACACGGCCAGCCAAAAGCGCCCATTTATGGGCGATTGAGGACGGCACAGGGTGGCCAATTTAGGTGAGTGTTGAATACCCTGCGTGGTAGTTACGTTTGACCGGTTTCACAGGATGCATTTTGCCCGAAAGAATTTTTCCTTGGCGTGCCTTTGTCCCGAAGCTGAACGTTTCCAGGCTTCCCGGCTCGGGGGCAGTGATTCAGTCAAAGCGAATGACGTTGCTGCCTTCCGGCCACGGCCAGCGCGCTGAAGATGTCCTCCCATTTCCCGCGCTCCGCCCAGCGCACGAAGCGGCTGTAGAGCGTCTTTTTGGGACCGTAGACCGGCGGACATTCGCCTGCTCCAGGGCATCCGGCAAGAAGCCCGCCGTGGCTGAGGTGCGGACCTTCCACCCGACGATCCGGCGAGCGAAGGCGTCGATCACGAAGGGGACGTAGACGAACCCGGCCCAGATGTGGACATAGGTAAAGTCGACCACCCACAGGGCATTGGGCCGGATGCACAATTGCTCGGACGGTCTCGGCGAAGGGGACACAGACATGGTCCGGCTAGTTTCGCCCACCTCGCCGAATCGCGGGTAGTTTTTCGACGCCCCCAACCCCGAGCGGATGAGCGCTGGTCCGCGGTCGTTGGCTGCTCGCCCAATGTGGAAGCCAGCGACAACGCCAGTTCTGCTCTTAGGATCGGTTTTTCTCCTGTACTTTCCCCAAAAAGCAGGAGAATCGGTGACGACCGGCTCGCTTCGGATTGCGTCGCGCATCGCCCACGTCGAAAAGACTCTTTGTTTCTCGAGATCGCCTGCCATCCGGATCGCCAAACGCACATATGCGCCACATTGCCATTCTGACCCTGCCACTTCTGTTGATCGCTGCCCCCGCCTCGGCCGAGGATGAGGCCGCAGAGCCCTCCGCGCCGATCGTCGTCAGCGGACGCGGGCTCGAGGAGACCCCGGCAACCCCCGCCTACGACGTCAGGCGGATCGACCGAGAGGCGCTGCTGCGCGCCGCATCGGGGCGGATCGAGGACGTGCTCGCTTCGGTCGCCGGGTTCCAGCAATTCCGCCGCTCGGACAGCCGTTCGTCGAACCCTTCGGCGCAAGGCGTCACGCTGCGCGCGCTGGGGGGCAACGCCACCAGTCGCAGCCTGGTCCTGCTCGACGGGGTGCCGATGGCCGACCCGTTCTTCGGCTTCATTCCGTTCAGCGCGCTGGCGCCCGAACGGCTGGCGTCGGTCCGCGTCACCCGAGGCGGCGGTTCGGGCGCATTCGGCGCGGGCGCGGTCGCCGGGACGATCGAGTTGGAAAGCGCGGGCGCAAGCGAACTGGGCCTGGCAAGCGGCGGACTGCTCGTCGACGATCGCGGATCGACCGAGGCTTCAGCAACATTTGCGCCGCGCCTGGGGCAGGGTTTCGCGGTGGTCAGCGGCCGCTGGGACCGGAGCGACGGGTTCTGGACGACGCCCAGGGCTCAGCGCGTGGCCGCCAGCGCGCGGGCGCAATACGATAGCTGGTCGACCGGAATCCGCGCCGTCGCCCCGCTGACCGATACCCTCGAACTGCAAGTGCGCGGGCTGGTCTTCGACGATCAGCGCACGCTACGCTTCAAGGGCGCCGACACGGCGAGCAGCGGGCAGGATGCCAGCGTTCGCCTGGTCGGCCGGGGACTCTGGAAGTTCGATGCGCTGGGCTATGTCCAGGCGCGCGATTTCTCGAACATCGTGATCAGCTCGACCAGTTTTCGAAGGACGCTCGACCAGCGGCGCACGCCCTCGACCGGGCTCGGCGGCAAGATCGAGGTTCGCCCGCCGCTGGGCGGCGATCACGTCGCACGGCTGGGGATCGACTACCGGCTCGCCAGCGGGGAGCTGCAGGAAGAGGCCTACAGCACGGTCACCGGCCTCGTCACCGCGCGCCGCCGCGCGGGCGGGCGCAACGGCGATCTCGGGCTGTTCGCGCAGAACGACTGGACACCCGGGTTTCTTGGCATCCCGGTGGTGCTGACCGGCGGGTTTCGCGCCGATCGCTGGACGATCCGCAACGGCCATTTCCGCGAGACGAACGCGGCAGGGAGGGTCACCACCCGCAACGTCTTTGCCGATCGTTCTGGCTGGGACGTAAGCCTTCGGGGCGGCGCAGTGGCCAAGCTTGGCAGCGGGGTGCAGCTGCGCGGCGCGGGCTATACCGGGTTGCGCCTGCCCACGCTCAACGAGCTTTACCGCCCGTTCGTGGTGTTCCCCGTGACCACCCGCGCGAACGCCGCCTTGCGCAACGAGCGGTTGCGCGGGTTCGAGGGCGGGATCGACTTCGTCCCTTCGCCTGCCGTGACCTTCTCGGCCACCGCGTTCGACAACCGGGTACGAAACGCGATCGCCAACGTGACCATTGCTACCAATGTGCGCGAACGCCGCAATGTCGATGCGGTGCACGCGCGCGGGCTGGAACTGGGCGCACAATGGAGTGTGGGTACGCTGGCGTTCGACGGCTCACTGGCGCTGACCGACGCCGAGGTCGAGGCCAGCGGCGCCAGCGCCACTCTCGACGGAAAACGCCCGGCGCAGACTCCGAAGGTTGCCGCTAGCGGCACGCTGTCGTGGGCGCTGGCGCAGGGCTGGCTGCTCGCCACCACGCTGCGCCGCACCGGCCGCCAGTTCGAGGGCGACCTCGAAACCGACGCGCTCCCCGCCACCACCACGATCGACGCCTTCGCCAGGATTCCACTCGCCCGAGGATTCTCGCTGGTGCTGCGCGGAGAGAACCTGACCGGCGAGCGCATCGTCACGCGCAACCAGGCGGGCTCGATCGACCTTGGCGTTCCGCGAACGCTGTGGGCGGGAGTTCGGCTGGGGCTTTAGGCTGGCGGTCCGGGTCGGCTCAGACCATGACCTCGGTCACCGCGCGGTTGGTCTGCATGCTCTGTGTGCCCCAGGTGTCCACCGAAACGCCCATCACTTGCTGCATCGTCAGCCCGAGGCGGCTGATCGGCGACCCAGCGCCGTCGACATAGATGCCGGTCTTCAGCCGCCCGCCCGCGCTGCCCGCGGTCATCATCGGGAGGTTGTCGATCGTGTGGAACTTGGCGAATTCGCACTCCGAGTGCGCGAACACCAGGGTGTTGTCGAGCAGCGTGCGGTCGCCCTCCTTCACCCTGTCGAGCGCGCCGACGAAATCGCCCCACGCCTCCATGATCCGGGTCAGGAAGTAAGTCGCCTCGGGCTGGTAGCCGAGCTTCTGGTCGAGCACTTCCTCGTGGGTCAGCTGGTGGTGGGTGATCGTGCTGCCAATCCGAGTGAGCGACGAGGCGCCGTTGTTGAGCATCATGTTGAACACCCGCGACTGGTCGCAGGCGAGCGCCATGACGAGCAGCTCGGTCATCATCTTGTGATTGGCTATCACCGTCTCGATCTCGGCGCTGACGGGTTTGTCGGTTACCTTGGGCGGCACCATGCAAGACTGCAAAGGATCGGGCTTGGTCAGTTCGACCTCGAGCTGATTCTCGAGCTGACGGACCGAGGTGAAATACTGGTCGAGCTTGGCGCGGTCGTCGGCGCCGACGCTGCGCTCGAGCGCGTGGCGCTGCTCGCTCACCGCGGACAGCACGCTGCGCCGCGCCATGACTTGCGGATCGGGGGTGAAACTCGCGCTGTTGGGATCCTTGAATCCCGCGCCGAACAGCCGCTCATAGAACGCCGACGGCGATCCCTCGGAAGGGTTGAGGTTGCCGCCGCCGCGTCCGCTCAACGAATTGCGCGCATCGCCCGAGGCGGACAGCTCGAGGCTGCGAAACCGGCTGCGCGTGCCGATCCGGTCGCCGATGGTGACGTCGAACGATTCCCCCGGCAGCCCGCGGTCGGCGGTCAGCGCGCGCCCGGTGCGCACCGCCGCGCCCCCGCTGATGTGCGGCAGGTTGGGCGCTCCGTCGAGCGGCACGTTAAAGTTGCCGTAGATGTTGATTTTCTTGGCGAACGGCGTGATCGGAACAAGCTCTTCCGGAATGTCGTAGTTTGCACCCGGTTTGGTCGGATACCACCGCGGCGGGTTGACCCCCAGGCCCCAGAACCACGTACCGAAGCGCACCGGCAGCGCGCCGCCGGTTGCCGCCAGCGCGGTGCCGTTGCCGTCGAGGAAGGCATCGAGTAGCGGCACGCCGACCAATACGGCAGCGCCATTGACCATTCCGCGAAGCGCGCCGCGGCGCGTCAGATCATAGGCCATTGCTCTGCTCCGCCTTATTCATGCTGACGCGGGTGGCCCCGGCGTCGATCGGCTTGCTCCTGATCCGGTAGCTGTCGGGCGAGGCGGCAACCTCGCGGAACAGTGCGCGGATCTTGTAGCCTTGGGCCGCGAATTTCCCGGCAAGCGCCTCGATCCGGTCAGTTTCCTGATCGACCGCGTGGCCGCTGGCATATTCGAGCGCGCGCCCCGCCACGCACTGGCCCGCCGCCGGGTTCTGCGCCATCGCCTGGCCCAGTCCGGCCACGCCGAAGAACGCCGCCCCGTCCATCGCCCCCTCATCGTCGATTGGCGCGCCGTTCTCGACCGTGCGGAACATCCCCGCGCCGTCGAACTTCTCGAATGATAGCCCCAACGGATCGGTGATCGCGTGGCAGCCCTTGCACACCGGATCGGTGGCGTGGGCCGACAGGCGGATCCGCGCGGTCGGCATCGCGGTGTTGGTGGTGTCCTGAACCGCGGTGAAGTTGACGTTGCCGGGGGGATCGGGGACCGGCTGGCACAACAGCAGCTCGCGCACGGCGCGTCCGCGCAAAGTCGGCGAGCTGCGTCCAGAATGCGAATAGAGCGCGAGGAACCCGGCCTGCCCGAGCAGCCCGGAGCGCCCGGCTTCGGGGGGGAATTCGTAGGGAACCCAACCCGCGCTGGCGGGAACCCGGACCTGGTATAGCGAAGCCAGCGGGCGGTTCATGAAGGTCCGGTTGGTGGTGAACAGGTCGCGATAATCGCCGTCGCGGGTCAGCACCTGATCGACGATCGTGCGCAGCAGCTGCTCGGGCAAGGCTTTGGCGACGTCGCTGTTGAAATAGGGATAGACGATCGCGTCTTTGGCCAATGCGTCGAACTTCTCAAACAGCAGCATGTCGGCGAAGAACGCGCGCACCCCAGCCTCGAACCGCGGCGAGCCGACCATTCGCTCGGCGAACCGTGCCAGTTCTGCATCGTCGCTCAGCCGTCCTTGCGCGGCGGTGGTCAAAAGCGCCTCGTTGGGGGTGGAATTCCATAGCAAGAAGCTGAGCCGCGCCGCGCGTGACCAGTCGTCGAGCACCAGATCGCCCGGACGGTTGGGATCGGGCCGCGCGGTCTCGACGATGTAGAGGAAGTTGGGCGAGACCAGCATCGTCGCCAGCGCCAGTTCTAGTCCCTTGTGGAACGATCCGGTAGCTGCCGCCGCCTGGTTGGCCAGCCTGCCATAAAACGCCAGCTCTGGCGCGGTCAGGGGACGGCGGAACAGGTAGCGGCCGAGTGGGGCAAGGGTTTGTTCGGCGCAAGCCGGATCGGCGGCGACCTCGACCTTGGGCGTGCAGGGGACGAACTGGCCGCGATGTTTCGCGTCGAACACTTGCACGGCGATGTTGCGCGCCATCGCGTCGAACTGTTCGAGCCCCGCGGGCGAGATCGCCGCGCCCGCCGCGCCGCTCGAAATGAGTTCGTGGATCGGGCGGACGATCGGCTCGAAACGCCCGGCGACCGCGATCTCCGGACCGAAGATATCGGCGATCGAATTGCGGTACTGCGCCTCGGTCAGCCGACGCAGCGCGACGATCCGTTCGGCTGGCTCGGTAAACGCTGCAGCATCCGACAGTTCCGCAGCGCCGATACCTTTCACATTCAAGCCAGAGCCGATCGCCAGCACCGCTGCCGCGGCCAACGCAATCCGTCCAAGCGCGATCACTTCGCCGAACTCATCTGGCGGGGCTTCACGTCGTTAACGAAGGCGGAGACCGCGCTGAGCTGCATCGCCGAGGAAATCCCGTTGCACTGCCTGGTCTTGGGGTCGCGCAGTCCGTCGGCGTACTTGCGCAAGGTCTTGAGCTCGGCGGCGCAGTCGATCCCCGCGACGATCGCTGATCCCGCGCCCCCCAGCGCGGGGCTGAGTATGGCATCGAACAGCGGACGATAGCCTCCTACAAGGCCCTGCAAGGTGCCGTCCCGCTGAAACGTCAGGCGCAACATCCCCTCGTGAAAATCGTACTTGCCGCGGTTGCCGCGGATGTCGCGCGCGCCACCTTGGCCCCAGGTCGCGGTCAGTTCGATCCGCGCCGGGACGGTGGTCAGTACGCCGTTGGCGATGCGGCCCTTGAGCGTGTTGCGATGCCGCGGGGGCTTGTCACTGATCGTAAAGCTCGCGCCGGGCAGGAAGTTGCCCTTGCTGTCTACAAACGGGCGATCGGGCGTGTTGCCATAGATCACCTCGACATCTTCGTCGTTCTCGAGGCTGTCCACACCGCGCAGCAGGATTACCTGGGTCCATTCGCCCGAGGCGTGAAACTGCCTGGTTCCCACCGCAAGGTCGCTCTGCATCCCGTCCAGGCCGCGCCATTCGAGCTTGCAGCCCATCACGCGGTATTCCTGGTTGTCGATACCTGGTGCGCCCGAGGGCGAGGTGAACTCGTCGTGCGCGCAACCTTCGCCGCGCCCGCGGTCGAGGTCGAGCCCGATCGCCAGTTCGCTCTGCACC
The DNA here is from genome assembly GCA_030697365.1 of Novosphingobium sp. Lineage (GTDB taxonomy): Bacteria > Pseudomonadota > Alphaproteobacteria > Sphingomonadales > Sphingomonadaceae > Novosphingobium. The sequence continues at coordinate 67,976 of JAUYQH010000203.1, read as the reverse complement.
GTGCTCAGCATTGGGCGGTCGAAGCGGTCGGGCTGTGAGCAGACGTTGGTATCGTCCGGCCCGAACGCGGTCAGCTTCCAGTTGCGTTCGAGCTCCTTGGCGTTCTCCTTGCGCAGCAGCCGCGCGCGCTCCTCCGCCGGTAGTCCCGCCAGATAGACGTCGCGCAACTTGGGCGAGGGACCGCTGGGGCAGGCCTCTTTGCCTGGGACGATCGGCGGGATGAAGCTGCTGACCACGAAGCCCATGACCCCATCGGCAGGCGGTGCGGGCAGGTGGGATTGCGCCGGCTGGCCGATGACGGGCGAGTCCAGCGGGGGAATGAGCGGCGCGATCCCGTAAAGCCCGAGTCCGAATGCTCCGGTGCCAATCGCAATGCGGCCCAGCAGGTTCATGCCCCGCAGGCGCCGGGTCACGCGATCGCGCATCATGGCCGCAGCACCTGTCCATCGGCCGGAACGCGACCGGGTTCGCTTTCCTGGCTGACGAACACCGGGCTTCCGCGATAGGTCCACTGCGGACGGTCACCCAGGTTCGATACCTTCCACCCTCCCATTCCTGCATTCGCCATGCCCGCAGCCAGCGGCTTCCATTCGGTGCACCGTGCGGCGCAAGTTCCGGTGAACAACGCGTGCCCGTCCGTGTCGGCAAACACATAAGCCCCATCGGCCAGCAAGGCGCGGACGCCCGCGGGCGCTTCGACCCGGGGTACTGGGGCCACGAACTTGAGCGTATTCCAGGTGAGGTTTTCGGCCCCGTCATAGCGCGTTGAGGCCCGGCTATCGCCCCTGCGGACGTAAACCATGTGCCAGCCCTTGTAGACCCACTGCGGCCCGGCAGGCCCGGCGATCACGGTCCAGTCGGGTGCCCTCAGCGGATCGCGGTAGAATGGATTCAGGCTGGTTTTGGCAGCGGTTGGCGACTCATCAGGTGGCGGCGTGCCAGAAGCGATCGACTGGCGCAGTCGATTGCCGAAGCCTTGCGGATACGCGATGTTGGCTGCCGTGCCGGGCGGGGCGAGGTGCGGCTGCCACTCGGCGCACCGGTCCTGGCAATAGAGCGCTGCGTCCGCGCTCCAGCGGATCAGCGTGCGCATATCGAGTCCGTAGAGCGTGCGGCCCCTGGCATCGACATAGACAGGGCCGGTCGGCGTCTTGGCCACGGTGACGCCCGGGGGAAAGGACGTCGTGGTTGCCGGCACGATGGGGAGGTCGATTGGCTGGGCAGCGGCGCTTGCTGGCGTCAAGGTCCCGAGGGCTAGGGCGCACCCGATAATTCCTAGACGCGCACATCCGGCACGATCTGCCCCGGTTACCGTCATCGCCGCAACCTCTCCACAGTGGCTTGCTTCCAGCTCGCCGCCACGATAGTTCAATTTATGAATCAGTCAAACCCATTCGCCTGTTCAAGGCGTCTCGGGCAATTCCGTAAATTGGGGTGCGCCGCCCGCAAGGTCGCGCAGGATGCGCGCGCACAGCATCAACTCGTCGTGCGAGTAGTGACCCACGCGTTGGCCGATGAACGCGGCCAACGCGTGGCGCAGACGGTCATTGGCCTCGCGTCCGCGCGCTGTAAGGGCCAGACGCGAGCGCCGGCCATCGTCTGCGACGCGCCGGGCTTCGATCAGCCCGGCATCGCTCAGGCGATTGAGTTCGGTCGTTGCCAGGCTGCGGCCGATCCGCAAAGCGTCGGCCAGACCGGAAGGCGAATCGATCCCTACCTCGATCATCCCCAGCATCCACGGCCCGCGGGGGCCGAGATCGAACTCGCTGGTCACAGCTTCGCTCGCCCCCGCCAGCTGCCGCGGCGCGACCCCGATGACCGAACAAAAGTAGGCGATTTCCTTGTCGCTCAGCACGCCGGAACCCTCTAGCTTTGTGCCCACCTTCAAAACCGGAAACCGGCGGAAACCGCGTAGGCCACCGTCAAGGCAATCACGATCGCCAGGACCAGGCGCCACAATGGAGCCCGGACAAGGCCTTCGCCGCCGCCATCACGCTGATAGCCCGAGACCATGGCCCAGGTCAGGTTGCGGCGCCTGACCACAAGGTAGAACAGGATCGCCAGCACGTGGATCGCGGAGACCGCGAGCAATACGTTGAACGAAACCTCGTGGATCAGCGCTGCGGTGCGGCCCCGGTCGAAGTCGAGCAGGTAGGAAAGCGGCCCCGATTCGAGACCGTCGAGATCGACCGCGAACAGTCCGGTGACGATCTGCAGGGTCAACAAGCCGAGTAGCACCAGCACGCTCCACCCGCCGATAGGATTGTGGCCGAGGGGCAACGGCTGCGTCTCGCCATCTTTCTGGCGAACATAGCGCCAAACCGTGCGCGGTCCTTTGACGAAGCCGGAAAACCGCGCGGTGCTCGACCCCGTGAAGCCCCATACCAGGCGGAACAACACCAGAGCGCATAGCGTCAGCCCCGATCTGTAGTGCCACTCCATCCGCCCGGTCTCGGCGCACCACCACGAGAAGCCGAGCAGGACGACGATTCCCCAGTGGAACAGCCGGGTGGGCAAGTCCCAGACATAGCGGCGCGCGGCGGCGTCCTCCACCTCAGCCCTTCTTGGCGAACGAATTGCACACGCTGGCGGCGCTGACCGGTCCGCCGCTGAGCAGCGCACAAGTTCCGCAATTCGCAGGCTTGGTCATGGCGAAGAACGCGCAGGCGGCGCAGTGTCTGGCCGGATTGGACGAAACATTTTGGAAACCCAGCGCCTTGCGGATTCCTTTCTGGCTCGCCGGCAGCGCTGCGGGATCGAAGCAAGCGGGCGCGACTTGCGCCCGCGCACTTGCGATGCCGAGAGGGGCGAGCGCGATCAGGCCCAGCAAGTTTCGGCGTGAAACGGATATGGGGATCTTCTCCCTCAAGATTTCAGTCTTCCTCTTCGCGATAAACCGTATGGCAGGCCTTGCAGGCAGCGCCCAGAGCCTTGGCCGCAGCCTGGATGCGTGCGGCATCCTTGCCTTTGGTGGCCGCGGCCAGCGCGCCCGCTTTGGCTGCGAAATTGTCTTGCAGCGCCTTGAACTTGGCGGGCTGCCCCCAGATCGCGACCTTGGCGCGGGTCTTGACCCCCGGTGCGGGACCGCTGCCGGCGGGGAACCAGCGGTACTGCTCGCGCGTGCCATTGGCGATCTCGCGAGCGGAAACCTGCAGCAGGTAGGGCTGCGGCGTGCCCGATCGCAGCTGGTCGTTGATTGCCTTGAACGCCGCGCCGATCTCGCGGTATCCGGCGACCCGCGTTTTGACGATGTTGGAGTCCGCCGCCAGCAGCGGGGTGACACCCAGCACCCAAAGCAACGCAGCGCCAAGCCAGCGGCTGGTGGAACCGCCCCGAAAATTGCCTTGCATTGCTATCCTCCAATGACCCCCGTCCGCGATTTCTAGGTGAGAGATAGTTCAAATCAAGAATTAGTCAAACCGCTGCCGGCTGGATTCCCATTCAGTAGCGCCAATCGATCTGACCTCTGGCGCCACGCAGGCGCGGTCGGGTCTATCCGTGCAAATACAGAGTGCGACGTTTCGGCGATTTAACGATCGGCAGGCTAACTACCGCAGCGAACTTTCGGCACCCCGGTGCGGTTATTGGCGAAGAGCGGAGATCCATCGAACCATGAAATGCTCGCAGTCACAGTCGTTCGGGCCGTTAGGCGAAGTTCCTGCGAAGGTCGGTTGGGACGAAGGTTCCCCGACCGGGGAGCAGCGTCAGGCGCCTCGACTCACCCTTCTCATCCGCGCCGCCAAGCTTGTTGCGGGTGAGGGCGAATTCCTCGTGGTGGTCCGCGATGTTTCGCGCGATGGTTTGAAGGTCAGGACATTTCATCCGCTGCCGCCCGACGCGGACTACTCCATCGAGCTGTCGAGCGGCGAGCGCCATCAGGTCGAAAAGGTTTGGGAAAACGGGGAAATCAAAGGTTTCCGCTTCAGCAATCCGGTCGCGCTGGAGCAGTTGCTGGCCGAAGGCCCCGCAGGAAGGCGAAAGCGTCCAGTCCGATTGCGACTCAAGCTGGAAGTCGCAGTGTTTGCCGGAGCCCGACGCAGCGAAGCGTTGATCGTCGACATTTCCCAGCACGGCGCGTGCATCGTGAGCGACGAATACCTAGCGATAGACGAACGCATCCGGATCAAAGGCGACAGTCTGCCTGAACTGACGGCCCGCGTCCGCTGGCGCCGCCGCCCGCTATATGGCCTGATCTTCGAACAGACCTTTCGGTTCGACGACCTCGCTCGCCTGGCTGCCCGGCTTACGACCGCATCGGCCAGCCCGATGGCCGCGGTCGAATGGGATTCGGCACTTCGCCGGGCCACGAGCGCAGGGTTAACCGATCGGTAACCCTGTATGTAAACAACCTGGCAGCTTCGCTATGGCTTCCTGCCGGTGGGGGAATGGGTATGGCCGGGTACCGCACAGCAGCCGCAAACGAGGACCGTCGCCCAATCGCGCCACCGTGGCACGGGCAATGATCATCCGTGATCGCCGCCGACCGGGACTGCCTGCCGAACTGGTCGGCCGAGTGGTTGCGATCTGGCTGGGCGTGACGTTGCTCCAGGTATTCGCCACCGCAGTGGTCGGCTGGATTTCTCCGGTAACTGCGCTTCACCCCTGGGGCCTGACGGCCCTGGTATCGGCGCTTACTCTGGGATGCGTCATGCTGCTCGTCGGGCGCATCGCGTTCCGCGTGTTCGACGAGGAAATCGCCGGTCTGGCCTGCCTCGCCTGTGCGGTGGCGGTTCCGCTGATGATGGCGTTGCGTCCGGTCGCGCTCGATCATCACGGACTCCAGGCGATGTGCCTATTGATCGCTCTCAACGGGCTGATGGCGCGAGAGGCGCGATTGGGCGGATGGGCGACCGGCGCTGCGCTGGCCTGCTGGCTGGCGCTGTCGCTCGACGGGATGGTGCTGGCGCTGGGCTTCGCGGCCATCACGGCGATCAAATGGCTGCGCAATCGCGTCGATCGCTGGTGGCTGGTTCATACTCTCCACGCGCTGACCGCGGTCACCGCGGCGATCCTGACCGTGAAATGGGCTGCGGGGATGCCGCCCGCGTGCGGCGCGCTGGGGACCGCACACCTTGCCGGGTTCGCGTGGATGGCGGGGATACTGAACGTCGTGGCCTTGTTCGAACCGCATCCGCGCGGCTTTACCGTGGGCGGCATGATGACCGCCGCGGGCGGAGCGGCGTTGTTGCTTTACACTTACACGCCGGGCTGCACGGTCGCTCCGGCGCTTGGCCTGACCGGGGCCGAGCCGCTGTGGCGCGGGGGCGCGATCTTCGCAATGCAGGCGCTGGGTTTGCTGCTGATGGCCCTCGTCGCCGCACTGCGCCTGATTGCGCCCGCGGGCGACTGGCTGCGGCGGTGGTGGACCGATTATGCGATCCTGATGCTGATAGCGGGCATCGTCACAGCGTTCGACGCCCGCGCCGCCGCCGCGGCCAGTGCACTGGCCGCGGTTCCGATCGGCTGGCAGATGCGCGAATGGATCAGAAGTGCACGCAATTCGCGCCGCACTGGCCGCCGCGCTCTGGCGTTGACCGCAGTAGTCCTGGCCTTTGCCACCACGGCGCCCTTGATCCTGGGCCTCCTGGCCGCCCCGACTTATGCCGCCGAGCTGGCATTGCGCTGATCGGACTGGAGGTTATCCGGGCACGAACAGCATCGCGTCGCCGTTCATGCAATAGCGCAGCCCCGTCGGCTTCGGGCCGTCCTTGAACACGTGACCGAGATGCCCGCCGCACTTGGCGCAATGGACTTCGGTCCGCTCCATCAGCAACGACCGGTCGATCGATGTACCGATCGCGCCTAGTAGCGGCTTCCAGAAGCTGGGCCAGCCGGTACCGCTCTCAAACTTGGTCGCGCTCGAATAAAGCGGATTGCGATCCGCAGCGCAGACGAAGGTGCCTTTGCGCTGCTCCTTGTTCAAGGGCGACGATCCAGGACGCTCGGTGCCGTGCTTGCGCAGTATAGTGTATTGCCGCGGCGTCAGCAGCTTGCGCCATTCGGCATCGGTGCGGGTAACTGGAAATGACTTTGTCTTGGCCTTGGCCGGCGCCGCCGCGCCACAAGCCGAGGCGAAGGACAGGGCGCTGACGGTTCCCAGCCAGGCGAGGAAGCTGCGGCGGGCGTGGGGCATCGGGTTCTCCGTCAGAACTTTTCCAGCTCGACCTCCAGCTTGCGGAAGCCGTGGACGAAGTTCGCGCGTACCCGCTCGATCTTGCCTGTAACCTTAACGCGCATCCGCCGCTTGTGCATTTCCTCGAGCAGGATCTTGAGCTGGAGCTCGGCCAGCCGCGCGCCCACGCAGCGGTGGATGCCATAGCCGAACGCCAGGTGCCGCCGCGCGTTGTTGCGGGTGATGTCCAGCTTGTCGGGGTTGTCGAACACCGTCTCGTCGCGGTTGGCCGATATGTACCACAGCACGACCTTGTCGCCCTGCTTGATCTGGTGTCCGAAGAGGTCGGTGTCGGCGGTCGCGGTGCGGCGCATGTGCGCCAGCGGGGTGACGTAACGGATGCATTCCTGCACCGCGTTGGGGATCAGCGAGGGGTCGCTCTCGAACAGCGCGCGCTGGTCGGGGAAATCGTCGAGCGCCTTGACGATGCCCGACATGGTGTTGCGCGTGGTGTCGTTGCCGCCAACGATCAGCAGCACAAGGTTGCCTACGAACTCGTTGAATCCCATGTCCTTCATCGCGTCTGAATGGATCATCATCGAGATCAGGTCGGGCGCGGGTTCGGCGTTGAGCCGCTCGTGCCACAGCTGCTGGAAATAGTGACCCATCTCGAGCAGGATTTCGTGGCGGTAGGTGATGAGCTCGGGCACCAGCCCGATCTCGGTATCGCCCGACCAGTCCGACCAGTAGGTCAGCAGGTGGCGATCCTTCCACGGAAAGCCGAACAGCAGCGCCAGCATGCCGGTGGTCAGTTCGATCGACACCCGTTCGACCCAGTCGAACCGTTCGCCCCACGGCAGCCCGTCGAGAACTTCGCCGGTGCGCTGGCGGATTTCCGCGCTCATCCGCTCCATCTCGGCGGGGGTGAAGGCGGGCGCGACGGTGCGGCGCTGGCCGGTGTGCTGCGGCCGGTCCATCGCGATGAACATCGGAAGCTGGAATGCTTCCTCGATCGTTTCGGGACGCTCGCCGATGGTGATTCCGCCGTGCTCCCATGAGGAGGAGAACAGCTCGGGCAGCGATTCGACGTGCTGGATGGTCTTGATCGTGGTGACGTTCCAGTAATCCTTGAACGGCGTACCGGTGACTTTGTTGACCGGCGCCTGGGCGCGCATCTCGGCAAAAATCGGCTGCCAGCGGTCCTCGACATAAATGTCCGAGCGGCTGACGTCCCACGGATGCGAATGGACGGGGGCGGCCTGCGGATTGGCGCGGAACCATTCGTCGAGCATATCCATCGCGGTCGGCGAGGTGCGGTAAGTGACGGGCGCATCGGGCGCCAACTGAGTAGCCATTTCAGGTAATCTCCCAGTCCTGCAGCACCGAAGGACGGTTATCGTTTTGCAACTTATCCCGCCAAACCTACACGCGAGTCAACAAGAGTCCGGGCATCGCGACGGCGCAACAACGCGAACAGCGAGCGGCGCTGCGGCCTGCCGCGCGACTGGCCCGATTTCATCACACTGCGGCGGAATATTCCTGCGCCGAGCCTGATGATCGCGGCCACGCAGACCACCTGCCACACCAGCGCGATGGCGTGGGGCCACAATGCTTCGCTTTGCGCCGCGCGCGAAAGCATCGCAAACGGCGAGCTGAACGGAATGATCGTCGCCGTCAGCTCGATCCAGTTGCCGATTTGCGGCACGGTGAAGGCGGCGAAGAAAAACACCAGCAGTTGTAGCATCGTCACCGGCATCGACAGCGTCTGCACCTCGCGCACCGTCGCCGCCATCGAGCCGATCCCGAGGAACAGCGAACCGAGAAGGAGGTACGCCATCGCGAAATAGAGGAAGCCCAGGACGAAGAACAATGGCCACCCGACCGCAGGCACCGGCAGCGTCGGCAGTGCCTGGCCGCCGATCGCGACCACCAGACCCCCCGCCGCGAACCACACCGCGATCCCCACCAGGCTAACCCCCAGCATGGCAAACAGCTTCCCCAGGAACAACGCGTCCATCGGTATCGCCGCGGCGAGCACCTCGATGATCTTGTTGCCCTTTTCCTCGACCAGATTGGACAGCACCATCCCCGCCAGCAGCATCGTCAGCAGGAACAGTATCGTCTGCCCGGCCTGCGCGGTGGCGATGCGCCCGGTCTTCACCTTGGCGGCACTGGAGGCAAGGATCGTCGTTTCGACTTCCGGTATCTCAAGGCTCGACGGAGAACGTGCGACGGCCGCCAGCGTTGCGATCATGCCGTCCCAGTTGTCCACGCGTTCCTGGGTTCCGGTCAGGCGCGGATGCTCGAGCGTGCCGCTGAGGACGGCCGACAGCCGTTCTCGCCCCTTGCGCATTTCGCTCTCGGGATCGAAGCCATCGCCGGGCGAAACGTCCCGCAACTTGACGAACTCGGGGACCCTTCCGCCCATCCGGTTGACCATCCGGTCGCGGGCATAGCCGATCGCGAGATTGTCTGCGGCCCCCATCGCCAGGCCGATTTGCGGCTCGTCCATCGACCTCTGAACCTGGGCCCCGATGCCCCCGGCCAGCCCGCCGACCAGGATCGGGAACAGCGGGCCGAGAAGGAAAAACAGAAAAGTCTTGGAATAGATCACTGCGACAAAATCGCGGCGGGCCACGACCCAGGCAGAGCGGATCGTGCGGGTCATCGCCGGACCTCCTCGACTTTGTCTTCTGCGAGCGCCTTGGCGGCGGCCTCCCCGGCAATCGCCACGAAAGCATCGTGCAGGCCCGGGCGCTCGATCGACAGCGAAAGGATGCCCGCCTCGCCCTCAATCAGTGCGCGCAACAGCGGCTCGACCCCGCCCGGCGGCAAGCTGAAATGCCAGATTGCGCCCTCGCGGCGGGCATCGGCGGGCAAAGCATCGCGCCAGGGACCGTCATCTTGCGCCAGTTCGAGGCGGACTTGCTGCGGCAGGCGGTCGCGCGCTTCGCTGACCAGCCCGGTGAACGGCACTTTGCCCCCGGCGATGATTGCGATCCGTTCGCACAATCGCTCGGCGTGGGCGATCACGTGGGTCGAGAAGATCACCGTCGTGCCGCGTGCGGCCAGCCCCCGGATCATCTCTTCCAGCTTGCCCTGGTTGATCGCGTCGAGGCCCGAGAACGGTTCGTCGAGGATCACCAGATCGGGTTCGTGGATCAGTGTGCCAAGTAGTTGGACGGTTTGAGCCATGCCTTTGGATAGCTGGCGGATCTGACGCTCGGCGGCGTAGCCGAGGCCGTATTCCTCAAGCATCGCCTTCGCTCTCTTACGCCCGTCCTTGAGCGGCACCCCGCGCAAATGGCCGAGGAACGCGATCGCCTCGAACGCCTTCATCGCGGGATAGAGGCCGCGCTCTTCGGGCAGGTAACCGATGCGGTGGGCGATTTCGTGCGGGCGTTCATGGCCCAGGGTGCGGCGCAAGCCCTCGTCGGGGTCGATGATCCCCAGCAGCATCCGCAATGTGGTGGTTTTGCCCGCGCCATTGGGACCGAGCACGCCGAAGATCGTCCCTGCCGGAACCTCCAGATCGATCCCGTCGACCGCGGTGAACCCATCGAACCGCTTGACCAGCCCGCGCGCCTCGATGGCGAGGGCGACCCCGCTCAAGTTGCCGCTCGCTCCAGAGTCCGGGTTGCCGCCTGCGGCGGGCGCGCCTAGCTCGTGCTTCATCATCCCCCGCCTACCTAGCAGGGATGAACGGGAGCGACAGCAAGATTGGTTAATTCGTCAACACTGACCGATCTGAAGCGCGATCTGGAAGCCGAAGCGGGGCGGCTGGGGTTCGTGGCGTTCGGGGTGGCCGATGCTGCGCCGGATACGCAACGTGCCGAGCGGTTAGGGCAATGGCTGGGCGATGGGCACCACGGCACCATGGAGTGGATGGAGGCGCGCAAGGACCAGCGCGCGGCGCCGCAGACGCTGTGGCCTGAGGCGCGCAGCGTGATTGCGTTGGGGATGAGCTATGCCCCGGCCCACGATCCGCTCGCTCTGGCGGAAGCCCCCGATCGCGGGCGCATTTCGGTCTATGCCCAGGGCGGCGATTATCACGATACGGTCAAGAAGGCGCTCAAGGCGCTGGCCCGCTGGCTGGTGGCCGAGGCGAATCGGCGCGGCTTGGGCGACATCGGCTTGAAGGTCTTCGTCGATACCGCGCCGGTGATGGAGAAGCCGCTGGGCGAGGCGGCAGGGCTGGGCTGGCAGGGCAAGCACACCAACCTGGTCAGCCGCCAGAACGGCTCGTGGCTGTTCCTTGGCAGCATTTACACCACGCTGGCGCTGCCCGCCGACCCACCCCACGATGACCTCTGCGGATCCTGCACCCGTTGCCTTGCCGCCTGTCCGACCGACGCATTTCCAGCGCCCGGTCAGCTCGATGCCCGGCGCTGCATCAGCTACCTGACAATCGAGCACAAGGGACCGATCCCGGAGGAATTCCGCGCCGCTGTCGGCAACCGCATCTACGGCTGCGACGATTGCCTGGCGGTATGCCCATGGAACCGCTTCGCCGACGCTGCCGCCGCCAACCGCGCATTCCTGCCGCGAGCGGAACTAGCCGCGCCAAGGTTGGCGGAATTGTTGGCGCTGGATGACGCGGGGTTCCGGCGGTTGTTTGCCGGCTCGCCGATCAAGCGCATCGGGCGCAACCGCTTCGTGCGCAATTGCCTGATCGCTGCGGGCAATTCCGGGGACTTAAGCTTGGACGCAGCCGTCGAGATGCTGTGCGACGACCCTGATCCGGTGGTCGCCGATGCTGCAAGATGGGCAGCGCAGCGCCTTACGCCAATTCCTTGAGCGCCACGCCCGTATCCGCCAACTGCGCCACATCGGGCGCGCTGCGGTTCTCCACCAGCTTACGCCCTTGCGCATAGTCCTTGACCGCGTTCACGCAGTCGAGCGCGATTACCCGGCCGCCCTTGAGGTACACCACCGCAAAGCTGCGCGCCGCGGGATCGCCGCGCAGCACGGTGGCGTCGTGTCCGGTCGAAAGGCCCACGGTCTGCAAGCGCAAGTCGTACTGGTTCGACCAGAACCACGGCGTCGCCTTGTACGGCTGTGGCTCGCCCATGATCGCGCGCGCCGCGGTGGTCGCCATGTCGTTGGCGTTCTGGACCGATTCGAGGCGGATCACCGCGCCCTCGGCGAAGCCGTTGGCGTGGGCGGCGCAGTCACCGATCGCGAAGACATCGGGGAGCGAGGTGCGGCAGAACTCGTCGACGTCGACTCCGTTGCCCACCGCGGCCCCGGCTTCGATCAGAGGGCCGATAGCGGGCACGATGCCGATCCCGACGATCACGATCTCGCATGGCAGGACCTGGCCGTCGGCGAGGCGAACCCCGGAGACCTTGCCATCGGCGCCCTCGATGCACTCGACCGTTACTTCGGTGCGCAAATCGACCCCTTGGGCGCGATGCTCGGCCTCGTAGAACGCCGAAAGTTCCTCGCCCGCAACGCGCGCAAGCACCCGAGGCAGCGCCTCGAGCAAAGTCACCGACAAGCCCAGTTTGGTCAGCACGGCCGCCGCCTCGAGCCCGATGTAGCCGCCGCCAACAACCACCACGCGCTTCGCCCCGGCGTCGATTTCGCGGATCAGCTGATCGACATCGGCGCGGGTGCGAACCGCGTGGGTCCCGATCAGTTGCGCGCCCTCGCAGGCAAGCCGCCGCGGATCGCCCCCGGTCGCCCAGATCAGCGAGCCATAGCCCAGCGTTGACCCGTCATCGAGCACGACGGCCTTGGCCGCCGGGTCGATCGCGGTGACGCTGGTCGCCAGGCGGAGCGTGACCTGCTTGTCCGCCCAAAGTTGCGGCGGACGGATATAGAGGCGCTCGAAAGGTTTTTCGCGCGCGAGATATTCCTTGGAGAGCGGCGGGCGCTCGTAGGGCGGTTCGGGCTCGCGACCGATCATCACGATCGAGCCTTCGAACCCCTGCTGGCGCAATGCCAGCGCCGCCTGCGCGCCGCCGTGCCCGGCTCCGACGATGACGACGTCCGCTTGCTCCATGTCGGCGCGATTGCGTTAGAAGGCGCGCCCGGTCAAGGCCAACCCCGAACTACCGCCCCAGCAAATTCCTCGCCTGGCTGGCAATCTGGGCCAGCATTGCGGGAGCGACCGGGGTGGCCAACTGGGCGCGGCCGACCAGGCTGCGGAACGCACGGACCGATGCGGCCTCTGCCTCCGCCCATGCCGCCACGCATTCGGCCGGCGCTTTCGAGCGCGCGCGACGGCTGAGGAATTCGAGCCGGACCTGCTGGAAATCGCGCGCCAGGCCCGCAACCAGCAGCCGTTCCCACGGATCAGACGGGCTCATTCGCGCTGCGGTCATCTGCGCCCAGTCGAGCCCCAGCCGCGCGCCGAGATCGGTGAACGCCCCGGTCAGCGCGACCGGATCGGTCCTGCTGTCGCGGGCCAACCGGGCAAGGCCGACCGCGCCGTCCATATCGAACAGCCGGGCGACCATCGCCGCCGCGGCCGGGGGCGCTCCCGCATTCGCGAACCCTTCGAGCATCTTCGAGGCCTGAGCCCGGCCCTCGGCGTTGAGCAAACGGGCGGTCTGCGCGGCAAGCTTGTCCACCGCCGGAGCCAGCTGATCGACCAGCCTCGATGCCCGCTCGCCGGGACGGCAGACGCGGATGAGGTCGGCGATCTGGGTCCGCAGCGCGGCCGCAGCGCGATCGAACAGCAGCAGCCGCGCGGTTTCGGGCATCGCCGTGGTCTCCAGCGCGCGCCACACCCGATCCATGTCGAACAATCGTTCGGCGGCGACGAATGCGGTGGCGACGTGCGCCAGGGTGGTTCCCTCTTCTTCGACCAGTTCGAACGGATGCACCGAACCCAAACGGTTGACGATGCGATTGGCCAGTTTGGTGGCGATGATCTCGTGCGCGAGGCGATGCCGCAGGATGTCTCCGCGGAACTTCTTGCGCATCGGTTTGGGAAAGGCGGCCAGCAGTTCGTCGGCCAGCCCCGGATCGGCGGGCAGGTCGCTCGCCTCGATTTCGGCCTGGAGCACCAGCTTGACGCTCGACAGCAGCACCGCGAGTTCGGGCCGGGTCAGTCCGTCGCCATCGGCGGCGCGGCGCGCCAGGGTCTCTCCGTCGGCCAGCCCCTCGGTCTTGCGGTCGAGCGCGCCGCGGTCCTCGAGCAGCTCGATCAGCCGGGTGTAGGAAGGGGTCGTTTTTTCGTCGCCGATGCGCGCGATCGACAGGGCGAGGGCCTGTAGGCGATTGTCCTCGAGCACCAGCGCGCCAACCTCGTCGGTCATGCTCTCGAGCAGGGTGTTGCGCGCCGTCTCGGTTATTCGTCCGCCGCGTCGGGCAGAGGCGAGCGCGATCTTGATATTGACCTCGTTGTCCGAGCAATCGACCCCGGCAGAGTTGTCGATGAAATCGGTGTTAATCCTCCCGCCGCCCAGCGCGAACTCGATCCGGCCGGCCTGCGTGGCGCCCAGATTGGCGCCTTCGCCGATCACCCTGGCCCGCAAGCTGCCGCCATTGATGCGGATCGCGTCGTTGGCGGGATCGCCGACCGCGGCGTTGGCCTCGGCCGAAGCCTTCACATAAGTCCCGATGCCGCCGAACCACAGCAGATCGACCGGCGCCGAGAGGATCGCGTGCATCAATCCATCGGGGTCGATCGAAGGACTGTCGATCCCCAGCAGCGCGCGGACTTGCGGCGAGAGCGGGATCTCCTTGAGGGTGCGCGCGAAAATGCCGCCACCCTTCGAAATCAGCTTCCTGTCGTAATCCGCCCAGCCCGATCGCGGCATTGCGAACATCCGCGCGCGTTCCTTCCAGCTTTTCGCCGGGTCGGGATCGGGATCGAGGAAGATATGGCGGTGGTCGAAGGCGGCAACCAGGCGAATCGCCCTGGACAGCAGCATGCCGTTGCCGAACACGTCGCCCGACATGTCGCCAACCCCGGCGACGGTCACCGGGTCGCTCTGCACGTCCACGCCCATTTCCAGGAAATGGCGCTGGACCGAAAGCCACGCCCCTTTGGCGGTGATCCCCATCGCCTTGTGGTCATAGCCGTTCGACCCACCGCTGGCGAAAGCATCGTCGAGCCAGAAGTCGGCCTCCTCGGCGATCGCGTTGGCGACGTCGGAATACGTCGCGGTGCCCTTGTCCGCAGCGACGACGAAATAGGGGTCCTCCCCATCATGGACGACAACGCGATCGGGATGGACGACCTTGCCCCCGGCGATGTTGTCGGTGATCGACAGCAGCGTCCGGATGAAGGTCTGGTAGCTGGCTTTGCCTTCGGCCAGCCACCCCTCGCGGTCCTCGATCGGATCGGGCAGGCATTTGGGATAGAACCCGCCCTTGGCGCCGGTCGGCACGATTACCGCGTTCTTGACCCGCTGGGCCTTCATCAGCCCGAGGATTTCGATACGGAAGTCGTCGCGCCGGTCGGACCAGCGCAAGCCGCCGCGGGCGATGGAGCCAGCGCGGAGGTGGATGCCCTCGACACGGCGCGAATAAACCCAGATCTCGCGCCACGGCAGCGGCTTGGGAAGACCGGGAACAAGCGCCGAGTCGAGCTTGAAAGCCAATGCCTCATGCGCTGCGGGCGCGAATGCGTTGGTCCGCAGGATCGCCTCGATCAACGCGCGATACAGCCGCAGCAACCGGTCGTCGTTGATGGCCGCCACCTGACCAAGCGCGGCGCGGAAGGCGGCGTCGGCGGCCTTCGCATCGCGCTCGCGGTCGCCGGTATGGCCGGGATCGTGGCGCGCGCAGAACAGTGCCAGCAACGCGCGGGTGGCGTCGGGGGCGTGGCGAAGGGCGTCCACCACCGTGGCGATGCCAAAACCCATCCCTGCCTGGCGCAAATAGCGAAACCAGGCCCGCAGCCAGTCGGCGTGGTGTGCTTCCAGCGCGGTGCTGACGATCAGCCGGTTGAACGGATCGTCCTCGGCCTCGCCGTTGAGCACGGCTGCGATCGCTGCCTCGATCTGGGTGGCGCGGGCCAGCACTTCGGACTCGGGCAGCCCGGTGGGCAGCGCCAGAAGGAAATCGTGGATCGTCGCGATCCGGCCGTGGTCGAGCAGCGTCGGCACTTCCTCGATCGCCCGGAAGCCGAAGTTCTCGAGCACCGGCACCGCTTCGCTCAAGGCCAGCGCGCCCTCCCGCTGGTAGAGCTTGAGGCGGAGGCGACCGTCCTCGTCGCCCAGCTGATAGAGCCGCGCGGCGCGACGAGTCGTCGCTTCGCTGCCGCTCAGGCTCCGCAGCACCCGGATGTCGGCGGCTGCTTCGCTCGGGCCGTAGGCGCTGCGGTAGGTGCCGGGAAAAGCTTCGGCAAAGCGTGTCGCAAGTGCCGCTGCCCGACCCGGATCGTCGCCCAGGGCGAGTTCGGCCTCGACTGCCTGGGGCCAGCCGCGGACCAGCTTCTGGAGTTCGGCATCGAGCGCGTCTTCATCAGGAATACGCCCGCTTTCGCGGATATCGATGACGAATCGCAATAACGCGAGGCTGCTGCCTTCGACCTGGAGACTCCAGTCGAGCACTTCCGTCCCCACGGCGCGCTGGAGCAGGGTTTCGATCTGGAGACGGACCGCCGTCGACAGGAGATCGCGCGGGAGCCAGACGAAGGCGAACAGGTGGCGTGCGAGCGGAGCCTTGACCAGCGCCAGCTTGGGCCGCGGGCGATCGACCAGGCTCATCATCGCGGTGGCGACGCGGGCAAGGTCTGGTTCTGTGAAGCCGATCAGGAGATCGTGAGGCAGCGCGGTCAGCGCGTGGACCAGCGCCTTGCCGGCGTGGCCGGTGGGATTGAACCGGAACCTTGCCATCAGTTCAGCCATCCGGCTGCGCATCTTCGGGATGCGGTCGGGGGGCGCGGCGAGCGCGGCGCTGGTCCACACCCCGGCGTGGACCGATAGCGCGACCACCTTCCCGCCCTCGATTATCGGAACGATGAACAGGTCGAGCGGCACTCGGCGGTGGACATTGGAAATACGGTTGGCCTTGACGATCAGCGGCGCCATCACTTGGCCCTTGCGCTGGGTGTCGAACCACTTGAACGCGCGATCGTAAGATGCCGGGGCGAGCAGGCTCCGCGCGCTCTTGCGGCAGATCCCGAGCAGCGCCGACTGGCTACCGTCGCGCTTGCGCAGGACGTGGCCGAGCTGGGTAAGCATACCGTCGTTGAGCCAGCGCAGCAGTGCGGCTCCTTCGGCATCGGCGATTCGCTCTGCGTCCGCCAGCATCGCCTCTTGCAGCTTCGGCCAGTCGGCAACCGCGGCATGGACATCGCCGAGCACGCTCGCCAGCGACGCCGCGAGCAGGCGACGCTGGCGGGCATCGCCGCGTTCGGTCTCGAGATAGATCACCGATTCGCGCCGATCGCCGTCGCCGACGGCACCCGGCAATTCGCTGATGCGGCCTTTCGCATCGCGCCGCACCGCCACGACGGGATGGACCAGCCGCTCGATCGTCAGGCCTTGTTCGGCGACCGCCGCGGCGATCGAGTCGACCAGGAACGGCGTGTCGTCGTTAATGACCGCGAGGCGCAGGAAACGCTTCCCCGCACTGCCACCCACGCTTTCCAGCGCAACCGCCGGTTCGCCCGGCTCGCGGCTGGCCATCGCCTCGAGCGCGAAAGCCGCGGCGTCGTGCAGGCGGGCGGCATCCATTCCTTCCGCCTCGCCGGGGAGCAGCGAACCGGCAAAGCGTGCGGTGAGCGTCGGGACCATCGCCTTGCCCCGGCGCGAGGCCGCGAACCGCAATCGGGGAGTAGTGGGCGGGGCGTCGTTCATGCCAGCGCGAGTCTCCGTGCGCCCCGGATGGCGCGGGCGCGGCCCTATTGTTTTATTGCGGCCGCTTGAAGCATTAATTCACATGGTAAGCCGGACAAACGGGCGGGGCAACCGGGAAAAGCGCTACAATGAGGCCACTGCCGCCATCGCCAGTTCGAGCGAACGGACCCGCGCGGTGGGATCGTAAGTCGAGCCGGCAAAGATCAGCTCGTCCGCACCGGTCCGTGCGATGAACGCGGCGACCGCGGCGCGTACGGTATCGGGCGAGCCGATTGCGCTGGCCTCGCGGAAGCTTTCGAGCATCGCCAGCGCGGGGGGCGGAAGCGTTTGGCGATAGCCTTCGACCGGCGGCTTGAGCTTTCCCGGGGTGCCGGTGCGCAAGGCGACGAACGCCTGGTCCATCGACGAACCGATCAGCAAAGCCTCGGCGTCGCTGTCCGCGGCGATGACATTGATCGCGGCCATGACATAAGGCGCGGCGAGCCGTTCGGACGGCTTGAACTCGCGCCGGTACAGCGCCAGCGCCTGGTCGAGCGCGGCGGGGGCGAAATGCGAGGCGAACGCGTAGGGCTGCCCGAGCATCGCCGCGAGCTGCGCGCCGAACAGGCTCGAGCCGAGGATCCACATCTCGATGTCGGCACCCAGCCCCGGCGTCGCCTGGAGCGGCAGCCGCGGGTCGCCCGCGAACAGCGCCTGCAATTCGACCACGTCGCCGGGAAACGCTTCGGCAGCGCGCATCAGATCCTTGCGCAGCATCTGCGCAATCCGGCCGTCAGCCCCCGGCGCGCGCCCCAGCCCCAGGTCGACCCGCCCCGGAAACAGCGCGTCGAGCGTGCCGAACTGCTCGGCGATGACATAGGGCGAATGGTTGGGCAGCATGATCCCGCCCGATCCGATGCGGATGGTCGAAGTCGCGTGGCCGATGTGGGCGAGAGTCACCGCGGTCGCGGCGCCGCCGATCCCCGCCATCCCATGGTGCTCGGCGACCCAGAAGCGGTGGTACCCGGCGCGTTCGGCGGCTTGTGCAAGCTTTGCGGCGTTGGCCAGCGCCGCACCGATGCTTCCTCCTTCGACAACCGGGACCAGATCGAGGACCGAGAAGCGGGTCATCGGCCCCCCACCGGCTTTACCGCGGCGGGTGCATCGCCGAGTTGTGCAAGATAGCCCTTGGCGGTCTCCGCGGGCTTGCTCCCCGGCGCAACCAGCATCACCGATTGCCAGGCCTTGCGCGCCGCCGCTTCGCGACCGTCGAGCATTGCGATCACCCCGGCCTCGAGTCCGATCTCGGGATCGGTCGAAGCAAGTTTTCCCGCCACCTCGATCTGGCGCTGCGCTGCCGCCAGATCGCCGCGACGGCGGGCGACGGTCGCGCCAAGCAGCCAGGCATCGGCATCCTCGGGCGCATCGCGCTGCGCCGCGGCGAGCGCCTCGACCGCGTTCTCGAGCCGGCCCAGCGCAACCATCGCGCGGGCGCGGTCGATCTCGGCCTGGCCGCGCGCGAGCGGGGCGACGCCGGGCACCCCCACCGCGGCGTCGAGATGGACCAGCGCCCGATCGGCGTGACCTCCGGCCAGCGCCGCATTGCCGGCCTGGGCGAACAGCGCCGAACGCCGAGCGCCGTCCGCCGCGGAGGTCACTTGCGCGGCTTCGACAAAAGCGCCTTCAGCGGCGTCCCATCGCAACAGCACGGTATAGATCTGGCCAAGGCACTCGAGCGGCTTGGACCGCCCCACGCCCTTGGCCGCCGCGACCCATGCCGAGGCTTCGGCGAGCGAGGTGGCCGGGTCCTTGCCGGCATTCTCGATGCACAGACGCAAGCGGTCGTCCTCGACCGTGGGGGTGGCGCGGGCAGGGGTGGGGGCGACCACCGCGGCGGGAGCCTCCATCGCGGCCTGGGCGAAAATGGGAAAGGGCAGGACCAACTGGGCGGGGCTTTCTGCAATCATGAGCTTCGATCCGCCAGCGCGGCGACGGTGCGCAAAAGCAGCACTATATCGGCATCGCGCGAAAGGCGGTGGTCGCCGTCCTTGATCAGCATGACCTGCACGTCGGGTGAATGGAGCGCAGCGGCGAGCTTGAGCGACACTTCGCATGGAACGTCCTGGTCCGCCTGTCCATGAAGCAGGCGCATCGGGCAATCGAGCATGATCGTGCCGCCAAGCAATCGCTGCTGCTGGCCGTCGGCCCACAAAGCCGGGTGCGTCGGGGTGGGTTCGGGGCCGTAGGGGTTGGGCTCGTACACCGTATCGCCACGTTCGAGCGCGGCCTTCTGCTCCGCATCGTAGCCCCAGTCGGTGAAATCGGGTGCGGCGGCGATGCCGACCAGGCCGGAAAGGCGCTCGCCGAGTTGCCGGGCGACAAGCAGCATCAACCAGCCTCCCATCGATGAACCGATCAGGATCACGGGTCCCGCGCACCTGACTTCGACCAGCGCCAGCACCTCTTCGCGCCAACGGCTGAGGGTGCCGTGGGCGAAGTCGCCCGAACTCGCGCCGCAGCCCGAATAGTCGAGCAGCAGGCAGGCGCGCCCCTGCGCCTTGGCCCAGTCGAACACCGCGGTCGCCTTGCCGCCGTTCATGTCCGACATATAGCCGGACAGGAAGACCAGCGCCGGACCGCGCCCCGCGGAGAAGCGGTGGGCAATGCGCCGCCCGTCGGGCATCGTATGAAACGCAGGTTCTTCCATCGGTCACAGTCATGGCGCATGACGATGCGCAACCGCAACCGTCTCTGCCGGAAAGACCTCACATGGCCCTCTCTGCCCCCCAGCTCCCCCCGGCAGTGGATCGCCGGACTTTCGTCCGCGGCGGGCTTGCGGGGGCGGGGCTGCTCGCGTTGCCCGGCGCCGCGCTCGGCGCGGTGGTGACGGGGTTCACCCACGGCGTGGCCAGCGGCGAGCCGGGTGCCGACCGGGTGCTGCTGTGGACGCGTTTTGCAGGCAGCGGCGACGGCTCGGCGCTGCGTTACGAGATCGCGGACTCGCTCGATTTCGGGAAGCCGGTGACCGGCGGGCAAGTCCGCGCGCTCCGAGACCGCGACTGGTGCGCCAAGACTGTTGCCACCGGGCTCGAGCCGGGGCGCTGGTATTACTACCGCTTCATTGGGCCCGCGGGCGAAATCTCTCCGGTCGGCCGCACACGCACGCTGCCTGTCGGGAGGACCGCTCGCTTCCGTCTGGCGGTGTTCAGTTGCTCCAACCTCGGCTTCGGGTGGTTCAACGCCTATCGCCATGCTGCCGAGGATGGCGCGTTCGATATCGCGGTCCACCTTGGCGATTACTATTACGAGTACGAGAAGGGCAACTACCCGGGCCTCAAGCAGATTCTTGCGGGTCGCGTGTTGCGCCCCGATAACGAGATCGTCAGCCTCGCCGACTACCGCCAGCGCCACGCCGCCTATCGCGCCGACCCCGATCTCCAGCGATCGTTCCAGCTCCAGCCGTGGATCATGGTGTGGGACGATCACGAGACCGCGAACGACAGCTGGAAGGGCGGGGCGCAGAACCACCAAGCCGAGAGCGAAGGTCCGTGGCGCGTGCGCGAGGCGGCGGCGATGCGCGCCTATCGCGAGTGGCTGCCGGTCTCCGAAGAGGCGTGGGCGGCCTACGAGATCGGCGACCTCGCCACGCTGTTCCGGCTCGATACCCGGCTGACGGCGCGCGACGAGCCGTTCGATCTGGCGATGATCGCCAGGGGCAGCGACGCCCAGATCGCAGCGGCGCTGGCGAACTTTCGTGAAGGCGCATGGCGTGATCCGGGGCACACGCTGTTGGGAGCCCAGCAGGAGGCGTGGCTCGCCGCCGGGTTCAAGGCCTCGCGCCGCACGGGCAAGCCATGGCAGGTGCTTGCGCAGCAGATCGTCATGGGCAGCATTCGCCTTCCCCCGAACATCGCCGAGGGGATGCGCCCCGACAGCCCCGACTATGTCCGCCGCCGGATCACCAACGGCGTGGCGGCGAGCAGGGCGGGCCTTCCGTGGAACATGGACGCATGGGACGGCTATCCCGCCGCGCGCGAGCGCCTTCTCGCCGATGCCCGCGCCGCCGACGCCAACCTGATCGTGCTGGCGGGCGACAGCCACAACGCCTGGGCCAACAACCTCGCCTTGGGCAACGCCGCGGCGGGGGTCGAATTCGGCGGGCACAGCGTGACTTCGCCCGGCGCCGAGGGCTCGCTGTCATGGATCAAGCCCGAGCGGTTGGCGGCGGACACCGTCGCGCTCAACCCCGACCTTGCTTGGTGCGACACCGCGCAGCGCGGCTATATGGCGGTCGAATTGACGCCTTCGCGCGGCTCCTGCGAATGGCGCTTCCTCGACACCGTCCGCCAGCGCTCGACGCGGCTGGCTGCGACACACACGATGGCGGTGGAGGCCGGACGCAACCGATTTGGGTGAACGCCTCCATCGACAATTAACGTCTTCGCGACTAGGACGCTGCCCATGCGACAATACCGCACCCTGACCACGCCGACTACTACCTCCACTATCGTGGGGCGGCGGGTCGCGCGTTGAGCGCTGCCGCCGCCCGGTTTCGGGCGGGCGGCATCTCCCCTCGAAACTCTGGTTCCCGCGATGCCGAGACTTCCGGCGCCGCTGGGCTTGTGCCAAAGCGCCGCCAAACCAGACGAGTGCGACCATGTCTCAGATGTTCAAGATTTCCCTTCCCGACGGCTCGGTGCGCGAAGTGCCGCGCGGGTCCAGCCCGGCGGACGTCGCCGCGGCGATCGGACCAGGGCTGGCCAAGGCCGCGCTGGCGGCGCGGGTCGATGGCGAGCTGCGCGATTTGGGCCGCCCGTTCGAGGGCGATGCCGCGCTCGAGTTGGTCACCGCACGCGACGAGGCCGATGCGCTTGAACTCGCCCGCCACGACTTTGCCCACGTTCTCGCCGAGGCGGTGCAGGCGCTGTTTCCCGGCACGCAGATCACCTTCGGACCAAGCACCGACGACGGGTTCTATTACGATTTCGCGCCGAGGGATCGCCCGTTCACCGACGAGGACCTGCCCGCGATCGAGGCCGAGATGCGCCGGATCATCGCTGCGGACAAGCCGCTGACGCGCGAGATATGGAGCCGGGCCGACCTGATCGCGCGCTGGCTCGAACAGGGCGAGAGCTTCAAGGCCGAGTGGGCGGGCGAGCTTCCCGAGGGCGAGGAATTAACGGTTTATCGCTCGGGCTCCGACTGGCTCGACATGTGCCGCGGGCCGCACCTCGCCAGCACCGGCAAGCTCGACCCGGCGGCCTTCAAGCTCACGCGCGTTTCGGGCGCGTACTGGCGCGGCGACCAGGCCAACGCGATGCTCAGCCGGGTCTACGGCACCGGCTGGCTCAACAAGAAGCAGCTCGATGCGCATCTGCTCCGGCTCGAGGAAGCGGCCAAGCGCGACCACCGCAAGCTGGGCGCGGAGATGGACCTGTTCCACCTCCAGGCCGAGGCCCACGGCAGCGTGTTCTGGCACCCCAAGGGCTACAAGGTGTGGCGCGAGCTCGAGGCCTACATGCGCCGCGCGATCGACGCCGCGGGCTATCGCGAGGTCAAGACCCCGCAGATCATGGACGCGCGGCAGTGGGAGCAATCGGGTCACTGGGGCAAGTACCGCGAGAACATGTTCGTCATCCCCGACGAGGTCCCGAGCGTCGAGGATGAGGGCGCGCTTGTTTCGGGCAAGGGTGACTGGATGGCGCTCAAGCCGATGAACTGCCCGGCGCACGTCCTGATCTTCCGCCAGGGAATCAAGAGCTACCGCGACCTGCCGCTGCGGCTCTACGAGAACGGCTGCTGCCACCGCAACGAACCGCACGGCGCGCTCCACGGCCTGATGCGCGTCCGCCAGTTTACCCAGGACGATGCGCACATCTTTTGCCGCGAGGATCAGATCGTCGCCGAAGTCCAGGATTTCTGCGCGCTGGCGGACCGGATCTACAAGGACTTTGGCTTCACTTATGCGATCAAGCTGGCGCTGCGCCCCGAGCAGCGCTTCGGATCGGACACGGACTGGGACAAGGCCGAGAACGAACTGCGCGACGCGGTGGTTCGCGCCGGGCTCGCCACGCCCGAGTATGGCTGGGAAGAGTTGCCCGGTGAGGGCGCGTTCTATGCCCCCAAGCTGGAATGGCACCTGACCGACGCGATCGGGCGGACCTGGCAGGTCGGCACGATCCAGTCCGACCGGGTGCTGCCCGAACGGCTCGACGCGCACTATATCGGCGAGGATGGTGAGAAGCACCGCCCGGTGATGCTCCATCGTGCGATCTTCGGCAGCTACGAGCGTTTCATCGGCATCCTGATCGAGCACTACGCGGGCAAGCTGCCGCTGTGGCTCGCCCCGGTGCAGGCGGTGGTGGCGACGATCGTTTCGGACGCCGATGGCTACGCGAGCGAAGTTGAAGCGAACTTGAGGTTGGCGGGAATCCGTGTCGAATCAGACCTCCGCAACGAAAAGATCAACTACAAGGTGAGGGAGCACTCATTGCAAAAGGTTCCGCACCTGCTGGTCGTCGGCAAGCGCGAGGCCGAGGAACGCACCGTCGCGATCCGCATCCTGGGCGAGGAACGCCAGCGCTTCATGCCGATGGACGAGGCGGTCGCGTGGTTGAAGGGCGAGGCGCTGGCGCCGGACCTGCGCGCCTGACCGCGCTCGGCCTCCCACCCGCCGCTCTTGCCTTCGCGCTCACCGCCGCGTTCCTTGCCGCGTTCGTCCGCGGGCTGGCGGGGTTCGGGATGGCGATCCTGCTGGTGCCGTTGCTCGGGTTGATGATCCTGCCGGTGGAGGCGGTGGTCGTCTCGAACCTCCTCGGGTTGCTGATCGGGTTCAGCAGCCTGCGGCAGACCTGGTCCGAGGCCGACCAAGGCAGCGCGTTGACCATCGGCGGGTTGGCCATGCTGGCGACGCCGGTGGGGCTCGCGCTGCTCCACGCGACCGACCCGGCATGGGCGCGGCTGCTGATCGCGCTGGTCGCGGTGCTCGCGTTTGTTCTGGTGCTGCTACCGCCCCGACCCGACGGGCACCGGCCGCATATCGCCGAGACCGGAGCTACCGGTCTGGCGGCGGGCGCTCTGACAGGCTTTGCGGGGATGCCGGGACCCCCGGTCGTGCCCTATTACTTGCGCCAGTCGATCCCCGCGGCGCGGGCCAGAGCCTCGATGCTCATCGTATTCTTCGCGACCTCGTTGGCGAGCAGCGTGGCCGGTGTCGCGATGGGAATGGCAGGGATGCAGCAGGGGCTGCTTGCGCTGCTCCTGATCGGCCCGATCTGGATCGGCAACCGCCTTGGCGGAATGGCATTCGGGCGTGTGTCCGACCGTGCATGGCGCTGGCTGGTGGCACTTCTGCTCGCCGCGTCGGGGATCGCCGCGCTGGTCCGGCTGATCCCTTAGTAGATCCCCAGCTTGTCGGCGAACACAAGCCGTCCGCCCGAAAGCTGGGTCAGCGCGAAGTTGAAATCGTCGGGGGCCATCGCCAGGCAACCGTCGCTGCGTCCCAGCTTGCCCCACTTGGTGAGCATGTCGGGCGCGGCATACCACGCCTGGTGCATCACGATCGCCCGCGGCAGCGCGTTCGAATTGTCGCGATCGAGCCCGCCCATGCGGATCGAGACGCCGTACTTGCCGACGTACCATTCATAGCTGATGTACGCGCCGCGGCTGGTGGCGAGGCTGCCCGGTTCGTTCGAGAACCATTTGAGGAAGCCGTCGTGCTCCGGGTCCGATCCGCGGCCGTGCGCGACGAGGAACGAGCGCACCGTCCCGGCCTCGAGATTGGCGAAGTGAAGTCGCGGCATCGACGAGGGCAGGCCATAATCGGCGACCCCGGCAATATCGCGCCGCCACAGCACGCTGCCCGCGCGTTCGACTTCGCGGCGGGCCACATCGAGAATGCGGCGGTGCTGTTCGGGGATCGAGAACGGCTGGGCGAACGCACGCAGGGGAAGCGCCAGCGCCACGGCGCCGGCGGCAGTGCGCTTGAGCGCAGTCCTGCGGTCCAGTCCCTGTTTCATCGTTTTCCCGTCTATCACGCGCTGCCTATCCCCGCGGTGAACGCGCGCGCAACCGTCAAGCGGCGGAATCCGCCGGATTTGCGCCAAGTTGCGCGAGGCTGTCGGCATCGAGCCGCATCGTCGTCCAGTCGGTCAGCGGGCGCGCGCCCAGCGAACGATAGAAGTTGATGGCCATCATGTTCCAGTCGAGAACGGACCATTCCATCCGCGCGCAGCCGCGCTCCACAGCGATCCGAGCCACCTCGCCCAGCAGTTTGCGCCCCAGTCCCGAGCGGCGCGCGGCGGGTACCACGAACAGGTCTTCGAGCCAGACCCCGGGATGACCCTCGAAAGTCGAGAAGTTGTGGAAGAACAGGGCGAACCCGCTCGGGCTTCCATCGATCTCGCCGATCAGCACTTCGGCCATCGGGCGCGGTCCGAACAGGTGGCGTTCGAGCACCGCCTCGTCCATCCGCACCGCGTGGCTCAGCCCCTCGTATTCGGCCAGCCCACGGATCAGCGCGGCGATCAGCGGCATGTCGGCAACGGTGGCTTCGCGGGTGGTGATGGTCATCGAGTCGGCGTAGCCAGCTGCCCGGTCTTACTCAATAGTGGCGCCCAACCTGCGATCAGCGCCGGATCACCATCCGGTCGCCTTCGAGGCTGACCTGGCCGAGTTGGGAGAGGATCGTCTGACCGAGCAGGTTGACCGGCAGGCCATCAAGCACCACCGCGTCGATGTCGTGGAATTCGGCCCCCGCGACTTCCAGCCGGTCGAGGTGGACTACGGTGCCGTTGCCGGTGCCCGAGGCGGTCTGCATCATCGGGACGAACTTATCTGGATCGACCGCATAACCGAGGCGTTCGGCCTCCTCGACCGTCAGCGCGACGACGTCGGCACCGGTATCGACGAGGAACTGGGTGTCCTGGCCGTCGATCTGAGCGGTCAGGTGGAACTGGCCACTGCCGTCGCGCTGGAGGACCATCGCGTCGTCGCCCGCGTCCGAACGGCTGACCTCGCCCGATCCCGTCGAACCGACGAACGCGACCGATCCGCTTTGCTCACGCGGCTTGCCCGGCGCGGGTTCGTGCGGCGAGAACACCGCCCAGATGAAGCCGCCGAGCGCGAGGAAGAAGATCAGCTTCTGCTGCATCAACTCGCGAGCATAGCGAAGCAGGAGTTACCGGACCGATAACGGTCAGATTTACTCCGCCGCTTCCGCCTGCCCCGCGTCGATCATCCCGGCCTCGATCTCAGCCGCCTTGGCCTCGACCAGCGAAACGATGTGGTCGAGCATGTCGGCACTTTGGACGTGGTGGTCGGTCACGCCGCTCAGATAGACCATGTGCTTGCCGTTGCCCCCGCCGGTGATCCCGATGTCGGTCTCTCGCGCTTCGCCCGGGCCGTTGACCACGCAACCCAGCACCGACAGCGACAGCGGGGTCTTGATGTGGCTAAGACGGCTCTCAAGCGCCTCGACCGTCCGGATCACGTCGAATCCCTGCCGTGCGCAGCTTGGGCAAGAGACCACCCGCACCCCGCGGGTGCGCAGCCCGAGCGATTTCAGGATCTCGAACCCGACGCGCACTTCCTCTTCCGGCTCGGCCGAAAGCGAGACGCGGATAGTGTCGCCGATCCCCGCCCACAGCAGGTTGCCCATCCCGATCGCGCTCTTGACCGTGCCTCCGATCAGCCCGCCGGCCTCGGTGATCCCCAGGTGCAGCGGGCAATCGACCGCCTCGGCGAGCTGCATATAGGCGGCGACCGCGAGGAACACGTCGCTGGCCTTCACCGCCACCTTGTACTCGTGGAAATCGTGGTCCTGGAGCAGCTTGATGTGATCGAGCGCGCTCTCGACCAGCGCCTCCGGACAGGGCTCGCCGTACTTTTCGAGCAGATCGCGCTCAAGGCTCCCGCCGTTGACCCCGATGCGGATCGCGCAGCCGTTGGCCTTCGCTGCGCGGACGACTTCGGCAACGCGCTCGGACGAACCGATGTTGCCGGGGTTGATTCGCAGGCACGCCGCGCCCGCATCGGCGGCTTCCAATGCCCGCTTGTAGTGGAAATGGATATCCGCGATCAGCGGGACGCGCGCGGCCTTGACGATCCTGGCAAGCGCCGCGGTGCTCTCGGCATCGGGGCACGAGACGCGGACCAGATCCGCTCCGGCATCCTCGCACCGCCGGATCTGATCGATCGTCGCCACCGCGTCGCTGGTCAGCGTGTTGGTCATCGTCTGCACCGTAATCGGCGCATCGCCGCCCACCGGCACGCGCCCGACCATGATCTGGCGCGACCGACGCCGCGCGATATCGCGCCACGGCCTGAGCGAAGGACTCATCGAAGACATTGCGCGCCTATAGGTCCGTGCGGGAGCAGGGGCAATGACACGGCGACTCGGAGGGCGGGGGCGAAGTCCTATTGAGGGCGGCATAAGCGACATGTCCTATTGGGGTGTCGCTTAAGGGGCGCGCGAAATGGTGTGGGGTTGCGTGGTGAGCGAGAATGGCGTGGGGTCCGATCGCCGTTGAACAAAATCAACTGCCAGCGCATCATCCCTCGTGAAATCAACTTATTGAGAAAGCGGATTTCCTCTTTGTACAAGTCGGCCACTAACCCGGAACCCAAGAAAAATGACTGGAAGTCAGCGCGCAGATAACGCATTCTGCGTCCGCTTTGTCCTGGGGGGGCATCCGATGCAGCACGAACATTTTGCGAGTGGATCGCCACAAGTTTTCGCAACGAATTTTCGTTCCCAGGCTCCGTGCTATGCGTTTTCGCTTATCGGGGGGGAGCACCAGTTCTGGCATGCCGCGCCGGTGGCCGCGGCGTTATCGCGAATGACCGATAACCGCATCGTCTGTTTCGTGGTCGACTCCAAGGATAAGGACCGGCTAGCCGAGATATTCTCCGCGCTCGAATCCGGACCTGTTGAGATCGTCGACATGGCACTTCCCAGTCTCCTCACGCGCGTGCTCGCGCTGGGCCGCGTGCGAGATCGCCAGCCACTCAAGATTGTTCGTCTCGCATGGTGGTCGCGCGCGATGCGGCGGTCCGACGTGATTATCGCAGTGGAACGAACCTCGGTTTTGCTCAAAAAGCTGGGACGGAAGACCCCACCGATGGTGCACATTCCTCACGGTGCCGGAGATCGGGCACGGGGGTATGATTGCCGCATCCGCCATTTCGATCATGTTTTTGTGGCCGGCTCGAAGGATTTGGACCGCTTTATCGAACTTGGCCTCGTTCGACCCGAACAGGTCTCAGTAACAGGCTATATCAAGCGAGCAGGGTTACAAAAAACCTTCAAGGAAAAGCCGCGATTTTTCGTTAATAATAGACCGACTGTCCTTTACAATCCCCATTTTTCCAACGGGTTGGGTTCGTGGCGCAAGCATGGGCGTGAAATAATATCCGCCATTTCCCAAGCCGGAGAGTTCAACCTGATCTTTGCTCCTCATGTGCGATTGTTCGAAAGCGCTTCACCTCGCGAGCGGCGAGAGGTTGAGTCCCTCGCTAGGGCTGGCTCAGTACACGTCGATCTTGGTTCGCCGCGTTCCATCGACATGAGCTACACCTTGGCAGCCGATCTATACCTCGGAGACGTCAGCAGCCAGGTATACGAGTTCTGCGCGGAACCCCGTCCATGCGTTTTCGTGAATGCGCATAGAGTCGCATGGCGAGAGGATCCCCACTACACTATGTGGAACTTTGGCGAAGTCATCGACCGGATAGAGCAACTGATTCCGGCGGTGGGCGCCGCGTTCGAAGCGCATTCGGAATACAAGGACGCCCAGCAAAAAGCGGTACTATGGTCGTTTGGCGATCCGGCAATCGACGCCGCGGAGGTTGCCGCATGCCGCTTGATGGATATTGCCGCCAACGCGCATCGGTAGCTTCAACCGCGCACTGACCATTGATCGGTCAGTTTCGCCGCCGCCTCGATATCGTTGAGAAAATCGACCTCGCCCCAGCCCATGCCCTCGATCGATAGCGTACCGACCTTGCCCGTGGGGGCGAGGGTGTCGATGACTTTGAGGTACCAGTGTTCGACCCCCTGCGGAGTGCGCATCGCGGCGCGGACGGCGTTGCGGAAGAGCGCGGCGCCTTCGCCGCGGAAGGCGAGGAAGCCGATCGATTCGGCGTTGCTTTCGGCCGCAGTCAGGGTCTTGCCGATTCGGTCGAGACGACCGTCGGGGCCGCGGCTGACCTTCATGTCGTCGCTGTCGTAAGCGGGCTTGACGTCCACCGTCACTGCGATCGGCCAGTGGTTTCCGGCCTGAACTTTCGCGACGATGTCTTCGCCGATCAGGGTATCGCCGTTGAGGATCAGGAAATCGCCCTCCATCGCCTCGCGCGCGATCCAGCAGCTCCCGAGGTTGTCGGCGACCTTGTAGAACGGGTTGAACCTGCTGGTGATCGTCACCCGCGGGTCTTGGATCGCGGCGAGCTCGACATCGACCAGGTCGGTCATGAACCCGGTGATGACCTCGATCCGCTTGACCCCGCCGCGGGCCAGCATCTCGATCTGCCAGGCAATCAGGGATTTGCCCGAAAAGTCGATCAGGCACTTGGGCCGCTCGGCGGTAAGCGGGAGCATCCGGCTGCCCTGGCCGGCGCTGAGAAGAATGGCGTGTTCGATCATGGGAGGCGCGTGTAGCGGGCACGGCGAAAGCTGCAACCGCGGAAGCTTGCGCGCCGCGCCCCGCTCCGCCACATGGCGAAGCGATGATCCGCGGTCGCGCACGCCCCCAGCCGAAGTCCCCGATCGGGCGGATCTTCGCCAACACCGCCTGGCTGCTGGGCGGCAAGGGTTTTGGCGCGGTGTGCGGGATTGCCTATCTGGCAATCCTCACCCGCGGCCTGGGGCTGAAAGGGTTCGGCCACTTCGCGCTGATCTTTGCCACCGCGCAAGCGCTGATCGCGATCGGCGGGTTCCATTCCTGGCAGATCGTGGTGCGTTATGGCGCGCCACACGTTCATGCGGGCGAATGGCGCGAGTTCGGCCGCTTGGGAATGTTCTGCGGGGTGCTCGATGCGATCGGCGCGGCGTTCGGCTGCCTGCTTGCGTGGGTGCTAATCTATCACAGCGGGGGGCTGATTCACATCAACCCCACTTACGTCGATCCGGCGTTCTGGTTCTGCTGCGCGATGCTGTGGTCGCTGGTCTCCGCGCCCACGGGAATCGTCCGTGCGCTCGACCGGTTCGACATGGCGGTTTACGTCGAGGCGATCGTTCCTCTCGGCCGCCTGGCGGCGGCAGCGGCGATCTGGGCAACCGGCCCGACGGTGGTCAAGTTTCTGATCGGCTGGGCAGTGGTCGATATGATCGAGGCGGTGGCCTACTGGATCATGGCGCGGAGGCTGTGCCCTGAGGCGGTGCGGTTGGTGCACGTCCGAGACTGGCGCCAGACGATCCGCGAGAATCCCGGCATACAGCGCTTCGCGCTGGTGACTTACGCCGGTTCGACACTTGATGCGATCATGCGAACCGGGCCCTTGCTGGCAGTGGGGGCGCTCGTCGGTACCCGTGCAGCCGGGCTTTATCGCCTCGCCGCGCAGCTCAGCCAGGCATTGAGCAAGATTTCCTCGCTTTTGACCCGAGCGGTCTATGCCGAAATTGCCCGTGCTCACGTAACAGCCGATCCGGACGAATTCCGCAAGCTGGCGATCCAGACCAGCCTTGTCGCGGGGGCGACCGGGGCGGTGGTGGTGGCGATCGCGGTGCTCTTCGGAGGCCAGCTGCTGGCGCTGCTGGGGGGCGATGATTTCGCCAAGGGGGCCACGATCCTGATCCCGCTGGCGATCGCCGCCAGCTTCGACCTGGCCAGCGTGGCGTTCGAGCCGGTGCTTCATTCGACGGGCCTGGCGCGCTATGCGCTGGCGGCAAGGGCGCTGGCGGTGGTGGCGCTGGGGGTGGCGATGGTGTTCCTCGTCCAGTACGCCGCGCCGGGGATTGCCTGGGCGGTGGCGGTAGGCGGCGTGGTCAGTTTCCTGGCGCTGGGCGGCCTGGCGCGGCACACGCTCAACCGGATGGAGCATCGCCTTGCCTGAGCGAACGGCGACGGGCGCCCGCGCCTCCAATCTCGCTCGGCCGATGAGGCCGCGGGAGCTTGAGGATACGCTCAACCACCGGCTCTATCACCCGCTGGCGTGGCAGTTGGCGCGGGTGCTGGCGCGCACTCCGCTGACCCCCAACCAGGTGTCTGTTGCGGGCGGGCTGACCGTGGTCTGCGCCGGGATCGCCTACACTTCGCCGCTGTGGGGAGGCGGAACCTGGCCGGGCAGCGCCGCTCTGGGCCTGCTGCTCCACATGGCGTGGCACGTGATCGACGGCGCCGACGGCGATCTGGCGCGGATGACCGGGCGGACGTCCCCCCGCGGCGAGATGATCGATGGGCTGTGCGATTATGCCAGCCACTTCGTGCTCTACCTGATGCTCGGCGCGTTTCTGGCCGCAAGCATCGGACCGTGGGGCTGGGCGATCGCCTGGAGCGCGGGGATCGCGCACGCGGTGCAATCGGCGCACGTCGAATCGCAGCGGCGGTTCTACCTCTATTGGGTCTACGCCAAGCCGTGGCTCAACAATGCGCGGCCCGAGGGGCGCGGACCGTTCGCGTGGCTGGTTTCGCTGTACCTGCGGGTGGCGCAGGGAACCACGCCGAGCGCGTTGGCGATCGACCGCGCGATCAGCGCCGCGGCGAGCGATCCCGAGCGGCTGGAGCGGCTGCGCGATGCCGTCCGCGCGCAGATGCCGCCGTTGCTGCGCCTGCAGAAGTTGCTCGGCCCCAACACCCGCGCGATCGCGCTGGGCCTGTCGATGCTGCTGACCGCCAGCCCGCTTGCCTTTTTCATCTATGGCGGGGGGTGGCTGACGCTGCTGCTGGTGCTGTCGATCGTCCTCCACAACCGCGCGTGGCGGCGGCTGGCCAAACGGGTCGATGCGCTTGCTGACTGAACTCGAGCCGCATCCGGCGATTGTCCGCGACGGCGCGCCCGACTGCCCGTTCGTGCTTGTCGCCGATCATGCCGGCAACGCCATCCCGCGCGCGATGGGTAACCTGGGGCTTGGCGAAGCCGACCGCGCGCGCCACATCGCCTGGGACATCGGCATTGCAGAAGTCGCCGAGGCGCTCGCCCAGCTGCTCGGAGCGCCGTTGGTCCTTCAGCACTATTCGCGGCTGGTGGTCGACTGCAACCGCGAACCTGCGCGCATTGATGCTATTCCTGAGGTGAGCGACGGCAGCGCAATCCCGGGCAATCGGGCGCTCGACGCCGCCGCGCGCGCGGCGCGGATCGAGGCGATACACGCTCCCTACCACGCCGCCATTGCCGCAGCGCTGGCCGGGCGCGAGCGGACGCCGGTCATGGTCGCGCTGCACAGCTTCACTCCCGCGATGAACGGCCACGCCCGGCCCTGGCACGCCGGGGTGCTCCACGACCGCGGCGACACGCGTTTCTCCGCTGCGGTGCTGGCGGGACTGCGGAAGAGGGTTGCCGCGCCCGTCGGCGACAATCAGCCCTACGCGATGGACGGGATCGACTTCACCGTGCCGCACCATTGCTATGGTGCGGGGCGCGCTTATGCCGAGATCGAGCTGCGCCAGGATCTGATCGGCGATGCCGCTGGGCAGGAACGTTGGGCGCAGGTGCTGGCGCAAGTCCTGACCGAAGCGCTATCAGGGCCAGGCGCGGCTCCAGTAAGGCGGGTGGCATGACAAGTGGCTGGACGATCGGGATCATCGGCGGGTCGGGGCTTTACGCGCTCGAAGCGTTGGAGGACGCGCAGTGGATCGCGATCGACACGCCGTGGGGCGCACCTTCGGACGAGATCCTGTTCGGAAGGATCGGCGAGGTTCGGGTGCGCTTCCTGCCGCGGCACGGGCGCGGCCACCGCATCCCGCCGGGGGACGTCAACGCCCGCGCCAACATCGATGCGTTGAAGCGCGCGGGCTGCACCGATCTGCTCGCAATCTCTTCGGTCGGTTCGCTGCGCGAGGAGCTGGCGCCGGGGCGGTTCGTCGTCGCCGACCAATTCATCGACCGAACCCGCGACCGGCCGGGCAGTTTCTTCGGGGCGGGGTTGGTAGCCCACGTCAGCCTGGCCGATCCGGTTTGCCCGCGGCTCTCGGCACTCGCTGCCGATGCGGTCGAGGCGGTGGGCGGGGCAGTCACCCGCGGCGCGACCTATCTGGCGATGGAAGGGCCGCAGTTCTCGACCCGCGCCGAAAGCCTGCTGTTTCGCAAATGGGGCGCCGACCTGATCGGAATGACCGCAATGCCCGAGGCCCGGCTCGCGCGTGAAGCCGAGCTGCCTTACGCGCTGGTCGGGATGGTCACCGACTACGATTGCTGGCGCAAGGCAAACGCCACGGTGGAGGTCAGCGAGGTGATTGCCCAGATGCAGGCGAACGCGGATCTTGCGCGCGCGACGGTCGAACGGTTCGTCACTGCACTACCGCCCGAGCGCGAGCCGTCACCGATCGACACTGCGCTCGAACGCGCGGTGATCACCGCCCCCGAAGCGCGCGATGCGGCGCTGCTGGCGCGGCTGGATGCGGTGGCGGGGCGGTTCTTGGTGGAGGAATAGCGCGAGACCGGCGTACTTGGGTCACGTCATGCAAGCCCCGCTCATCCTGAGCTTTTCGAATGACCATCGTCCGTGCGGCACGTTCGCGTGGCAGCCCGGGCTTGGACAAACGCAGCTGAGCGGGCTTGATTTGAATTTTCAAGAGTTAGGTTTGGCGCTTTACCCCGCCGCCTGAACCTCGGCGTCCAGCATCAGCTGGTGGAGTTCGCCCGCCTCGAACATCTCCATCATGATGTCCGATCCGCCGACGAACTCGCCCTTGACGTAAAGCTGGGGGATCGTCGGCCAATCCGAGAACTGCTTGATTCCCGAACGGATTTCCATGTCCTGGAGGACATCGACGCTTTCGAAGCCGACGCCGAGATGTTCGAGCATGGCCACTGCCTTGCTCGAAAAGCCGCACTGCGGGAACAGCGGAGTGCCCTTCATGAACAGCACGACGTCGTTGCCGTTGACGATTTCGGCGATGCGGGCCTGGGGGTCGGACATGGGAATACCTTTCAGCGCCTAGCTGGGAACGCTTGTTGTCAGTTGCAAGGCGTGGAGCGCGCCGCCCATCCGTCCGCCGAGCGCGGCGTAAACCGCCTTGTGCTGCGCAACGCGCGGCTTTCCCGCAAACCCGGCCCACACGACATGCGCGGCCCAGTGGTCGTCATCGCCGGCAAGGTCGGTGAGTGTCACCTGCGCGCCGGGAAGTCCGGCACCGATCAAGGCTTCGATCTCCGCGGCGGGCATTGCCACGGCGCCTAGACCCCGCCCATCAGCGCGCGACGCGCCTCGACCGACTTGGCTTCGAGTGTGGCGCGAATTTCGGCCTCGTCGACCTCGATTCCCGCCGCGGTAAGGTCGCCCAACACCTTGCGGATCACGTCCTCGTCGCCGGCTTCCTCGAAATCGGCCTGGATGACCTCCTTGGCATAAGCATCGGCTTCGGCCGCAGTCAGCCCCATCTTCTCCGCCGCCCAGCCGCCGAGCAGGCGGTTGCGTCGCGCCGCAATGCGGAACTCGGTGTCCTCGTCGCGGGCGAACTTGGCCTCATGGGCGCGTTCCTTGTCGGAGAAACTGGTCATGATTTGCGATTCCTTCGGGTGGTTCCTGATGGGATAGGGCGGGGCAGGCCCCGGTATCAAGCGCCTATGGTGACCACGACCTTGCCCAATGCCTTGCGGTCTTCGAGCAGCTTGATCGCCTCGCCCCCGCGCTCGAGCGGGAAGGTCTGCGAGATTCGCGGAGCGATCTTGCCCGCCTTAAGCAGCGCGAACAGTTCGGCGATGTGCGCGGCGTTCTTCTCGGGCTCGCGCGCGGTGAACGCGCCCCAGAACACCCCGCAGATGTCGCACGACTTGAGCAGCGTCAGGTTGAGCGGCATCTTCGCGATCCCTGCGGGGAAGCCGACCACCAGGAAGCGCCCTTCCCAGGCGATCGCGCGCAAGGCCGGTTCGGAATAATCGCCGCCGACGACGTCGTAGATCAGGTTGGCGCCGTCAGGGCCGCAGGCGGCCTTGAAGGCATCGGTCAGCGCGCGCTGCTGGCCCTTGTCGAGCGCGCCGGTGGGATAGATCACCACGTCGTCGGCCCCAGCCTCGCGCGCGGTGGCGGCCTTTTCCTCGCTCGATACCGCGGCGATCACCCGCGCGCCCCAGGCCTTGCCCAACTCGACCGCGGCGATCCCGACCCCGCCGGCCGCGCCGAGCACCAGCAGCGTGTCGCCGGCCTTGATGTGGCCGCGGTCTTTCAGGCCGTGGATGTTGGTGCCGTAAGTCATCAGGATCGCGCTGGCGGTCTCGAACGAGACGCCATCTGGAATGGCGAACAGGCGACCCTGATCGACCACGATTTTTTCAGCCAGCCCGCCGTTGCCGGTGCCGCACAGCACTTTGTCGCCGATCTTCCACCGGGTCACGCCTTCGCCCACCGCCTCGACCACCCCGGCGATCTCGCCTCCCGGGGCATAGGGCCGCTCGGGCTTGAACTGGTAGAGGTCGCGGATCATCAGCGTGTCGGGAAAGTTGATCGCGCAGGCTTTGACCGCGACCAGCACCTGGCCCTTGCTGGGGACGGGCGAGTCGATTTCGTCGAGAGTCAGCGTCTCGGGACCGCCGACGGCGTGGGTGCGAAGGGCTTTCATGCGGGGACTCCGGTGGGATGGGCGAGCCACGGCATGTCGCGCGCGTGGCGGGTTTCGTAGTCGGTAATCGCGGTGTCGCGCTCGAGCGTCAGGCCGACTTCGTCGAGCCCCTCGATCAGGCAATGTTTGCGAAACGGATCGATTGCGAACTCGAAACGGTCCTGGAACGGGGTGGTGACGGTCTGGTGTTCCAGATCGACATGGATCGGCTCGCTCTGCGCCACTTCGAGCAGGCGATCGACCTGGTCCTGCGGGAGGACCACGGTGAGGATCCCGTTCTTGAACGCGTTGCTGCTGAAGATGTCGGAAAAACTTGGTGCGATCACGCAAGTGATCCCCAGATCGAGCATGGCCCAGGCAGCGTGCTCGCGGCTCGATCCGCATCCGAAGTTGTCGCCGGCGATCAGGATCGGGGCGCGGGCGAAGCGGGGATCGTCGAACAGATTGCCGGGTTCGGCGCGCAAGTTCTCGAACGCGCCCTTGCCCAGCCCCTCGCGGGTGACGGTCTTGAGCCAGCGCGCGGGGATGATCACGTCGGTATCGACGTTCTTGCGGCCGAGCGGGATCGCGCGGCCCTCGATCTGGCTTACCGGTTGCATCGGGCCGCTATAGAGCGCTTGTCTGGTGCGGCAAGGGCCTCCGCCTTTGCCTTGCGGTGCCGCCTTCCGCCGTCAGGCGAAAAAACGACTCAATCGGTTTCGGGTGGCGGAGCGGCGCTTTTCTTCTTCGCCGCGGCCTCGGCGCGCTCCTTGCGGCGCGTGGTGTAGAGCAGCGCGGCGGCGAGCGCGGCCGATCCGATCGCGGCGCCGGCCATCGCGGCAGGCCCCGCCCATTTCGAGTTTTCGGTCTTCTTGGTCATAGCCGGGTTAAACTGGCATCGGCGCAGAGCCACCGCAAGGTCAATCGAGAAACCCGCGCAGCGATTTCCACCGTTCGGCCTTCTCGGAGAGGGTCAGTCGGGCATGAGCGGGGCTGGAGGAGGGCAGGTCGATCAGCGTCAGCGCGGTCGGGCCGAGCGCGCGGCGGCCGACCCTGGCCGCGGTCGCGCCGTTGAACCCGATGGCGCGCAAACGGGGGAGAGTGGCGACAAGAGCGGGCAAGGCAGCCTGCTCGACCTCACGCAACGCCCCGTCGAGACTGCCTGCGCGCCGCGCCGAAGCGACCGTGTCCCACAGCCCGATGCTCGCGCAGAGCAGCGCCGTGAGCCGCGTCTCGTAATCGAGCGCTACGATATCCCGCCCGATCACGCCCCCAACCAAGCGCCAGAACTGGTTCTGTGGATGCGCGTAATACCGCCCTGCCGCCAACGAGGCCTCGCCGGGCAGGCTGCCGAGGATCAGCACGCGGATGTCGGGTGCGATGACGGGCGGGAACGAGGATTTGCGCTCGACGGCGGTCAGCCGATCAGCTCGCGCACATCGCACAGCCGCCCCGTCACCGCCGCTGCCGCCGCCATGGCGGGTGAGACGAGGTGTGTCCTCGCCCCCGGTCCCTGGCGCCCCACGAAATTGCGGTTGCTGGTGCTGGCGCAGCGTTCGCCGGGGGGGACCTTGTCGGGGTTCATGCCGAGGCACGCCGAACAGCCCGGCTCGCGCCATTCGAGGCCGGCGTCGGTGAACACCTTGTCGAGCCCCTCGGCCTCGGCCTGGCGCTTGACCAGCCCCGATCCGGGGACGACGATCGCCCACTTGACGTTCGCCGCCTTGTGCCGCCCCTTGATCACCGCAGCGGCGGCGCGCAAGTCTTCGATCCGGCTGTTGGTGCAGCTGCCGATGAACACGTTCTGGACCTCGACCTCGGCGAGCTTCTGCCCCGGGGTCAGCCCCATGTACTCCAGGCTCTTGCGCGCGGCTTCCTGCTTCGACGGGTCGGCGAAGCTTTCCGGGGCGGGGACGCTGCCGCCGATCGGCGCGGTGTCCTCGGGGCTGGTGCCCCAGGTGACGGTCGGGCCAATGTCAGCCGCGTCGATCCGCACCGACTTGTCGAATCTCGCGCCCGGATCGGTGGCGAGGCTGCGCCACCAGGCAACCGCCGCGTCCCATTCGGCGCCCTTGGGAGCATAGGGGCGGTCCTTGAGGTAGGCGAAGGTGGTGTCGTCTGCCGCGATCAGTCCGGCGCGGGCGCCCGCCTCGATGCTCATGTTGCACACGGTCAGGCGGCCCTCGACGCTCATCGCCTCGAACACCGCGCCGCGGTATTCGATCACGTGGCCGTTGCCCCCCGCGCTGCCGACCACGCCGACGATGTGGAGAATCAGATCCTTGGCGGTGACGCCCGGCCCAAGTTCGCCATCGACGCGCACTTCCATCGTCAGCGACTTGCGCAGGAGAAGCGTCTGGGTGGCGAGGACATGCTCGACCTCGCTGGTGCCGATCCCGAACGCCAGCGCGCCGACTCCGCCGTGCGCGGCGGTGTGGCTGTCGCCGCAAACGATCGTCGCGCCGGGCAGCGAAAAGCCCTGCTCGGGGCCGACGACGTGGACGATGCCCTGCTCGGCGGCGGAGGCGTTGATATAGCGGATTCCGAAGGCGGGGGCGTTGCCCTCCAGCGCGGCGAGCTGCGCTGCGCTTTCGGTGTCGGCGATGGGTATGCGGCGGCCGTTGGCGTCAAGCCGCGGCGTGGTCGGCAGGTTGTGGTCTGGCACGGCCAGCGTCAGGTCGGGGCGGCGGACGATGCGACCGCTGGTCCGCAACGCTTCGAACGCCTGCGGGCTGGTCACTTCGTGGATAAGGTGGCGGTCGATGAACAGCAGAGCGGTGCCATCCTCGCGCGTCTCGACGACGTGCGAGTCCCAGATTTTCTCGTAGAGCGTGCGTGGTCTGCTGGCCATGTTCTAGCCGCTAGGAATGCGCAGCGCGGTTAGCAAGTGCAAAGGCGCCCCGCATCGCTGCGGGGCGCCTCCTTGGTATTGCCGGATTGATTACCAGCGGCGACCGTCGTTGTCGTGGCGTTCGTACTGCAGGCGCGAACGGATCTGGTTGATCCGCTGTTGCAGGTACTGTGACTCGCGCTGGCTCAGGCCGTTGCGGTTGAAGTCGCGGAACTGCATCTGGAGGTTGTAGACCGCGCGGCGCAACCCGGCGGCTTCGCGCTCGGAAATCCGGTCGCGCCCGTCGGTGCGCTGGATGCGATAGCGCAGCTGTTCGATCTGGCGCCAGATCGCGTTAGCGTTGCCGCGGTAATAGTGATCATTGCGATCGTAGCGGTTGTCGTAGCGCCCGTCGCGGTCATCGTAGCGGCGATCGCGGTTATAGTCGTAGCGACTGTCGCGATCGTCGATGCGCCCGTCGCGGTTGTAGTCGTAGCGACCATCGCGATCGTCGATGCGGCCATCGCGGTTGGTGTCGTAGCGGCCATCCTGCGAGTTGGGATAGCTATGCTGCGTACGGTACTGCGCCTGGGCGGGGATCGCGGCGGCCAGCGCGGTACCCGCGACGAGGGCCGAAACGAACAGTTTGGTGCGGTTACGCATTGGATGTTCCTTTTGAGGCGGCCCGCCTGTATCGGGCTCACGTTCAGGTTTGCACCCATTTAAATGAACGAACGCTGGATTCAGTTCCGTTGAATCGTAAGAAAATGTCGTAGTTGGCTGCGTCGTGGCGTATGTCCGGGGCGTGTCGCCGCTTGCCGCCATCGCCCTTGTACTCGCCAGCGTTCTCGTCATGGAGGGCGTTGCCTGGGCGAGCCACAAGTACGTGATGCATGGTTTCGCTTGGGCCTGGCACCGCGATCATCACGAGCCGCACGACGGCTTTCTGGAGAAGAACGACCGCTTCGGGCTGGTCGGCGCGGCGATCAGCATAACCTTCTTCGCGCTGGGCTCGCCGCTGGTGCTGGGCGAGCGCGCGTGGTCGCCGGGGACGTGGATCGGGCTGGGGGTGCTGATCTATGGCGTCATCTATACGCTGGTCCATGACGGTCTGGTCCACCAGCGCTGGTTTCGCTGGGTGCCGCGCGGCGGATATGCCCGGCGCATTGTCCAGGCGCATAAGCTGCACCACACGACGGTGGGCAAGGACGGCGGGGTCAGCTTCGGCTTCGTCTTTGCGCGCGATCCGGTGGCGTTGAAACGTGAACTGCGCGCGCAACGGGAGGGCGGCATCGCGGTATTGCGCGAGGCGGTGGAGGGCTGACTACTCCGCGCGTGTCCAGATCCACGTCCCGGTGATCGCCATCACCCCCAGCGGAATCATCGCCCAGTGCCAGCCGAGCGCGAACCCCGTCACCACCACGCCCACCGCCATCGCTCCCAGCGCCGAGACTTTCGCCCGCCGGCTAATCGCCCGCCGGTCGCGCCACTGGCGCAAGGGCGGACCCCAGCGGGGATGGCCGTGGAGCCGGTCGGACCATTCGGGGCGGCTGCGCGCGAAGCAGAACGCCGCGAGCAGGTAGAACGGCACCGTCGGCACCACCGGGAGGACGATCCCCACGGTTCCGGCTGCGAACGCGGTCAGCCCCGACCCCAGCCACAGATGCCGCACAAATCCATTGGCCGGTGGCCCTTCAGGCGGCGGCATAGCGCGCCGCGGCCTGCCGGATCAGCGCGATCATGTTGGGCACACCCTGGGTGCGGTTGGAGCTCAATTGGTTCTTGAGGTCGAACGGCGCAAGCGCCTCGGCCACATCCATCGCCGCCACTTCGGCGGCCGGCTTGTCCTGCACCGCGGCCAGAACCAGCGCGACGATCCCTTTGGTGATCGCGGCGTTGCTGTCGGCCATGAAGTGCAGCGAACCGTCGTCCCGCGGCACCGGATAGACCCACACGCTGGCCGAGCATCCGCGGACCAGCGTTGCGTCGGTCTTGAGCGCCTGCGGCATCGGTTCCAGCTCGCGGCCCAGCTCGATCAGCAGGCGATAGCGGTCGTCACCTTCGAGAAATTCGTACTCGTGGCGGATGTCGTGGAGGGGGCGCATTGGCGGCAGGTAGGGGGCAGAGGCGGCAGGGGCAAGGGTGGGGAGGGGGTTGCCG
The DNA here is from genome assembly GCA_030697365.1 of Novosphingobium sp. Lineage (GTDB taxonomy): Bacteria > Pseudomonadota > Alphaproteobacteria > Sphingomonadales > Sphingomonadaceae > Novosphingobium. The sequence goes on along the minus strand of JAUYQH010000203.1, from coordinate 27,437 downwards.
GTCGAAGCGGTGAAGCTGCGTGGACAGCCATCGTCCGGATAATCTCCGCGGAAAATCAGGCTCTCTTAACCACCTCGCGCAACATACGGCCAAGGTGTTCCCCCTTATACCCGCTTTACGGATCGTTTAGGAGACCGCCCGTGCCGAGGAAACCAAGGTTCCCGGCCCAGGGGCAGCGCACGCAGCATGACCCGACCGCGCAACCGCGGCGGGGACCGGTGCCGAGGGCCAAGCCCGAGGAACAAGCCGGATTGCTGTGGAACAAGTTCCGTTCCGAGCCCGTCGAATAGGACGGCTCGAGCGCATTGGCCGCTGGGTGCCATCCCGGAGCGCGATGGGTCGCCGCTCCGGGAAGGGGGCTGCGTCACCAGCCCCATAATTCCAACGTCGCCCCTGCGCAGGCAGGGCCCAACCAACCTCTCGCCAACGCGAACGAGGGCGCCATATAATACCGTCAGCTAGGCCCCTGCCTGCGCAGGGGCGACGAGCGCCTCGCATATGGGTCACCCCCCCTGCGGCGAACGCGGGATAACGCCAGGAAAACGAAACAACGGGCGACGGCCGGCGCGCACGTCAGGAGACGCGCGGCGGAGCGGGCGGTGGACAGGCGAACGACCGCGCGCCCGTCCGCGGGCGCATCGGCTCGACCCTTGGGTCCGACGACCGGCCGGGGGCGGCGGGCGGGCTCGCTGCCCTGCCATCCCCCGCGCGGCTGGGGCCCGGCAGATACGAAAGAAGCCGCGGCCGACATTCTAAAGGTGTGCGCCGACAAGGCGCGGCGGGCAGATCCTGAGGCTATCGAAGGGAGCCCGCGTGACGTTTCCGCTCAAACCCGAACCCCACCCCGCTCCTCGACCATATCCTCGCGGTTCACCTCGAAGTCCCGCGCCGAGTGTCGCTCCCTCACTTGCGTCTCTGGCTTCCCAAACGTCCGGTTGACCATCCGACCGCGCTTGACCGCTTCCCTTGCGCCGATCCTGTCCACCCAGCGCATCAAATTTACGTATTCCTCGACCCCCAGGAATTCCTGCCCGCTGTAGGCTTCCTTCATGATCGAGCCGTACCACGGCCAGATTGCCATGTCGGCGATCGTGTAGTCGGATCCGGCCATGTACTCGTGGCTCGTCAGGTGGGTGTCGAGGACGTGGAGCTGGCGTTTCACTTCCATCGTAAAGCGGTCGATCGCGTATTCGATCTTGATCGGGGCATAGGCGAAGAAGTGGCCGAACCCGCCGCCCACATAGGGCGCGCTGCCCATCTGCCACATCAGCCAGTTGAACGTCTCGGCCCGCGCGCGGGTTTCGGAGGGGAGGAACGCGCCGAACTTTTCGGCGAGGTAGACCAGGATCGAGCCGCTCTCGAACAGCCGCACCGGCGGATCAAGGGTGTGGTCGGCCATCGTCGGGATTTTGGAGTTGGGGTTGAGTTCGACGAACCCGCTGCCGAACTGGTCGCCGTCGCCGATCCGGATCATCCACGCGTCGTACTCGGCCCCGGCGTGCCCCGCGGCGAGCAGCTCCTCGAGCAGGATCGTGACTTTTACCCCGTTGGGGGTGCCCATCGAATAGAGCTGCAGCGGATGCTCGCCCACCGGCAGCACGTGCTCCTTAGTCGCGCCCGAGATCGGGCGGTTGATGCTGGCAAACGTCCCGCCGTTGGCCTTGTCCCAGGTCCACACTTTGGGCGGCACGTAGCCGGCGGGGAGGTTGTTGGCGGGGTCCATCTCGTCGGCCATGGGTGCTCCTTCGGGTATGTGATTTGCAACGGGTCTAGTGTGGTAAACCGCGCTGCGAAAGGCTCGTTGTCAGCAATGGCAAAATAGATATTACACATAGCAATCGAGTTTAGCGGAGAGCGATGATGAGCGAGCGGGCGGAAGCCGATGGCTGCGCGGGCCGTCGGTGGCGCTCAGCTATTGGAACCAGCCAGAGCTGACCGCGAAGGCTTTCCAGGACGGCTGGTTCATCACCGGCGACGCCGCGCTCCAGGATGCCTACGGGTTCTTCTTCATCGTCGACCGCAAGTAGGATATGTACATCTCGGGCGGCGAGAACGTTTATCCGGCCGAGGTCAAGCGGTGCTCGCCGAACTGGCCGCAGTGGGCGAGGCGGCGGTCGTCGGCGTGCCCGACGAACGCTGGGGCGAGGTGGGCAGGGCCTATGTGATTGCGGTGCCAGGCCGATCGATCACCGCGGAGGACATCGTCGCCCACTGTGCGGAGCGGCTGGCGAAGTTCAAGGTGCCGGCCTCGGCGGTGGTCACCGACGCCATCCCGCGCACCGCCTCGGGCAGAGTCCAGAAGCACCTGTTGCGCGAAAGGGCATTGGGGGAGTTGGGACTGGCTTAGCGAGTCTCAGCCATCTCGGCGTCGCCATCGCGGATCGGCAGCAGCACAAACAGCACCAGCGCCACCAGCGAGCCCAGCGCCATGCAGGCGGAAACCAGCAGCAGCTGGTCGTCGCCGAACACCTTGAACAGATAGCCGGCGATGATCGGCGATCCCGCCGCGCCGGCGCGGCCGACGCCCAGCACGAAGCCGGTTCCGGTCGCGCGGGCGTGGGCCGGGAAGCTCACAGCAAAGGCGGAATAGTATCCCACGATCGCGGCGTTGGTGAAGAACATTGCCATGATCGCCGCGGCCCGCCAGCCCCACAGCGTATCGAACCCGGCGCCGAACGCGGTAACCGCGACGACCCCCAGCAGCAGCGCGGCGATGGTCGGCGCCTTGATGTGCCAGCGCTTCATCAGAAACCCGAACAGCAGCCCGCCGACCGCGCCGCCGATATTGGCATAAGTCAGCACGCTGGCTGCTTCGGGCTGGGCATAGCCCGGTGGATAGTCGGAGACGATCTTCACCGCCCACTTGAGGATGTAGTAGAACGTGATGGTGTGGAACATGTAGCCGAACGCCAGCAGCAGCGTGACCGGCCGCAGCCGCGGGTTGGTGAGGATGTCCATCACTCGCGGTTTGGGCTTGTCCGCCGCAGCTTCGGGCAGACCGGCAATTTGCGACTTGCCGAAGGCCGTCAGCGAGCGGTTGATCTTCTCGACTGCATCGGTGGGGCGGGCTGCGGCGAGGAACGCCGGCGTCTCCGGCACGAACACCATCACGAACGGGATCATCGCCGCCGTCACCACCGCGCCGAACAGGAACACCGCGCGCCAGTCGTAATCCTGGAGCAGCCAGGTTTGCGCCGCGAAGCCGCCGATCACCCCGCCCAGCGGATAGCCGATGACATAGATCGCCATCGACAGGCTGCGCCCGGACTTGCTCGTGCTCTCGGCGGTGACCGCGTTGGTCGCCGCGAGCATGCCGCCGATCCCCAGGCCGGTGATGAAGCGCCACGCGGTCAGTTCGGTGACCCCGCCGGCGGCATGGGCGAAGTACATTCCCAGCGCCATGATGACGAGGCAGACCAGCATCGTCGGTTTGCGTCCCCGCTTGTCCGCCAGCCCGCCCAGAAGCACCGATCCGAAGCCCATCCCGACCAGCTCGGCCGAGAGCACGACCCCCAGGGCCTCGCGCGGGACGCCCCATTCGGCAGAGATACCCGGTGCGGCAAACGCGCTTGAGAGGACGTCGAACCCGTCGAGCGCATTGAGCGCGACCATCAGCGCGACCACCACGTACTGGCGCCAGTTCATCGGGTTGTCGTCGATGATCCGCTGCGGGTCCTGAACGTCTGCGCCTGTCATCGTGGGCCGGTATCCTTTTGGGGGGTCTATTCGTGGATTCGCGTCAGCAATTCGATCAGCGTTTCGACTTCCCTGTCGCTGAACCGCGATTTGAGCCAGCGTTCGTGCGCGGCGATCGCGTCCTTGGCCACGCTGAGCGCCTCGCGCCCGCGGTCGGTCAGGTTGAGCGTCTGCTTGCGTCCGTCGCTGGGCGATTTGCCGCGCCGTAGATAGTCCTTGGCCTCGAGCCGGTTGACGATCGCCATCGTCGTCGCCCGGTCCATCCGCATCCGCTGGGCGAGATCGGTCTGGCTGATGTCGGGATGGTCGTCGACCAGCCACAGCACCGAGACCTGCTTCTGGGTGAGGTCGAGATCGCTGAAGGTCTCGGTAAAGTGGCGATAGACCGCGCCGTGGGCAAGGCGGATGTGGAAGCCCACGATGTTGCGGATTTCGCCGATGTCCTCGTCCCCTGCGACATGCGGGGTCGTTGGCACCAGAATCTCTTTAGCCCTTGTCATCCCAGCCCCCACGGCAATTGTCAGTGTCGCATACAATCAGAGTCGAGAGGGGGTCCCATGTCAACATTTCCCCAAGCTTCACCGGGTTCAACACGCCAAGCCGGATCGAGGCCGACATCGCCGATCTGGCGCACGAAGGCACGATCCCGTCCGAGCTGAATGGCGCGTTCTATCGCGTCCAGCCCGATCCGCAATTCCCGCCCAGGCTGAACGACGACATTTCGTTCAAAGGCGACGGGATGATCAGCCGTTTCCACTTTCACGACGGCCAGTGCGATTTCCGCCAGCGCTGGGCGAAGACCGACAAGTAAACGCGGCCCGCCTCAAAACTGCGTCAAACTGAGGTTGTTGCCGTCGGGGTCGAGGAACCAGGCGATTTGCGCGCCGCCGCCGGGGGCGCGCCAGATGCCCAGTTCGTCCTGCCCGAAGCCTTCGTAGATTTCGAACTTCACCCCGCGGTCCCGCAATTCATTGGCCGTCGCGACGATGTCGGCGACGATCCAGCCGAGCACGGTGTGCGGGCTGGGTGCGTGATCGGCGATGTCGGTCAGCCGCAGCGGTGTGCCGGCCAGATCGTAGGTCACCGCGAACGGGTCATCGGCGACTTGGGTGAGGCCGAGGATATCGCCGTAGAATGGCGTGGCCGCTGCTCTGTTGCGCGTGCCGATGAACGTGACTGGCTTGCAGGTAGTCAAGGCCACGGTGCATCCTTCTCGTCGCGAAGGCAAATTGATAGGTCCTCGCCATGCAAGCGGCAAGCAGCCCTAATCGATCGCGAATTCCAGCAGGTTTGGATGACCTGGCGCGAGCGACCAGTTCAGCGCATCGTCGATGTCGACTGCCCGTTCGACCCGCCGCGCTTCCACGCCCAACCCCTGCGCCAGCGCGACGAAGTCGATCCCGCCGATGTCGCAGCCAGGGACCGCGTTCATCCCGAACACTTTGGCGAAGTGATCGAGCGCGGCATAGCGCCGGTTGTTGAGGATCACGAAGCTGACGTTGGCACCTTGCTCGGCGGCGCTCCACAGGCCCTGGATCGTGTACATCGCCGATCCGTCGCCGAGCAGCGCGATGACCTTGCGCGCGGGGTCGGCGCGGGCGACGCCGATCGCGGCGGGCAAACCGTAGCCCAAGCCGCCACTGGCGGTGGTGTAGAACCCGCCTTCGGACATGATCGACAGATGATCGTGCATCGGCCCGCGAGCGGTAGGGGCTTCCTCGACGATGACGGCGTTGGCGGGGCGCAGGGTGGCGATGCGCGACAGGACATAGGCAGCGCTCATTGCTGGCGTGGGAGAGTCGGCACGCCGGGCAGGGGCAGTTGCGGGGCAGCTGCAAACTTGCCCAGCCAACGCCGAAAGCCCGGCGGCGACATCGCCCAGCACCCCTATGCCGCCGGGCAGCGCGGCCAGGTGCTGCGGGTCCTCGCTGAGCAGGCCGAGCGTCGCGCCTTCGGGCCAGTGCGGGCCGCTGCCTTCGGCGTGATAGGTGAAGACGGGTGCCCCGGCGACAAGCAGCGCATCGTGAGGCGACAGGAGCCGCACGATCTCCTCGCGGAAGGCGGGGAGGAACCCGGCGAACTGGGGGTGATCTTCGGGGAAAGTCTCGCGCGCGGCGAACGGCGCGGCCCACACCGTGGTCCCGCTGCGTTCGGCGAGCGCGATGGCTGCATTCCACCCGCCGCACCGCGCAACACCGGTGCCAAGCACCAGCGCAGGGCGCTCAGCGGCGTTCAGCATAGCGGCGAGGCGGTCTATTCCGGCGGGATCGGCCAGCGTCCGCAGCCCGAGTAAGGGGAGCTCAGGCATCATACACTCGCGGTCCCAGTCGTCGACCGGGATCGAGACGAAGCACGGCCCCATCGGCGGGGTCAGCGCGATGTGGAAGGCTCGGGCCAGCGCCAGCGGCACGTCCTCGGCGCGCAGCGGTTCGGCGGCCCACTTGACGTAGGGACGGGGGAATTCGATCGCTCGTTCTGCGCCGAGGAACGGATCGAACGGAAAGATGCTGCGCGCCTGCTGCCCCGCGGTGATGACCAGCGGGGTGCCGTTGCGATAGCTGGTGTAAAGGTTGCCCAGCGCGTTGCCGGTGCCCGCGGCGGAATGGAGGTTGACCAACGCAGGGCGGCGCGTGGCTTGCGCATAGCCATCGGCCATCGCTACCACCACCGCCTCGTTAAGGCCGAGAACGTACCGGATGTCATCGGGCATCGCCCGCAGCATCGGCAGTTCCGTCGAGCCGGGATTGCCGAATAGCGCATCGACCCCGAAGTGGCGGAACACGGCGAACGCGGCTTCGCGCACGGTGGTCGGACTCGTCATTCGAAGTGCCTTGTGACATCCCGGCTGACATGCAGGATACGGATGACCGTTATGTGCGTGGCATCGACGGAGTAATAGATGCGGTGCCGGTGCTGCCGGAATGAGCGAACTTTACCGCGAAGAGTTTCACTGGACGGTCCCGCACCTGGGAATTCGCGCAGCCACTCTATCCGGTCAGAGATTGCTTTGGCATACGATTGCGGCATCTACAACACCACCAAGTTCGCGACGCGCGGGCTGAGCGAGAGCTTGCGCTATAGCCTTGCGCCCAATGGCATCGGCGCGTCGTACGTCTGCCCCGGACTGGTCAAGAGCTACATAAGAGCTACATAAGAGCTACATATACGCCTCCGACGACATTCGTCCCGAAGCTCTGTTGACCGATGCCAAGCCGAAGAACACCGAGATGATCGAGCGCCTCGCCGGGATGCACAGGGTCGGTATGGAACCCGATGTGATTGCCGCGCGGATCCTCCAGGGCATGCGCGAGAACCAGGCGTGCATTTTCCCGATGCCCAACCACCGGGAAGAGCTGGCCGAGTACTTCGAAGAAGTCCTCGCCGGCTACCGCGATTACCCGCAGGACGCCGGCTACGACGACCGGATCAGAATAGAAGCGATGCGCCGCGCAGGCTACAAGGCACCGCGCGATGCTGCTAAGACAGCTGTATGAAGGTCAACGCGCTCGACCACGTCAACAATTAGCCAAGGCCGTGCCGTCGGTTGTAGTCCGCAATCCACTCGACCGTCTTGACCATCCCCCCGAACGGATAAAAGTGCAGCCGCACCCGCCCGTGCTCGTCGCCCAGCTTTTCAGCAAAGGCATCGACCAGTTTGTCCGGTCCGGCGGTGCCGATCAGGTTGGTTATCGAGACGCCGTATTTCTTCATCACACTGGCCGAAGCGCCCACCCCGCAGCGCGCGGCGAAGCGCAGCAGGGTCTTGATCCCGGCCGGGCCGGGGATTCCGATCCGCACCGGGGTGTCGATCCCGCGGCGCCGCGCCTCCTTGAGCCAGGCGAGAAAAGCGTCGGGGTCGAAGCCGAACTGGGTGACAACCAGCCCGGCCATGCCGCGGCGGTCGATCTCGCCGAGTTTGGCCTCGAGCACCGCCCAGGCTTGCTCGCCGCTCATGTTGGGGTGGCCTTCGGGGTGGCCGCCGACGCCAATCGCCCGGATTCCGGCGCGCTCGAACGCCCCGGTGGCAATCAGTGCGCTGGTGTCCGCGTAAGGGCCTTCGGGCTCGGGCGGATCGCCCGCGACGATGAAGCAACGGCTGACCCCGGCCTGCGCGACCACCGCCGCGAGATAATCCTCGAAGTGATCTTCGCTACGGATCCGCCGTGTCGAGAAATGCGGCATCGGCTCGAACCCCAGCTCGCGGACCGCGACCGTCGCCGCGACCCGCGCCTCGGCCTCTTCGCCGGGCAGGAAGGTGACCGCAACGGGGGTGTCGACCGGGATCTGCGGAGCCGCGGCGCGCAAGGACTCTATGTCCTTGGCGGTCATCTCCAGTGAGAAGCCTTCGGTGATACCGGCGGGAGCGTTGGCCCAGGCGGGGTGGATCAGCGGCTTGGGCATGAGGTTCGCGCTCAGTGCGCGGTCCGCCAGCCCTCGGCGTAAGTCTCGCGCGCGACGCGGCTGTAGGGAACCGGGCTGACAACCGCGCGGACTTCGATCTGCTGGTGCGGCTCGACCGTGGACTTGCGCGTCCCGCCGTTCTCCTCGCCCCACACCACGCGCAGTTCGGTGCCGACCGGGATTTCGTGGTCGATCGTCGCCAGGCTCAGCGCCTGCTTCTCGTTGTACGAATAGCCGGTGAACATCGACACGCCCACGGTGTTGCCGCCCGCATCGACCACGCGGTCGTAGTTGGACGAGGCATAGTTCGCCAGCGGCACGTCGAAGAACTTGTACTGCGCGCCGTCGGGATCGAACAGGCTGGCCTGGATTTTCGCCATGTCCTGCGGGTTCCACGCCAGCGTGACCTTCTGGCGCTGCTCGGCGGGGGTCATCGCCTCGAGCGCCTCGCGCCCGTGGAAGTCGTGGTCGAACTTGACGAACGGGCCGTAACCCAGCTCCCACGGGTTGAGGTAATAGTCCTCGATCCTGTCGGAGACGAAGCTTCCGCCGATCGATCCGGTGCCTTCGTAGCCCGCCGCCGGCAGCCATTCGCGAAAGCCCTTGAGCTTGTCGCCGGTGTAGATGGCGGGGAGCGGGGAGGGGATCCAGCCCGATTCGAGCGTGTTCGAGGGATAGGCGCGGCTGCCGCAGGCGATCAGGCCGAATTCCTTGCCCGCTTCGAGGATCGCTTCGCGGACTTCCTCCTGCTGCTCATACGGACCCCAGATCTCCAGCCCCGGCGCGCCCGACATCCCGTGGCGCAACGTGCGGATCGTGCGGCCCGCGATGTTCATCGTGCTCATGTTGAAGAACTTGAGCTGTTCGAGCGGACCTCCGTTGAGCTTTTCGATAACCGCCCAGGCGTTGGGCCCCTGGATCTGGAAGCGCCAAACGCTGCGCGTCACCGGCTTACCCATCGGGCGCATCGGCGAGCGGTCGTCGAGCTCGACATCGACGTCGTAGCCGCCGGTCGCCGCTTGGTAGCGCAACCAGTTGGAAGCTGGCGCGCGCCCGACGTAGCAGAACTCTTCCTCGGCCTGCCAGAAGATGATCCCGTCGCCGATCACGTGGCCATAAGGGGTGGTCGGGACATATTGCTTGGCCTTGTTGACCGCCCACCCCTTCGAGGTGTTGATCATCGTGTCGCTGAGCAATTTCAGCGCGTCCTTGCCGCGGATATAGAGGTTCACCATGTGGTGCGACTGGTCAAACAGCACCGCCGAATGCTGCCAGGCCCATTGCTCGGAGCGCCAGTTGGAGAACTCGGGCGCGACCACCGGATAGACGTAGGCGCCGAGCTGTGAGTTGCGCAGCATCTCGACGACGTTGCCCTGGCAGGCGAGCAACTGTTCCAGATTTTCCGCGGCCATTCCGGCGATCCCTCTCACCCGTGAAATTTTGTATGCAAGACATACTATGTTTTGTTACGAGGGTGCAAATGAAAAGCGGTGCAGATCGCGGCGCAGGGGAGTTTATCAATGGCCGATGTCCAGATCCTGACTCTCTCGTGCGATGACCGGCCGGGGATCACTGCGCGGGTCACCGGCTATCTGTTCGAGCACGGCGGCAACATCCTCGAAGCGCAGCAGTTCAACGACGTGGGCAGCGGTGCGTTCTTCATGCGGGTCGAGTTCGATCCCGATGGGGCCGACATTGCGGCGCTCCACACCGGGTTTGCGGCGCTGGCGGACGAGTACGGGATGCACTGGCACCTTCGCTCCAAAGCCCAGCCGCGCAAGGTGCTGATGCTGGTCAGCAAGTTCGACCATTGCCTGGGCGACCTGCTCTATCGCAACCGCATCGGCGAACTGCCGATGGAAGTCGTCGGGATCGTCGGCAACCACCCGCGCGAGGCGCTCAACATATCGCTGATCGGCGACATCCCGTTCCACCACTTCCCGATCACCAAGGACACCAAGCCGCAGCAAGAAGCGCGGCTCAAGGCGCTGGTCGATGCCACCGGCGCCGAGCTGATCGTGCTGGCGCGCTACATGCAGATTCTCTCGGACGACCTCGCGCGGTTCCTGAGCGGGCGGTGCATCAACATCCACCACTCGTTCCTGCCCGGGTTCAAGGGCGCCAGGCCCTATCACCAGGCGCACGCCCGCGGGGTCAAGATGATCGGCGCCACCGCGCACTACGTGACCGCGGACCTCGATGAGGGGCCGATCATCCACCAGGACGTCGAAAACGTCAGCCACGCGGACAGTCCCGAGGACATGGTCCGCAAGGGCCGCGACATCGAACGCCGCGTGCTGGCCGAGGCGGTGCGGCTTCACCTGCATGATCGGGTGTTGTTGAACAACGACAAGACGGTTGTGTTGTGGGGCTGACGATCCTCCCCGAGCTTGCTCGGGGGGGGGCAGATCAGGCCTAAACCGGCACGTCCCCCGCCAGCGTCGTCCGGTACGTCTCGCGCCGATACCCGTCGTAATCGTTGGCCGCGATGTGCAGCGCTGCCCGGTTGTCCCGAACTTCGGCGAAAGCGGCGTCGGACAGCGTGCGCAGGTCGGCTACGACCTCCGCGCCCATCGACGCGGCCAGCGGGTACCCGCGATGTGGGCATAGTCGCGCGCCGCATTGTCGAAGGCGCCCGAGGGGCTGAGTCGGACTTCACGCATGACGCGAAGGTATCGCATCGATCAGCGCCGCGGCCAACTCGGCCGGCCGCGAGAGGAACGGCGAGTGATCGGCGTCCAACGTGACCCGTCGCGCGCCAGGGCTCATCACCTGCATCTGGCGCTGGCTGCACAACGGGATCGTGCGGTCGTGGGTGCACTCGATGTAAGTGCGCGGGATGCTGCCCCAGCGTTCGGGAGTTAGCGCAAGCGGTGTAAAACGTGGCCCGTGCGGTTCGGCGACCAGCCGCGCCATCGCTGCCGCAACAGCATCGGGCGGCGAAAGCTGAGCAAACACCGCACCGGGGTTCGCGCCGGTGATCATCGTACCGTGACTGCCGGAGTTCGACGAAACCAGGGAATCAAACGCGGGGTTGGGCTCCTCGATTTCTTTAAACCCGGCGCGCGACATGCCCGAGGGCAGCATCATCGCGCAGATGTACACCAGCGCATCGATCGACTCGGGATCGGTTTCCGCGGCCTGGCTGACCACCAGCCCGCCACGGCTGTGACCGGCGAGAACCACGGCCGCGCCGTTGAGCCGCGCTTTCATGCTGCGGCACTGCTCTGCCGCAAACTCGGCCCACCCTTCCAGCGTGACGGCGCCAAGCTCGACTTCGTTGCCGCCCATGCCGGGCAAGTCAGGTGCGGCCACCGCGTGGCCTCCGGCGCGCAGCCGATCGGCCACCTCGTCGAAGCACCAGCCGCCGTGCCAGCTGCCATGGATCAGGACGAAACCGGCCATCGTTAGTTACCGCACATGCCCGGTAAACGTGCGCAGCCCTGGCGCCGTCCGGTCCTCGCCCGCAAGCGCCGCCTGCGCCGCGGGCCGCGCGTTCATTGCCTCGCGCCATGCGACAACGTGGGGGAAGTTTGCCGCGACCTCCAACTCGGGGAACATCCGCTCGACCATCATGTGGAGATAGACATAGACGCTCTCCCACTCGAGACCCTTCTCGATCAGCGGGATCATCGACTCGATCGAGTTCGCCGCAGGCTCGGCGTGGTAGTATTTGAGGGTCATTCTCGTCTCCCCGACCGCTGTGCGGATCAAGCTAGCCCCAACACCCGCGCGGCGTTGTCCTTCATGATCCCGGGCATGATCTGCGGCTTGAAGTATCTGGGCGACCAGCCCGACAGGTCGATGACCGAGGCAGCGACCACCTGGGCGATGATCTTGCCCGACGAGAGAACCTCTACGTCGATCGTCGCGCCGTGGCTCGAATCGACCAATTCGTTGTTGATGAACAACTGCGGCTTGCGCGCGAGAGGAACTTGGCGGCATCGTCCGAATAGGCGCGCTGGGCGCGGATGATCGTGGTCTCTCGTTCATCTCGGGCCTCCTCTCGTCAGGGCGCAGGGGGCATGGTCGCCTCGGTAAACTTTGTAGGTAATACATACAAACTTTGCTTGCCGCGGCAATGGAAACCGCTTTTTTGCGCCGCGACAGATGCATTGTCGATCCGGGAGGGACGATTCGGGCGAACCCTGCGCCGCCGGGAGAGTGGATCAATGCGCCAATGGCTGATCGCCAGCCCGTGCCCGCCGCGGTCGGCTTCAACGGCGAGATCGCGCTGAGCAGGGTGCTGACGCGGGACGGCGACACCAATCCCCAAGGGCTGATGATGAAAGGCGCCTCGGGTGCGCTGTATTACGACGGATCGGCGTGGGGGCTGGCGGCGATCTTCTTTGTGACTCAAGCGGCGCACCACCAGTGCAAGGTCCTGATCGCGCCCTAGTCGATACGAATTGTCACATCTGGCGGCTCGACCCCACGCGGCTGTGCGGTTAAGCGCCTCGGCGAGCAACAGGAGTATACCCCGATGGTTGTGCCCGATGGAGAGGGTCATGAGATTCTCGGTTTCGTAATGCTCGGACTGGTGCTGCTCCATGTCGGCGCGGCGCTGCGCCATCACTTCATCCTCAAGGACGGCGTCCTGCGGCGGATGTGGTGAGCGATCCCGAACGGACCCCGGTCATCGTCGCGGTCGGCCAGGTCAACGACCGTCCCGCCGACCCCGACGACGGGCTCGATCCGCTCGGCCTGATGGTCGCGGCATTGCGCGTGGCCGAGGCCGACGCCGGGCCACGGGCGTCGCTGCTCGCCGATCTCGACAGCCTCGCGGTGGTCGACCAGATCAGCTTCCGCGAGCTGAACCCGCTGTGCGCCAGGCTGGCAGCTGCGATCGGTGCGGCGCCGCGACTGATCGAGCAATCGGAAAAACCGCACGGCGACACTCCGATCCGGATGCTCAACGATGCCGCCAACCGCATCGGCGCGGGCGAGGCGAAGCTGTGCGCGGTGGTCGGGGCCGAAGCATTGCGCACCGCGGCCGGGCGCGCGGCCAAAGCCACACCCGGAGCTGACGCCAGCTATGCGCTGCGCCGCCCGGCCAGTCTCCACCGAGAGCCCGATTTTGCCCGGGCGCACGGGCTGGTTTCCCCGGTCGATATCTACCCGCTTTACGAGAACGCGACCCGCGCCGCATGGGGCCAGTCTCTGGCCGAAGGGCAAGCCGAAAGCGCTGAAATCTGGGCGCGGATGAGCGAAGTCGCCGCGGGCGAGGAAGGCGCATGGATCCGCAAGCCGGTCAGCGCCGACGCCATTCTTACGGTCGACGCCAACAACCGCCCGATCGCGTTTCCCTACACCAAGCTGACTGTCGCCAACTCATCGGTCAATCAGGGTGCCGGGTTCATCGTCGCCAGCCTGGCCGAGGCGCGGCGGCGGGGGATTGCCGAGGACCGGCTGATTTACGTCGGTATGGGTGCCGCGGCGAAAGAGCCCGCCAGCATCCTCGCGAGGGACGGCTTCACCCGATCGGTCAGCATGGAAACCGCAATCGGGCGGACGCTCGAACTCAACGCGATGACCGGCGCCGACTTCGCGTTTGCCGAACTCTATTCATGCTTCCCCTGTGTCCCCAAGATGGCGCGGCGGATCCTCGACTGGCCGCTGGACAAGTCCGCGACAGTGTTCGGCGGGCTGACCTTCGGCGGCGGGCCGATCGGCAACTACATGAGCCACGCGGTGGTGGCGATGGCGGGCAAATTGCGCGCCGCGGGGGGCAACGGCTTCCTCTTCGCCAACGGCGGCTTCGCGACCGACAACCACTGTATTGTCCTGTCGCGCGAACCGATCCCGGCAGCAGCGTTTCCGCAGGACTACGACTATCAGGCGGAAGCCGACGCCCGGCGCGGCGTGGTGCCGGCGCTCGATGACGGCTACGCCGGTCCGGCGAGGGTAGAGAGTTATACCGTGTTCTATGGCCGCGATGGTGCGCCCGGCGGCGGGGTGGTGGTGGCGCGGACCCCGGCGGGCGGACGCACATTGGCGCATGTCGATGCGAACGACGCCGCGCTGGTCGCGTTTCTCACCGATGGAGTTGCAGAGCCAGTCGGTTCGAGCGGAACCATCGCGCCGCACGGTTCGGCCGGACGCTTCTGGACCCGGGCTTGAGCAGCGCCTGACACCCTCTCCCACAATCGGGAGAGGGTGTCATTGCGGTTCAGCCGAACGTGCGCTGCCACCAGCCGCTGCGCGGTTTCCCGGACGATTCGCCGTTGGCCGATTCAAGATCGCCCGCTCTGGTTTCCGGCTGCGTGGCGGTTTCGGGCGCGGTGTCGGCCTTCGCCGCAGCGGCCTTGCGCGCGCGCGGCTTCTTGACCGGCGCGGCTTCCACTGCCTCGACCGCGACTTCGACCGGTACTTCGGCCTCCAGCTCGGCAACCGGTTCGGCCTTGCGCCGCGAACGACGCGCGGGCTTGGCGGGTTCGACAGGAGCGTCGGCTTCGGCAGTGGCCTCCACTTCGGCGACAGCCTCTACCGGCTCGCCACCCTCGGCGGCAGCAGACTTGCGAGCGCGGCTGCGGCGCTTGGGCTTGGCCGGGGCTTCCGGATCGGCCACCACCGCGATGTCCTCGCCAAGTTGCTCGGCGATTTCGGCAACGGCCTCGCCTTCGACAGCCGCGCCATCGAGCGGCGCTTCGCCTTCCTCGCCATCCTCGAAGCCTTCGCTGCGGCCACGGCCCCCGCGACGGCGGCGGCTGCGGCGGCGGCGCTTGCGCGGACCGTCGCTGCCGTCGTCCTCGGCCTCACCGGCTTCTGACTTCGGCGCGGCCTCATCCGAGGTCTCGCCTTCGTCGGCTTCGTCACCGGCTTCCGGAGCACGGGCGCGTTCCTCGCCTCGCTCATCACGATCACGCCCACGACCGCCACGGCGGCGGCGGCGCTTGCGGTCGCGATCTCCGCGCTCGCCGCGTTCACCTTCGTCCTCTTCGCGATCGTCCGCTTCGATCTCGTCGATGTCGATTTCTTCGTCGTCGAGGTCGTCGGCTTCGGGTTCGGCGATCGGGGCGAACGTCGGCACGTGGGTCGGCCGCGGACCTGACGAGGCGACGCGCATCTTGGCGCCTTCAGCCTCACCTTCGGGCAGCACTTCGACGCGCACGCCGTAGAGATCCTCGATCGCACCCAGATCGGCGCGCTTGGCATTGAGCAGATAGACCGCGGCTTCCTGGCTGGCGAAAAGCGATATCACCATGCCCTTGCCCTTGGCCGCTTCGTCTTCGATCATGCGCAGCGCCGATAGCCCCGCGCTCGATGCGGTGCGGACCAGGCCCGAACCGTCGCAGTGCGGGCAACCGCGGGTGGTCGCCTCGAGCACCCCGGTGCGGAGCCGCTGGCGGCTCATCTCCATAAGGCCGAAGCCCGAGATGCGGCCGATCTGGATCCGTGCGCGATCGTTGCGCAGGGCATCCTTCATGCACTTCTCGACCTTGCGGACGTTGGCGCCGTATTCCATGTCGATGAAGTCGATCACCACCAGCCCGGCCATGTCGCGCAGGCGCAATTGGCGGGCGATCTCGGCGGCGGCTTCCATGTTGGTCTTGAGCGCGGTCGCCTCGATCCCGTGCTCCTTGGTGGAACGGCCCGAGTTGATGTCGATCGAGACCAGCGCCTCGGTCGGGTTGATCACGAGGTAGCCGCCCGAGCGGAGCTGGACCACCGGATCGTACATTGCGGTCAGTTGGTCCTCGGCGCCATAGCGCTGGAACAGCGGCACCGGATCGGCGTATTGCTTCACCCGCTTGGCGTGGCTGGGCATCAGCAGCTTCATGAATTCCTTGGCCGAGCGATAGCCGCCTTCGCCCTCGACGACGACTTCCTCGATCTCCTTGTTGTAGATGTCGCGGATCGCGCGTTTGATCAGGTCGCTGTCCGAATGGATCAGCGCGGGCGCCGACGACTTTAGCGTGTTCTCCCGGATCTCGTCCCACAGCCGCGCGAGATAGTCGAAGTCGCGCTTGATCTCGGTTTTGTTGCGCTGGAGCCCCGCAGTGCGGACGATGCAGCCCATCGACTTGGGCAAGTTCATTTCCGAGATGATCGATTTCAGCCGCTTGCGGTCCGCCGCGCTCGAAATCTTGCGCGAAATCCCGCCGCCGTGGCTGGAGTTGGGCATCAGCACGCAATAGCGGCCGGCCAGGCTGAGGTAAGTGGTCAGCGCCGCGCCCTTGTTGCCGCGCTCTTCCTTGACGACCTGGACCAGCAGCACCTGACGACGCTGGATGACGTCCTGGATCTTGTAGCGGCGACGCAGCGCCATGCGCTTGTCGCGCAGTTCGTCGGCGGCCTTGGCCTGGGTCCGGCCACCCTGGCGGCGCCCGCGGCGGGGCCGTCCACGATCGCCGTCGCCGCCTTCGTTGCGCTCGCCGTCTTCGCGCGGACTTTCGTCCTGCTCGTCAGCGGCGGCCTCGGCGTCCTCCGCATCCTCGCCGTCATCGCCGTTCGAAACCTCGCCGCCCTCGATCGTGGCGACTTCGTCCTTCTCCGAGGTATCGACTTCCTCGACCCCTTCGTCGCCGGCCAGTTCATCGACGAAGCCGTCGGCGCTTTCGCCGTCGGCCCCGTCGCCGTCGTCATCGCCGTAGTCGGCGTCGTCGGCGGCGCGCAGCGCGGCTTCTTCCTCGGCGTGGGCGGCTTCCTCGGCGAGCAGCGCCTCGCGGTCCTGCTTGGGGATTTGGTAATAGTCGGGGTGAATTTCGCTGAAGGCGAGGAACCCGTGGCGGTTGCCGCCGAAATCGACGAACGCCGCCTGCAGCGACGGTTCGACCCGGGTTACTTTGGCAAGGTAGATATTGCCCTTGATCTGCTTGTGATCGGCGGATTCGAAATCGAACTCTTCGATTCGGTTACCCTTGAGCACCGCCACCCGGGTTTCTTCCGGGTGGCGCGCATCGATAAGCATGCGCGTGGTCATCATTAATTCTCCTGGCGCGCGGGGGGCGGTGGAGCCACCGGCCGGCGGCGCGCGATTGCAATGCAGCACACCGGCCACCGGGTACGACCCGTACGGCGGCTGGCGTGCGATTTCGGGTGGTGCCGATGCGAGGCTTGGCAGCCCCACCGCTCGGCGACGGTTCGCTTGTGTCTGCAGTTGGCGAAGTGCGCGGCGAAATGGTGCGCGCGCCGGGCAACGCAAGCGCGGCCGCTGATCCAAGGACCGGCGATTGCGCTGACGAGGGACGGCTATTCATGAACTGCATCAACCTGGAAAGTCCCGGAAAAAGCTTCCGGGCGCGGTGCCCTCCGGTCGGGACGACGGCTCCTGGCGGCTTTTCTATCACCTTTGCGGTGGCTCGCCGGGGAGGATCGCTGGGCCGACCGGCCCGCGCTGGCATCGCTAGCAAAGCGTTCCGCGATCGGCAACCAAAACCGGAACGGAGCGTGTGGGGCGATGGTTCGCGATAATGTTGCTGGACCGGGCGGCGCTACTGACGGCATAGCCCGCCAGGCATGATCAGCGCGATCGTTATTCTCGCCGGGCTCCTCGTTCCGGCCGGGCATCTTCCGCTCGGTGTGGACTTGCCGCTCGACATTCATCTGGGCGTGCGGGCGCGGGTGCCCGATTACGTCGTCCGCATCGCGTTGCCCCCGGCCGAACCGCAGATCGGCCTGCCGGCCATCGCCGGGCCCGACGACGCGAGCCGTCCATTGGTGGTGATCGATGCCGGGCACGGCGGGCACGATCCGGGGGCAAGCGGAGCGGGCGGCCTCAAGGAAGCGCAACTCACCCTCACCCTGGCCCGGACCTTGCGCGACGAGCTGGTCCGCCGCGCCCGGGTGCGGGTCGCGCTGACCCGTGACGGCAACCGCTTTCTGACGCTGGAGGAGCGCTCTGGCATCGCCCGGCGGCTGGGCGCAGACCTGTTCGTCTCGATCCACGCCGATGCCGCAGCGGAGGAGGGCGCGCGCGGGGCAACGCTCTACACGCTGTCCGAGCGCGCCTCGGATGCCGACGCGGAGCGGATCGCGGCGCGCGAGAACCGGGCGGATACGATCAACGGCGTGGCACTGAAGGAACAGCCCGGCGATGTCGCCGCGATTCTACTCGATCTCTCGCGGCGCCAGACGCTCGAGCGTTCGGGCGGGCTCGCCCGGCTGATCCTGCGCGAAAACCGGGGGGCTATCCGGTTCCGCCCCGAACCGCTGAAAAGCGCCGCGTTCGTCGTGCTCAAATCGCCCGACGTGCCTTCGGTGCTGTTCGAATCGGGCTATATCAGCAACGCCGACGACACCGCCCGCCTGCTCGATCCCAAGTCGCGCCAAGGGTTCGCCAGCGCTTTCGCGCGGGCGATCGAGACTTATTTCGCAAGGACCCGCGCGACGGGTTGAGCCGCGCCGCCGTTGCGGGTTGCGCCCGGCCAACCTATACGCCCAACCGATATGGCCGACACCAGCCCCGCCGAGAACTTCCGCTACCGCATCCGCCGTGACGCCGGAGGGGCGTGGGAGTGGTTCCAGCGCAGCTACCAGACCAGCCTGTGGTTCAAGCGAGGGGTCATCGCCGGCGGGGTCGTGCTGCTGTTGTACCTGCTGCTGTCGCTGTGGATCGGGCGGGATATGCCATCGGCCGACAAATTGCTGACTTATCAGCCGCCGCTGCCGACGATCGTGCGCGGGGTCGATGGCGAGATTGCCGACAGTTATGCCCGCGAACGCCGCGTCCAGCTGCGCTTCGTCGATTACCCGCCGCGGGTCTATAACGCCTTCCTCGCCGCCGAGGACAAGACCTTCTGGAGCCATGGCGGGATCGACTATCCCGGGTTCGTGGGCGCAGTTTACGATTATGCGACCAAGCTCGGTTCGGGCCAGCGCGCCAAGGGCGGGTCGACCATCACCCAGCAGGTCGCCAAAAACATCCTGCTCGGCGACGAATACTCGATCACCCGCAAGCTCAAGGAGATGATCCTCGCCCGGCGGATCGAGGACGTGCTGACCAAGGAGCAGATCCTCGAGCTTTATCTCAACGAGATTCCGCTCGGGCGGCAGAGCTTTGGCGTCCAGGCCGCGTCGCGCGCCTATTTCGACAAGGACGTCAAGGACCTGGCGCTGCACGAGGCGGCGTTCCTGGCGATCCTGCCCAAGGCGCCCGAACGCTACGGTCGCGCCAAGAACGCCGGAATGGCGATCGAGCGGCGCAACTTCGTGCTTGACCAGATGGTGGCCAACGATTTCGTCACCGCGGCGCAGGCGTCGGCAGCCAAGGCTCTGCCGCTGGGGCTCATCCCGCGCCGTGCCGCGGGCCGGGGCGTCGATGCCGGCTATTTCCTTGAGGAAGTGCGCCGCCAGCTGCTCGCCAAATACGGCGAGAAGGCCGAGGATGGGCCGAACAGCGTCTATGCCGGCGGACTGTGGCTGCGGACCTCGCTCGATCCCGAGCTCCAGCTTTCGGCGCGCGATGCGCTGCGTAACGGAATCATCCGCTACACGGGGGGGCGGGCCTGGACCGGGCCGATCGCCAAAATCGACCTCGATGCCGGGAGCTGGCAGACCCAGCTGATCGTCTCTAACCTGGGGATCAACTACAAGGACTGGCGCATTGGCGTGGTCACCGAGCGCGATGGGCCGCGCGCGACAATCGGGCTTTCCGACGGGAAGACCTATCCGCTCGATGGGCTGCCCGATGCATTGCGCGCGGGCGACGTTATCGCCGCCGCACCCAACGGTTCGCGCTATGCGGTGCGCACGGTGCCCGAAGTGTCCGGCGGGATGGTCGTCGCCGATACCCACCGCGGCCGGGTCTACGCAATGCAGGGCGGGTTCGACAGCCGCCTCGGCAGCTTCAACCGCGCCACCCAGGCGCTGCGCCAGCCGGGCTCGACGATCAAGCCGTTCGTCTATGCAACCGGGCTCGATTACGGGATGACCCCGGCCTCGATGGTCCTCGATGGCACCTTCTGCGTCTATCAGGGCGCGGCGCTGGGCGAGAAGTGCTTCCGCAACTTCGACATGCGCGGCGCCGGCGGGTCGCACACGATGCGCTGGGGCCTGGAGCAGTCGCGCAACCTGATGACCGTGCGAATCGCCAACGACAGCGGCATCGAGAACGTCGTGCGGACGATCAAGCGGATGGGTGTGGGCGATTACGAGCCGTACCTGTCGATGGCGCTGGGCGCGGGCGACACCACCGTGCTCAAGATGGTCAACGCCTATTCGGCGTTGGTAAACTTCGGGCGGCTCAACCAGCCGACGCTGATCGACTATGTCCAGGATCGCAACGGCAAGGTTATCTGGCGCGCCAAGAACCTCAAGTGCTCGGCCTGCAACATGGCCGATTGGGATGGGCGCGCGATGCCGCGGTTCGCCCCCACCGGCGTCCAGCGGATGGACCCGCGCACCGCCTACCAGACCGTCCACATGCTCGAAGGCGTGGTCCAGCGCGGTACCGCCACCAGCCTGCGCGATCTCAACCTGCCGTTGTTCGGCAAAACCGGGACGACCACCGGCCCGACCAACGTATGGTTCGTCGGTGGCACGCCCGATGTCGTCGGCGGGGTTTATCTGGGCTACGACCAGCCGCGCAGCCTGGGCGGCTATGCGCAAGGGGGAAGGATCGCCGCGCCGATCTTCAAGGAGTTCGTCCAGAAGACCCGCGCGCGGTGGGGCGACGTTCCGTTCCGCGCGCCCGCAGGGGTGCGGATGGTGCGGATCGACCGCGTATCGGGCAAGCGGGTGTTCGCCGGCGATCCGGGCACCGACGCCAAGTCGCCGATCATCTGGGAGGCGTTCAAGCCCGACACCGAGCCGCGGCGTTCGATCAACCAGGGTGAGATGGACGTTAAGGTGCGTGTGCTTGCCGCGCTTGAACAGGCGCGCGCGGCGCGGCTGGCGTCAGGTGCGCGGACGCAAGGCAACGCCGGCCCTCCCGGTGATTTCGTCGAGGAGCAGGGCGGGATTTACTGACCGCGGACGACTTCAAGCGCGCGCCAGGTGATGCGAAGCATTGTGCCCGGCGCGATTCGGCGCAACACTGCGGCGATGCGCACCTTGCTCCCCCTGATCGCCGCCGGGCTCGCCCTGGCCCTGCCCACTGCCGCCAGCGCCGAACTCGCCGCCGGGGCCAAGGCGCCCCCGTTTGTCGCCCGCGGGGCGCTGGGTGGCAAGCTGTTCACGGTCAACCTGGCGCAGGCGCTCAGGAAGGGACCGGTAGTGCTGTATTTCTATCCCAAGGCGTTCACCCAGGGATGCACCCTGGAAGCCCATGCATTTGCTGAGGCGACCCCCGATTTCCGCGCCGCCGGGGCCACCGTGATCGGCCTGTCGAACGACGATTTCCCCACGCTGCAACGTTTCTCGGTCGAAGCCTGCCGCGACAAGTTCGCGGTCGCCACCGCCACCCCGGCGGTGGTCAAGGCCTACGACGTCGATCTGCTCCGCGACGGCAAATCGACCGGGCTGACCAAGCGCACCAGCTATGTGATCGGGCAGGACGGACGGATCAGGCTGGTCTACTCGGACATGGACTACAAGGACCACGTCCGCACCACGCTCGCCGCGGTCAAGGCGATCAAGGCGAAGAAGAAGGCCTAAAACCCCTCACATCTTACTTTTACCGGTCGCCCCTGCGAAGGCAGGGGCCCAGATGACCTCGCGTCCGTGACGCAATTGTTGCGTCGGCACGATAGCTTATCTAGGCCCCTGCCTCCGCAGGGGCGACGATGTCTTTGTGTTCGTGGAGTGAATCGAATGCGTGCCGAAGGCCAGGCTCATATCGACCGCATCGAGGCGGCGCTGGCATTGGTGCGCAAGTTCCTCGACTGGGACCGCGCACTGCGCCGGCTCGACGAACTCAACGCGCGGGTAGAGAACCCCACGCTGTGGAATAACCCCAAGGACGCCGAGGCGGTGATGCGCGAGCGGCGCCGGCTCGAGGCCGCGATCGGTACGGTCAAGGGAATTGGTCGGGAAATGGCCGACGCGATCGAGTTCGTCGAACTGGGCGAGACCGAGGGCGACCAGGCGACGATCGACGAAGGCTTGCAGACGCTGGCCGCGCTGGCCGACCGCGCCGATGCCGACAAAGTCCAGGCATTGCTCGCGGGAGAGGCCGACGGGCTCGACAGCTATATCGAGATCCACGCCGGGGCGGGCGGCACCGAGAGCCAGGACTGGGCCGAGATGCTGCTGCGGATGTACAGCCGCTGGGCCGAGAAGCGCGGCTACAAGGTCGAGCTGATCGAGCACCAGTCGGGCGAGCAGGCGGGGATCAAGTCGGCGACGATCCTGGTCAAGGGCGAGAACGCCTATGGCTACGCCAAGACCGAAAGCGGGGTCCACCGCCTAGTCCGGATCAGCCCCTACGACAGCTCGGCACGGCGCCACACCTCGTTCAGTTCGGTGTGGGTCTATCCGCTGATCGACGACACTTTCAGCATCGAGGTCAACCCCGCGGACCTCAAGATCGACACCTACCGCGCCAGCGGGGCAGGCGGCCAGCACGTCAACACCACCGATTCGGCGGTGCGGATGACCCACGTGCCCTCGGGCATCATCGTCGCCAGCCAGATCGACCGCAGCCAGCACAAGAACCGCGAGATTGCGCTGGGGATGCTCAAGGCCCGGCTCTACGAAGCGGAAATGCGCCGGCGCGAGGAAGCAGCAAGCACCGAGTTCGCGGCCAAGAGCGAGATCGGCTGGGGCCACCAGATTCGCAGCTACGTCCTCCAGCCCTACCAGATGGTCAAGGACTTGCGCACCGGGGTGACCTCGCCCGCGCCCGACGACGTTCTCGACGGCGCGCTCGATCCGTTCATGGCTGCCGCGCTCAGCCAGCGGGTGACCGGCGAAAAGGTTGCGGTGGAGGACGTTGAATGAGCCGGTTTCCAATCCTGATCGCCCTCGCACTGGCGCTGGCAGGGTGCAAGGCCGATGCCGGCAAGCGCTCCGAAACTGCGCTCCAGTTCCCCGCCGCGCACCGGCCCGTGTCGCAGTTGGGCGCCAACTCGGTCTCGACCGAGGAAGCCCGCGACGATCGCAACGAGGCCAACACGGTGATGGATCTGGCGAAAATCCGCCCGGGCACAACCGTGGCCGACATCGGCGCGGGCGACGGGTATTACACCGTGCGCCTCGCCGAACGGGTGGGCGCCAAAGGCAAAGTGCTCGCCCAGGACATCGACCGCGGCGCGCTTGAGCGGCTGGGCCAGAGGGTCGAGCGCGAAAAGCTCGACAACGTCTTCATCAAGCCCGGCGCACCCGACGATCCGCGGCTGCCGGCGAACAGCTTCGACCGCGTGTTCATGGTCCATATGTACCACGAAGTGGCCGAGCCTTACGCTTTCCTGTGGCGGATGAGCGGAGCCTTGAAGAAGGGTGGGCAGGTGATTGTCGTGGATCGCGACCGGCCAACCGATCAACACGGCATCCCCCCGCTTTTGCTGCAGTGCGAATTCGAGGCGGCGGGTTTCCGGCTGGTGGAATTTGTGCGCAAGCCCGAAATTTTGGGCTATTATGCACAGTTCGAGAAAGACGCAGGCGCGCGGCCTTCACCGGGCGCGATCCTGCCATGCAAGATGAACAAAGGCGAAGTCACCATCGGCTGATGCCGGGTGAGACAAGGGGCGCGATGTCTGGTTTGAATGGTCAAGGTACCTTCAAGGGCCTGAGGCCGATCGTTTATGGTGGCCGCGAGGTCTGGCCGCTGGTCGAAGGCGGCAAGGGCGTTTCCGCGACCAATCACATGAGCAGCGGCGCGTGGGCGGCGGCGGGCGGTATCGGCACGGTCAGCGCGGTCACCGCCGACAGCTACGACGCCGAAGGCAAGATCGTGCCCCAGGTTTACGAGCAGCTCACCCGCAAGGAGCGCCATGAACAGCTTATCCGCTATGCGGTCGACGGCGCGGTCGAGCAGGTCCGCCGCGCGCACGAGATGTCTAACGGGCAAGGCGCGATCAACATCAACGTGTTGTGGGAGATGGGTGGCGCGCAGCCGATCCTCGAAGCGGTGCTCGACCAGACCCGCGGTCTGATCACCGGGGTCACCTGCGGCGCGGGGATGCCCTACAAATTGTCCGAGATCGCCCAGCGGTTCAACGTCCATTACCTGCCGATCATCAGCTCGGCGCGTGCCTTCCGTGCGCTGTGGAAACGGGCGTATCACAAGGTCCCGGAACTGCTCGGTGCGGTGGTTTATGAAGACCCGTGGCTGGCGGGCGGGCACAACGGACTGTCCAACGCCGAAGACCCGCTCAAGCCCGAGGATCCCTATCCCCGGGTCAAGGCGCTGCGCGACACGATGCGCGCCGAAGGCGTCTCCGAGGACGTGCCGATCGTGATGGCCGGGGGCGTGTGGTTCCTGCGCGAATGGAACGACTGGATCGACAACCCGGAACTCGGCCAGATCGCTTTCCAGTTTGGCACCCGCCCGCTGCTCACCGAAGAGAGTCCGATCCCGCAAGGGTGGAAGGACGCGTTGCGCGAACTCGAGCCGGGCGACGTGCTGCTCCACAAGTTCTCGCCGACGGGGTTCTATTCCTCGGCGGTGCGCACGCCGTTCCTGCGCAGTCTCGAGGCGCG
This sequence comes from Novosphingobium sp., assembly GCA_030697365.1. GTDB lineage: Bacteria > Pseudomonadota > Alphaproteobacteria > Sphingomonadales > Sphingomonadaceae > Novosphingobium. The sequence goes on along the minus strand of JAUYQH010000203.1, from coordinate 2,819 downwards.
CAGCGAACGCCAAATTCCGTATTCGCGGGTTCAGGCAGGCGAGCATACCGTGCAGCTCGACGTCGGGGTCAAGGGGCGCAACTTCTGGGTGGCCCCCAATGACCGCGATCATGCGCGGCAGTGGGCGGCTCAAGGCTTCGAGCACGCACTCAAGACCCCTGACGACACCGTGGTGTTTGTCACCGCGGCCGAACGCGAGACGATCCGCGAGGATCAGGCCGCGTGCATGGGCTGCCTCTCGCACTGCGGGTTCTCTTCATGGAAGGACCATGACGACTACACCACCGGGCGCCTCGCCGACCCGCGCAGCTTCTGCATCCAGAAGACCCTCCAGGACATCGCCCACGGCCAGCCGATCGAAGACAACCTGATGTTCGCCGGCCACGCCGCCTACCGCTTCAAGCAGGACCCGTTCTATTCGAACAACTTCATGCCCACGGTGAAGCAGCTGGTGGACCGGATTTTGACGGGGGATTGAGGGGTAGAGACCTGCCTCACGCCGCCTTGCGCATGCGGCGGTGGAGGTAGTTCTCGTCGAAGCCCGCGATGTTCGCGAGCTTGAGCGTGTCGATGATCGAGAGCTTGCCGCGTTTGAGCGCGATCGCCTTTTGGTCTTTCAACTCGCGGAGCACGCGGTTGACGTGGACCGGAGTCAGCCCAAGCGCGTCGGCAAGGGTCACCTGGGTGAACGGCAGTTCGAAGCTGCTTTCCATGAGCATGCCGATATTGGTCGCCCGCACGAAAAGTTCGCACAGCAGGTGCGCGACGCGCTCGATCGCGTTGCGGCGGCCCATGCTGACGATCCACGCGCGCAGCACGCTTTCGTCGACGATCTGGGTCCGCCAGAAGGCGCGGGTGATCGACGGGCGCAGCGCGATCAGTTCTTCCATCTCGTCGCGCCCGATCGACGCGACGCGCGCTTCGGTCAGCGTGGCGATGCTGTGGTCCATCTCGTCAAGCACCGCGACGTGCATGTCGCAGAAATCGCCGGGCATCATGAAGGCCACTATCTGGCGCCCTCCCTCGGGAAGCATCTTGTAGCGACAGGCCCATCCGGTGAGCATCACGAACACTGGTCCGGGCTTGTCACCCTCGCGGATCAGGTCGTGCCGGGGAGGATAGACCTTGCTGTTCCGGCACGCGTCGTCGAGCGCATCGATGTCCTCGTCGGTTAAGACGGTGTAAGTTTTCATCTTTTTCACGAACGCGTTCGACATGGCGCTGGCGTATGCCCTCTGCGTGGACCGAAAAAAATTGATCAAAGTTGTTATAAAATATTGATTTCGGTTGTGGCATTGCGAGTGGCGATGCTCTACCCTTCCGGTATCGATCGCAACCGTTTTCAGCGTGTTCGATCGAATGCGACAGTGTTGCGTACCCGAAAGGCAATGAATTTTGGACGGCGACCACGAAGCGCGTTCCGGCACGGTGCCGATGGGCGTGCACGGCGAGCCCGACGCGCATGGACAGGCCGCGCTGCTCCTCGTCGAGAGCCTGCTCCACACGCTGGTCGAGCGAGGTCTTCTCACGCCGCACGACATTCTCAGCACCGTTCAGGTCGCGGCGGAGGTGAAGCGCGATCTCGCCGAAAGCACCGGCGAATCGCGTGAGCGGATGGAGCAATCGCTGGGCCTGCTCGCAGCCATCGAGCGCAGTTTCGTGGCGTATGACGATAGCACCAAGTGGCGATAATACCTCGCAATTCGTTACAAGTGCAACCGACATCGAATAGCCCGCGCAAGATAAGTCTTTCTGCGATCATCAAGCGGATTTAGGGATTTTCTTAATCCAGGTTAATGACTCTTGCCTGGAATCAATGGAAATTCCCGAATGAAAGTCGCAGGTCTGGCGATTTTCGACCCGTCGGTGCTCCGGCGCGTGGATGGGCTGACATGGATTTATCCGCAATCCTTGCCGTGGCTGTCGCGGTCGTGTGGGTCGCTTTGTTCGTCTGGGCTATGTCCTGGCGACCTTCGCCCCCGGCCCATCCCGATCCGCGTTCCTGTCCTTGGGAAGCAGATGCAGGCGACGACGCCCGCGAGCCGCAAGGGTTCTCGCAAAGGTAAGATTTGCAGTTGTTCGAATACGGTGGGCAGCTTGTGCCGCGCCGCATCCGCCGGGCGAGGCGCTTTCCCTCCCTAACCTCTCGCCCGGCGGCTCATTTCATGGCGGTGCGCTTATTGCGGGCGGTCCTGGGTTCTCAATCGAACTCCCACGCCCGCTCGCCATGGCTTGCCAGATCGAGCCCGTCGCGTTCCTCGTCCTCGGTGACGCGCATCGGGATCAGCATCGACACCGCCAGCGCGACCAGTCCGGTAGCGAGCGCACTCCACAGCGCGACCACCCCGACCCCGGCGACCTGCGCACCAAGCTGGCCCGCCATGCCCATGCCCTCGGCATATCCCGTCCCGCCCAGCGCGGGGTGGAGGAAGAACGCGAGGAGGAGCGAGCCGGTGATCCCGCCGACGCCATGCACCGCGAACACATCGAGGCTGTCGTCGATCTTGAGGCGCTGCTTGACCATCTGGATCGAGGCATAGCAGATCGCCGCCGCCACAACCCCGAACACCATTGCGGCCGCGGGGGAGATGAACCCGGCAGCCGGGGTCACCGTCGCGAGGCCCGCGATCGCCCCGGTGGCGAAGCCGACGCTGGTGGGCTTGCCGACCTTCCACTTCTCGATCGCCAGCCAGGCCAGCGCGGCCATGCTCGCGGCGACGTGGGTGTTGATGATCGCGGCGGCCGCATCGTCGTTGGCGGCGAGCGCGGAGCCGCCGTTGAACCCGAACCAGCCCATCCACAGCAGCGCGGCGCCGGCC
>JAUYQH010000201.1 GCA_030697365.1 Novosphingobium sp. | reverse complement strand
CATTGCGTGTCGAATCCGGTCTTGCTGACCGCCAGGCGCTTGCTGGCGAGAAAATCGTCCGACCCCTGAACCCTCATGCCCAAGCCAGGGCGCATTGCGGCGATATCGACCTTGGGATTCACGAACATCGCGCATTCGCCGCCAGCGCGCGGGATAAGTCCGGTGCCCGGCAATGCAGGTGGCACCGTTCCTGCCTGTTGCTGGCGGATCAGTTCCAGCGCGCTGGGCTGGCCGCCCAGGATCGCCGCCGACTTGCTGAGCGCAGTCGGAATTGCGCGCGGCCCGCCCGAGGCAGGGAACGCCATCGCGGCGCACTGTCCCTGTTCGAACGAGGCGGCGGCGGCAAGCGCCAGCGGCATCGTCCCCAGGGCGACGCTGGCGTGCGCAGCGGCGGGCAGCGCCGCGGTGGCGGTGGTGGCGATCAACGCGGCAAGGATGGCCTTGTGCATGAGGCCGATTTGCACCGGCTTCCCTCAAGGCGAGGTGGAGGAGGCTGGTTAACGCCCGTCGATGCTGGGTTAAGCTTGGTGAGCGCAGTCTTGCGCTCGTCATAGGGACATACGAAACTGGCCGGGTGAACATGATCGATACACTCCCCTCGTGGGCCTCGGGCCTCACCCAGTCACCGCTGCTCGCTGCGGCGCTGATCGCGATGGTTGTAACCTTGGCCGGATCGCTGATCGGCGGCGCATCGCCGCGGTTTGGGCGGATCCTGCGCGCGGGCGGCAATCTCGCGCTGGTCGCGGTGGTGGGGATGACCGTGCTTCAGGTCGCGCGGCTATCCAACCCCGCGCTCGATCTCGCGCTGCCCCAGATCGGCCTGCCCGCGCAACGCATCGCGGGCGACGAAACGCGGGTGCCGCTGGCGCCCGACGGACATTACTGGATCGAGGCGCTGGTCAACGGCGAGCCGCGCCGGTTCCTGGTCGATACCGGGGCGACGCTGACCGCGGTGTCCGAGGATCTGGCCGGCCGGAGCGGGATCGAGCCCGCGCCGGGGCGGATGCCGGTCCAGCTGCGCACCGCCAACGGGGCGATGACCGCGCGGATGGCGACGATCGACGAATTCGGCTTCGGCAACATCGTCGCGCGCGATCTCGATGCGGTGATCGTGCCGGGGATGGACGGGATCAACGTGCTGGGGATGAACTTCCTCTCCCGGCTGAAAGGCTGGCGGGTGGAAGACGGCGAACTCGTGCTGGTCCCGCATTATCCGCAGGGCGGCGATACAAGCTCCGGGACGAACGGAAGTTGATCTGGATGTAAGGCCTGGTTCGTTGGGTTGCTCCGCCCGGCTGCGTCAGGAGAGGGGATGACGCAGCCGGGCGGGGCGGGGGGTCTCTGGTTCGCGCTCAGGCGGCGCGCAGCGGCGCAGTGTCGAGCGCGGCGCGGGCGAGGCGTTCGATCGTCGCGCTGGTCTCGGCCATCGAGTGGCGCACCTGGTGAAGGATCCGCCACACGCTGCCGTCACCGGCCAGCACTTCGATCGCGCGGTCGCGCTCGGGGCGGGAACGGGGCAGGTGGTCGCCGAACAGCGCCTCGATCCAGGCGCGGCGTTCGTCGCCGGCCATGCAGTGGCGCGCGGCGCGGACCGCGGGGACGTTGGCAGCACGGATCTGGCTGCGCATGAGCAAGCGCATCGTCGGTCTCCAGTACTTGATAATTCCGATATGGCGTCCGCCTCAGGCCGCCGCAGTGAAGCAGCGCACATCCGGCGGATACCGGCTGGTTTCAGGCCGCGTGAAGTTCCTCCCCGTCGGCGCGGAACAAGCCGGAGAACGACTTGCGCTGCGTCGAAGTGGGCTCGCCCCGGTGAGGCGCGGCGGCTTCGGCGGCAGGCTTTCCGCCGCCGAACAGGCCGGTGGCGGGAGCGGTGGGGCGGGGGAGGGTATCGGTGGTCATCTTCGTGGTCTAGAACGTGGGGGCATCGTCCGACGTGGGGCGTCGTTAAGGGGTTTTTAGGTCATCCGATTCGGAGATAATTGTACCAATTCGACATTCGGAATCTTTTGGAGCGACTAAGGGCGAACGGGAGACCTTGTGCGGCAAGTTGCGCGAAGCAAGCAGCCATCCGCTTGGGCACGGGCCGGGCTCAGCGCGCACAATACTCTCGATAGCCCCGGCGGCATTTGGCGACCACCCGGCGACAGGCCGCCATGTCGCATTCGTATTGCGCTGCACGCCAAACATCGACCCGCGGCCGCTCGCCGTGGGCGCGCCAGCCCTCGGTTTAGCGCGCGTCGCGCTGGCGGACTTGGGCAAGCTGTTCGTGATTGAGCCGCTTGATGATCGCCTTGTCTCCCGCCCGCGAACTCGATCGGGCAAAGGCCACCAGCCGCAACCCCCGACGCCCCGCAAGGCTGACGGGAAGGGGAGCGGCGCCGAAGCGCCGCTCCTCAACGCTGGAGCACAGAGGGTCGGGCTCCAGCATCCGGCCCTGCCGATCAGCGCCCGCGCCGGGTAACAGCGAACTCCATCGCCTTACGAGAGTCGGCGATCTCGACCGAGGGAACCCTGCCGCGGGCGCGCTCGATTGCGATCTGGCGCGGGCTCGCTACGTCGGCCAAGCTTTCGCGTCCGCACTTGCGGGAGGCGCGGGCTGCGCGGAGCTCCCGCTGGTCGAACGGGTCGCCGCACACTTGCTCGACCGCGTCATGGATGCGTCGGTCGAGCCGCTCGACTCCGGTTTCGCCGGTCAGGTCGAGATCGCCGTAGCCGACGTTGACCGAGACCTCCTGGGCCTGCGCGGACGCTGAAAGCGCCGCGGCGAGAAAGGGCAGGAAAACGATGCATTTGGTCATTATTTCCTCCTCGAGATCAATGAGACATTGGGGAAATTGGCCGCTCGATCAGGGAGGCGGCTTGACCGACCCAAGGCGGAACATGGTTCTGTCGTGCGGCAACGGCCATGATGGCGGACTTATGGTTCCCTGACCGATGCCTGATCTTTTCCTGATTTTCGCAAAATTGCGGCAAATTTGGTTCTTGCGACACAAGATTGCTGTTACTGTGCAACTGCGGACACAAGCATGATCGGCGCGATCGCGGGGAGGCCTGGCGCGCATGGACATCTCTTCGACGGAACGCCCGGTCGCCGCCTCGGCCAGAATGATGGCACCAGCGGCGCTTGCGCACGAACCCCCGTTCCACATTGGCGACATCTTGATCCAACCCGCGCTACGACGGGCCACGCGTCCCGACGGCGCCACAACCACACTCGAACCTCTGATGATGCAGGTGCTTGTCATGCTTGCTTACGCGGACGGCGCCGTGGTCTCACGCGACGATCTGATCGAAAGCTGCTGGGGCGGACGGGCGGTCGGCGACGATTCGATTGCGCGTGTGATCTTCCACCTGCGCAAGTTGGCCGCCGGCTTCGCGGGTGGCGCTTTCGCGATCGAGACGATGGCCAAAGTCGGATTCCGATTGGTAGGGGATGTCGCCGGGTCGCCCTCGTCCGAGAGGAGTAAGTCACCACCTCGATGGGCGATGCCCCGCGGCAGAACGATCGCAGTTGCCGCACTGCTGATTTTTGCCGTGATCGGTCTGGGTGCCTACAATGCCAAGTCCCCAGATCCGGTTTCCATCGCAGTGCTTCCATTCGAGGCTCGAGGGACGACAAACGACGATATTACCGCTGGCCTGACGGAGGAGATTCTGGGGCAACTGGCCCGCGAGCCCGGCTTCAAGCTCGTGGGCCAACATTCCGCTCGGTATTTTGCCGGTCCGGCAATGAATGTTCGCGAGGCGGGCCGCAGCCTGGACGTCGAGTACGTTCTCGCGGGGACGGTCGAGCGCCACGGCAGCCGTCTGCGTGCCGTTGTCACGCTAAGCGACGCGCGAAGCAGCCGGAGGGTATGGTCGCGGGTGTTCGTGGAGAATCCAGACGATGCGCTCCGCATCCAGGACCGGATCGTACTCGGCGTTCTTGCCAGCCTCCAGGATCGGGTTGGGGAAAGCTCGAAATCGCGCCGGGCGATGACTACGCACGCCGCAGTTTCGGAATTAAGGCTCACCGCCCTCGGCTTGATGCGTGAGCGCGACCCGGGCAGCCTTGCCACCGCCGTGCGGCTCCTGCGCAGAGCGGTGCAAATCGATCCGGGTTATGCGCCGGCCTGGGCGAGCCTGGGGGCCGCGATCAAGATGGAGTGGTTCTATCGCGGCGATAGAAGCGGTCGCGCAGCGGCGATACGCGAAGCCACGCAGATGGAGCAGCGAGCGCTGGCGCTTGCCCCCGATCTGGCCGAAGCCCACGCGACGCTCGGAATGATATGGGATTTCGAACGTCGCGGCCTCGCGCATCTGGAACGGGCGGTGGTGCTTGCTCCGGGTGACGCCCAAGCCTGGTATTGGCTCTATCTGACGCGCGACCAGGCGTTTGATTTTTCCGGTGCGCTCGCCGCAGCGCGGGAAATGGCTCGACTGGATCCGTTCTGGATTCACAGCAGGCACTACCCGATTTACGCTTGGAGCATGGGCCGACGCGATGAAGCAGTGCGCTTTTCCGAGTTGCTCAGTCAAAAGCAGCCCGATTTGTATCTGCGCAAGAGCGCGGCGGCGAACCTTGCCTTTATGCGCGGAGATTTATCGGAAGCCTACGTTCTTTCGACCCAAGCCGCGCGGCTGGCTTCGCCCGGCCTGAACGAAGCCGCAAACCGTGTGCCTGCCAGCATCCTTGCCCGCCTCGGTTACATCAACGAAGCAGCCCGTCGTTCGGTGATCCCTGATCACGTCTTCAAGCTGATCACCGGACGGGCGCCCAGCCTCGCGCATTTGATGAAGGTCTTTCCCGATCTCCGGGAATTCTGGGAAGCGGAGGAAACCCGCGTATTGACGCTGCGCCTCTTGCTTCGCGACAATCGCGCCGACGAGATTGTAATGCTCTACGATGCCGCATTCGCTTCACCCACCGCGATGTTTCAGCACTACCCGGCGGGCATCGCCGCGCGAGTCGATGATGCAAGCTATGTCGCAATCGCGCTGCGTGCGGTGGGGCGCGAGGCGGATGCCCGCGAGCTCCTCGAGGTGGCTGCGGTTCGCATCGCTCCGGTCGCGCGGCGCAGCGATGTTCCCGCGCCGATGCTGGCGGCGTTCGCACGCAACGCTGCTGCGCGCGGCGATCACGATGTCGCAATTGCTGTGCTCGAGCGCGCGATCGACAACGGCTGGGCTTATGGCGACCACTCGATCGTTCCACGCCTGGGCGACGATCCCGCGTTCGCCGCACTTGCCTCCAATCGCCGGCTTGCCGCGCTCGACTCGCGAGTTCAGTCCTCGCTGGCGCGTGAGCGGCGCGAGACTCTGGCCGTACTGGGGCACGCAGGGACCATCTGAGCCGGGCCGGTATTGCTAATCCTGCCCCTGATCCCCACATCGCGGCGGCGTCGCGCCAGCCCCTTGCCACTCGCGAACAAATCTGGAACAGATCGCCCGCATGTCCGTCAATCAGATCGTCGTGCGCGGGGCGCGCGAGCATAATCTCAAGGGGTTCGACGTTGCGCTGCCGCGCGACTCGCTGATCGTGATCACCGGGCTTTCGGGCAGCGGCAAGTCCAGCCTGGCGTTCGACACGATCTATGCCGAGGGCCAGCGGCGCTATGTCGAGAGCTTGTCGGCCTATGCCCGCCAGTTCCTCGAGATGATGCAGAAGCCCGATGTCGAGCATATCGACGGGCTCAGCCCCGCGATCTCGATCGAGCAGAAGACCACCAGCCGCAACCCGCGCAGCACCGTCGCAACGGTGACCGAGATCTACGACTATATGCGGCTGCTGTGGGCGCGCGTCGGGGTGCCGTACTCGCCCGCCACCGGCTTGCCGATTGAAGCGCAGACGGTCAGCACGATGGTCGACCGGGTGATGGCGCTGCCCGAAGGGACGCGTCTGTTCCTGCTCGCGCCGGTGGTGCGCGGGCGCAAGGGCGAGTACCGCAAGGAGCTCGCCGAATGGCAGAAGGCCGGCTTCACCCGCGTCCGCATAAACGGCGAGACGATGGCGATCGAGGACGCCCCCGCGCTCGACAAGAAGTTCAAGCACGACATCGAGGTGGTGGTCGACCGGATTGCTGTTCGAGAGGGCGTGGAGACGCGGCTGGCGGACAGCTTCGAGCAGGCGCTCAAGCTGGCGGACGGGCTGGCGTATGTCGATCTGGCGGATGCGACGGTGGCGGAATTGGCGAACCAGTCCCTCTCCCCTTCCGGGGTGAGGTTAGGAGAGGGGGAGTCTGCGAAAGGCCGCGCACAGTCCCCTCTCCCAACCCTCTCCCCTGAAGGGGAGAGGGCTAGCGGCCTCAAAGGCGCCCAACTCCCCCCCAACCGCATCGTGTTCAGCGAGAAGTTCGCCTGCCCGGTCAGCGGGTTCACCATCGAATCGATCGAGCCGCGGCTGTTCAGCTTCAACGCCCCGCAGGGCGCGTGCCCGGCGTGCGACGGGCTGGGCGAAAAGCTGCTGTTCGATCCGCAGCTGGTGGTGCCGAACGAGAACCTCAGCCTCAAGAAGGGCGCGGTCGTGCCGTGGGCCAAGTCCAACCCACCAAGCCCCTATTACATGCAGGTGCTCGCCAGCCTCGGCGCGGAGTTCGGGTTCGGGCTCGACACCCCTTGGGCCGAGCTGCCGGGCGAGGTTCACCTGATCATCCTCCACGGCACCGGTGGCCGCGCGATCCCGCTGACGTTCAAGGACGGGCGCAAGCAGTACACCGTGCGCAAATCGTTCGAGGGGGTGATCGGCAACCTCAACCGCCGCCTGCTCCAGACCGAGAGCGCGTGGATGCGCGAGGAGCTGGGCAAGTATCAGACCGCGCAGCCGTGCGAGACCTGCGAGGGCGCGCGGCTCAAGCCCGAGGCGCTGAGCGTGAAGATCGCGGGGGAGAGCATCGCGGGCCCGGTGCGGCTCAGCGTGGCCGACGCCAAGGCGTGGTTCCTCGCGCTCGAGCCCAAGCTCGGCAAGCAGCAGCAGCAGATCGCGCGCGCGATCCTCAAGGAGATCAACGAGCGGCTGGGATTCCTCGACAACGTCGGGCTCGACTACCTCAACCTCGACCGGACCAGCGGCACGCTGAGCGGCGGCGAATCTCAGCGCATCCGCCTCGCCAGCCAGATCGGCAGCGGATTGAGCGGCGTGCTCTACGTGCTCGACGAGCCGAGCATCGGGCTCCACCAGCGCGACAACGACCGCCTGCTCGAAACGCTCAAACGGCTGCGCGACCTCGGCAACACGGTGATCGTGGTCGAGCACGACGAGGACGCGATCCGCCACGCCGACCATATCGTCGATCTCGGCCCCGGCGCGGGGGTGCATGGGGGAGAGATCGTCGCGCAAGGGGTACTCGCCGACATCCTCGCCGCGCCGCGCAGCCTCACCGGCCAGTACCTCAGCGGCGCGCGCAAGATCGCGGTGCCGCCCGTCCGCCGCCGCGGCAACGGCCACCACATCGTGGTCGAGAACGCGCGCGCCAACAACTTGCGCGGGGTGACGGCAAAATTCCCGCTCGGCACGTTCTGCTGCGTCACCGGGGTCTCGGGCAGCGGCAAGTCCTCGCTGACGATCGACACGTTGTACGCGGGCGCCGCGCGCGCGCTCAACGGGGCGCGGGTGATCGCGGGGGCGCATGACCGGATCAAGGGCCTCGAACTGTGCGACAAGGTGATCGAGATCGACCAGTCGCCGATCGGCCGCACCCCGCGCTCCAACCCCGCCACTTATACCGGCGCCTTCACCCAGATCCGCGACTGGTTCGCCGGCCTGCCCGAAAGCCTCGCGCGCGGCTACAAGCCCGGGCGCTTCAGCTTCAACGTCAAGGGCGGGCGGTGCGAGGCGTGCCAGGGCGACGGGCTGATCAAGATCGAGATGCATTTCCTTCCCGACGTCTACGTGACCTGCGAGGAATGCGCGGGGCGGCGCTACAACCGCGAGACGCTCGAGGTGAAGTTCAAGGGCCACTCCATCGCCGACGTGCTCGACATGACGATCGAGGATGCCGAGGGCTTCTTCAAGGCGGTCCCTTCGATCCGCGAGAAGATGCACATGCTGAACGAGGTCGGGCTCGGCTACGTCAAGGTCGGCCAGCAGGCGACCACGCTCAGCGGCGGCGAGGCGCAGCGGGTCAAGCTCGCCAAGGAACTCAGCCGCCGCAGCACCGGGCAGACGCTGTACATCCTCGACGAGCCGACCACCGGGCTCCACTTCGAAGATGTCCGCAAACTCCTCGAAGTGCTCCACCGCCTGGTCGACCAGGGCAACAGCGTGGTGGTGATCGAACACAACCTCGACGTGATCAAGACCGCCGACTGGGTGCTGGATCTGGGCCCCGGCGGCGGGGTGCGCGGCGGCGAGATCGTCGCGGAGGGCACGCCCGAGACGGTCGCGGCGGACAAGGCGAGCGTGACCGGGTTCTATCTCAAGCCGCTGCTCGAAAGGCAGGCCGCGGCGGTGGTCGAGGATGTGCCGGTCAAGCCCCGGCGGCGGGCGCGCGCGGCAGCGGCATAGCCCGGCGCGGGATCAGGCGCGCGGCTGGAGCGGGGCGGTGAAGCGGCAGACCAGCCCCTCGACCGGATAAGTCAGCGAAACCTCGCCCCCCAGCTCGGCGGCCAGCCCGCGCTCGACCAGCTTGGTGCCGAACCCCTGGCGGGTCGGCGGGGTCACCGGCGGGCCATCGTGCTCGCGCCATTCGAAGACGAAGCGCTCGTTCGCCGGATCGGCCCCCCAGGCGATGGAAATCCGCCCCTCGGGCACCGACAGCGCCCCGTACTTGAGCGAGTTGGTGCACAGCTCGTGCACCGCGAGCATCACCGGCACCGCGCGCTCGGGCGGAAAGCCGATGTTCTGGCCCTCGATCGAAAACCGCTCGGGCGCGTTGCCCGAACCGGTGATCGCGGTCTCGATCGCATCGCGCAGGCCCAGCTCCTCGCGGTCCGCGGCGAACAGCATGTCCTGCGCCTGGGCGATCGCGCGCAGCCGCCCGCTGAACGCGGCGACCGCATCGCCGCTCACCCCCGCCCCCCCGAACGTCTGCGATGCCAGCGCCTGGATCACCGCGAGCATGTTCTTGAAGCGGTGGTTGAGCTCCTTGCTCAGCAGCTTCTCGCGGTCCTCGCGGCGGCGGCGCTCGAACACCCGGCCGACCTGCTCGCCCAGCGCGCGCACGGTCAGCAGCAGCTCGGGATCGGGCTCCATCGGCGATCGGGTGAAGAACTCGAGCACCGCCACGGTCGCCCCGTCGCTCTTGAGCGGGAAGCCGAACGCGCCGCGGAACCCCAGCTTCAACCGCGGGAAGTTGTCGCTGCCGTCGGTGTCGGCGATCCACAATGGCTCGCCGGTGGCCAGGATCACCCCGGGCAGGCCGTAGCCGGGGCGAAAGGTCAGCGCCTCGGTCTTCGTGCGCAGCGCGTCGGCGATGCCGGGCTCGCTCTCGATCCAGATCGGGGTCGAGACGAGCGTGTCGGGGTCGCCCGGGGGGACGACGAAGGCGTGGCCCACGCTCCACCCCGAAAGCGTGCAGATCGCACGCAGCGCCTGCTCGAGCGCGGCCTCGAACGATTCGGCCTCCGAGGCCATCTGCGTCATGTCAAACAGCAGCTGCGCTTCCTGGGTCTGGCGGCGCAGCGCCTCGGCGGCGCGGACCTGGTCGGTGATGTCGCGCAGGAACCCGACGAACACCGCCCCGCCCGCGGCGAGGGTGGCGGTGATCGAAAGCTCGATCGGAAACTCCTCGCCCGTCCGGCGCAGCGCGGTGATCTCGATCCGCCGGTTGAGCACGCGCGGATCGCCCCCGTCCAGAACCCGGCGCAGCCCCGCGGCGTGCGCGGCGCGGTGCGCGGGCGGAACGATCAGCTCGCCCAGCATCCGCCCCACCGCCTCATCGTGCGACCAGCCGAATGTTTCCGCGGCCACCCTGTTCCACCCGACCACGCGCCCGCCCACGTCCATCACCACCACCGCATCGAGCACGGTGTCGAGGACGGGAGCAAGCGCGGGATCGAGCGCCAGAACGGCAGGGTCGGTGGCCATTGCGGCGATACTGCAAGGAGTTGGGGGATTGGGCAAGTGGGGCGGGAAACCTCCCCGGAACGGGGAGGGGGACCGCGCGAAGCGTGGTGGAGGGGTCCGCTTGACGATTCCCCCTCGCTCAAGCATCTTCGCCCCATGACCCAACGCATTGTCATCGATCCCGAAGTCTGCGGCGGACGCCCGATCATCGCCGGAATGCGCATCCGGGTGTCCGACATCCTCGACGCGCTCGCCTCCGGGGACGGGATCGACGAACTGCTTGCCGACTTCCCCTATCTGTCGCGCGAGGACATCAATGCCTGTCTGGTCTACGCGGCGCGCGCGGTGGGGCATCCCGTTGTGCAGGTCGCGTAAGCCTGACGCGGCGTGCGCTTCCTGATCGACGCACAACTGCCGCAGACTTGATCCGGAGGGTGGTGATCGAACACAACCTCGATGTGATCAAGACCGCCGACTGGGTGCTCGACCTCGGCCCCGGCGGCGGGGTCCGCGGCGGCGAGATCATCGCCGAGGGCACGCCCGAGACGGTCGCGGCGGATGCGGCGAGCGCTTCCTGATCGACGCACAACTGCCGCAGACGCTCAACCGCTGGTTCGAAGATCGCGGCCATGAAGCGGCGCATGTTCGCGGCGAACCCGGCGAGCGTGACCGGGTTCTACCTCAAGCCGTTGCTGGAACGGCAGGCGGCGGCGGTGGTGGAGAAGGCACCGGTGCGGAAGGGGCGGAAGAAGGTGGCGGCTTAGGGTAGTCGGTCTGATACGTCTGATGAAAGACAGCTAGCTGGTTGGGGGCCTACCTACGAAGACTATCGCCAGATACCGATGGGAGTACAACGGTGAACCGAGTCTCGAAAAATTCGTCTCCATTCACCCAAATCTTTTTGTCGAACTGGTTTACAAATATGCGACCACCAAAGTGAGTTTCGACAATCGTCTTTGCAGCGAATAAGCCGATGCCCGAACCCGGACGTCCCTCGCCTCGAACTGCTTCACCTCGGAAGTTTTTATCAAAGATCCGAGCTCTTTCTTTTTCGGCAATTTTGGGCCCCATTGAATCAAAGCGAATGACCATCTTATTGTCTTCCTCCTGAAACCGTACTGCGAGGTCGCTACCGGTTGGCGCATATTTAAGTGCATTCTCTGTAATCACAAATGGCACAATTTCAAAAATCGGAGGGCCATAAATTTGATCAAAGCTGCGACCGCCAATAGAGAACTTCATATTTCGGGCGCTGAATTTACCTGTAAAGCATCGAAGAACCTTTTCAACCTTCGGATAGGGCGATATATATTCGGCAGGCCTGTCTGAAGATAGGCCGCTTTCGTAATCAATTATGTCAAGCCTGATGGACATCATCTGCTGAGAGTTTATAACAAGATTAACTTTATCAATAAGTGCAGAATTTCCATGTGGTTGGCTTAAATCTCGGACCGCGAGGCTGCCGTGATATATTTCAGTAGATATCGCGCGTAGATCGTGCGTTAAATTCTTAAATTCGGTGTCTCTTTGGTCGCGAACATCGTTGACGATATTCAAATGCGTTTTTGCGAATTCTTCGATTTGTTTTTTTGTGAACTTTATTGGATATGAGGGGAAGCGACGGTTTGGTGTCGCCTCTCCATCGACCATCACTCCGGGAACCACCAATTTTCGTCCTAGAGCATCAATTGCCACGAACGTTTGATAGCCCAGCGGACAGCGATGCCACCCCGGCGAAAGTTGTGCGAAAAACGACTTTTGACCGCCTGCCAAAATTTCTGGCGGGGGATTCAGTAACGTTCCGGGCAAGACCGTGCAAAAGCCACTATCAAAAATTACAAGCGGGATGGCTGCCATTATTTATCCAAATAATAATTCAAATATCCCAGACGCTACTAGCGATTGGACAATAGATCGAGCGTCTTGCTTAAGTTCAAGTCGACTTATAGTAGATTGATATGATCCCTTATTGCTTTCCCTTACAGCCCTAACGAATGCGTCTTCGATTTTCAGGATATCGAGTGTAGGAACGTCTGCTCGAACTAGAGCGTCTCTCTGCCTACGCCAGACGAGCATAGGATTAGAAAGACGCTCAATAAAATCATCAAGCTTGTCGCGCCACTCTTCGATATCCGCATCTTTTCTGATAAAGGAGTCTGCGGATTTGTTTGATTTCTGAGTTACTAAGTCATCGACAGCCCCCCAGTGTAAGCAATGACGAACTTCTCTGGGTGATTTCTCTTAATCTCATCTATCAGAAAGGCGCCTTGATTTTTTGAATCGAGATGCCGTCCTACGCCTTGCAAGTCACACAAAATTACGTTGAAACTTTGGACCTCGTCAAGCGTCTTGATATCTCCCAAGGTGCGGATGTCGTAGCCATTATTGGTCAATGTTTGTTGGGCCGCAAAAGGCTCATCATCAATAACTGCTATCGGCACCTTCATGCGCCTCTCTCGATCGGAGCCTAGCGCAATGGAGATTCTTTGTGACCGCTGGAGGCTGTCGATTTGCTCGTATGTGTGCCAGCGCTCAAACATGGGTCGATCCTCCCCGGGTCTGCCACCCCCGCGCGGCTTAGAGATGGCTACCAAATTCGCCAAGTCGAAACCACTGAGCATGAGAAACTTCTCTGCCGGAATAGTGCCGCCGCGCCGCTGCGGGCGATCTGCCGGTGCCGCGCAACGCGGGCAAGCACCGTACCGCGTCGAAGCGCGCGCTGCTCAAGGCGATCAAGGAGGCGGGGGGGAAGTGGTGATCCGGGCCTGACTTAGCCTTAACCGTCGCCCCGGCGGAGGCAGGGGCCCAACCGACCTCGCGCATTCACATCCTCCTCGGCGGTATGACGCAAGTCCGGTCAGGCCCCTGCCTGCGCAGGGGCGACGATTGGGTTTGGGGCCGAACACAGCCTGGCCCCCGCACAAACCATTTTCCTACACGCCCCCTTCGCGCATAGAGAACCTGATTCGTTTTTTCGCTGTCACGGAGACGGATCGCCCCCATGTCCTTCACCACATCCACTTCCTCGCTCCCCGCGCTGGTCGAAGCGCTGCCCGCCCACCCCTCGTCCTCCCCCGAAGGCTTGTTCACCCGCGAACGCCAGGTCGGGTTCCTCCACGCGCTGGCGGCCACCGGGGCGGTGCGGTCGGCGGCGGCGCGGGCGGGGGTCAGCCATCAGACCGCCTATCGCGAGCGGCTTTCCGATCCGGTCTTCGCGCGGGCCTGGAATGCGGCGCTGCTCGCGGCGCGGTGCCATGCCGAGGAAGTGCTTTCCTGTCGGGCGATCGACGGGGTGGAGGAAGAGGTGATGTATCACGGCGAAGTCGTCGCCACCCGCCGCCGGTTCGATTCGCGGCTGCTGCTGGCGCACCTCGCGCGGCTCGACCGGCTGACCGCCGACACGCGGGTCGAGGCGTTCGCGGGGGATTTCGAGGCCGCGCTCGGCCGCTTCGGCGAGGGCTCGGACGCGCCCGAGGTGGCGGCGCAGAAAACTTCCCCTGGACAGTGGTCCACGCGGTCCACGGGGTCGTCCTCCGCGGCGGCGAACGCCCCACCCGTGAACGAATGCCCCGAGTGCGGCGGCAGGTGCCTCGGGCCCGAGGAGGCGCTGACGCAGGACGACTGCCAGTGGCTGGGCAACCGGCTCGAACGGATGGATGCGGCCCGGCCGCCTGGGGCGAAGGAGCCGCATCTGTTCTGCAGCTATCCGACGGGCGAGGTCGCGGCCGAGCAGCTCGCCGCGTTCGAGGCGGGGGTGGACGACTGGTGGCTGGTCGTCCCCCCGGGGCCTGACGACGACCCGGACGAGTGGCATTACGCCGCGTGAGACGCGGCTCGCGTGAAGCCAACTTGCCCGGGGCCGAAATGTGCTATGCTGCGTGACAGAGCGGGGCGGGGGTCCCGCGGGTCGGAGAGGGACTGCCGATGATTGTCTATCGCACATCCATACTGGCTGGCGCACTGCTCGCGCTTGCCGCCCCGGCGCTCGCGCAGAATGCCGCCGCGCCGCCGGCCGCGTCTCCTGCCGCCGAGCCGCCTGCGCCCCAGCCTCCTGCCGTCACCGCGGGCAAGCTCACCGCGGTGCTGCTCGGCGAGCTCGAGGTGGGCGACGACGGCGATCCCGACGGCAAGGGCTCCGCGACGATCGACATCGCCGGGAGCAAGCTGTGCTTCGATGTCGAGTACCGCCGCCTCGCGCCGGTCACGATGGCGCATATCCACGCCGGCGCGGCGGGCAAGACGGGCGATCCGGTGGTCACGCTCAAGCTCGACCCCGACGAATACATCAAGGGCTGCACCACGGTGACGCCCGCGGTGGCGGCGGCTCTGCTGGCCGCGCCGGGCGACCATTACGTCAACGTCCACACCACCGAACTGCCCAAGGGCGCGATCAGGGGACAACTGGGCGGGTGATGACCTTGCGGTAGGGCTCGCCATCCCCTAGGCCGCGCGCGTTTGCGCGAACGGCGCGGGGAGTTTCCTTGGAATGGCCAACGTCACGGTGATCGGCGCCCAGTGGGGCGACGAGGGCAAGGGCAAGATCGTCGACTGGCTCGCCAGCCGGGCCGACGCGGTGGTCCGCTTCCAGGGCGGGCACAACGCCGGGCACACATTGGTGGTCGGCAACCAGACCTACAAGCTCAGCCTGCTGCCGAGCGGGATCGTGACGGGGACGCTGTCGATCATCGGCAACGGGGTGGTGCTCGATCCGTGGCACTTGCGCGAGGAGATCGCCAAGCTCGAAGGCCAGGGCGTGACGATCAACGCCGAGAACTTCGCGATAGCGGACAACTGCGCGCTGATCCTCCCGCTCCACCGCGACCTCGACGGCCTGCGCGAGGAGGCCGCGGGGGCGGGCAAGATCGGGACCACGGGCAGGGGCATCGGCCCGGCCTATGAAGACAAGGTCGGGCGGCGCGCGATCCGGGTGTGCGATCTGGCGCACATCGACCACCTCGAGCCGCAGCTCGATCGTCTGTGCGCGCACCACGACGCGCTGCGCGCCGGGTTCGGCCAGCCGCCGGTGGACCGCGAGGCGCTGCGCGAGGCCTTGCGCGAGATCGCGCCGTCGGTGCTGCAATACGCCCAGCCGGTGTGGAAGCGGCTCAAGAAAGTGCGCAAGGCCGGCGCGCGGGTGCTGTTCGAGGGCGCGCAAGGCGTGCTGCTCGACGTCGATCACGGGACCTACCCGTTCGTCACCTCGTCCAACACCGTCAGCGGCAGCGCGGCGAGCGGATCGGGGCTGGGGCCGAATGCGACGGGGTTCGTGCTGGGCATCGTCAAGGCCTATACCACGCGCGTCGGCGCCGGCCCGTTCCCGACCGAGCTCGACGACGCGGTCGGCCAGAAGCTGGGAGAACGCGGGCACGAGTTCGGGACGGTCACCGGCAGGAAGCGCCGCTGCGGCTGGTTCGATGCGGTGCTGGTGCGGCAGAGCTGCGCGATCAGCGGCGTGACCGGGATCGCACTCACCAAGTTGGACGTGCTCGACGGGTTCGACACGGTGCGGATCTGCACCGGCTATCGCCTCGCCGGCAAGATCCTCGACTACCTCCCCAGCCACGCCGCCGACCAGGCCGCGGTCGAGCCGATCTACGAGGAGATGGACGGCTGGCGCGAGACCACCGCCGGAGCGCGCAGCTGGGCCGATCTGCCGGCGCAGGCGATCAAGTACATCCAGCGCGTCCAGGAACTGATCGAGACCCCGGTCGCGCTGGTCTCGACGTCGCCCGAACGCGAGGATACGATCCTGGTGCGTGACCCGTTCATGGATTAGCCTCGCTGCGCTGTCGCTCAGCGCTTCCGCCGCCGCGCAGGACGGCGCGGTCGACTTCGTCCGCGTCGACAAGTCCGAGCGAACGCTGACGCTCTATGCCGAGGGACGGGTGGTGCGGACGTACACCGGCATCCAGCTCGGCGACGTACCGGTCGGGCCCAAGCGCTTCCAGGGCGACGAGCGCACGCCCGAAGGCCGCTACACGATCGATTACGGCAATCCGCAGAGCGCCTACCACCTCTCGCTCCACATCTCGTACCCCGATGCGCAAGACCGCGCCTATGCCCGCGCGCAAGGCCGCTCGCCCGGCGGCGACATCTTCATCCATGGGCAGCCCAACGGCTATGCCAGGGACGGGCGCGGCCGCATCGAGGGCGACTGGACCGACGGCTGCATCGCGTTGTCCAACGCCGAGATCGAGGAGGTGTGGAGCCTCGTCGGCGACGGAACCCACATCGAGATCATTGGCTGACACGCCGATCTTGACATAGACCCGTTATGTTCTATTCATGTTCGTGTCGCGACTCTGGGGAACATCCGCATGACGCAGGAACTCGCGCGATACGATTCGGTTCACGACGACGCCCAGCAATACCGCGCCGGGCATTTGCCGCTGGCCGTTTCGGTGTTTGCCGACCGCCTTCTTTTGCGCAGCGAAATGGGCGAGGATGCGGTGGCCGCCGGGTTCCGGCTGACTCATGGTGGCGCGCTGTCTGATCTGCACGGCGGTGAAGCCCGCCCGCTGGGCGAGGTCGTGCTGATCGATGCACCGCTGGTCGATGGCGCGACGCTCGCCGCGCTGGCCCGCGTCGATATGCGCGTGGCGCGCGCGGGCGCGCAGATGGTGGTGTCCACCAGCCTCGCCGCGCTCGATGGCGTGTTCGGCTGCCTCGATCAGTCGGGCGCGCAAGTGCTGGTCGAGCCGAGCCGCGCGGATCGGGTGATCGCGCTTGGGCGGGTTCTTGCCGCAATGCCGCGCGGCAGGGTCCGCGACCTTGCTGAAAAAGACCGGATTGTTCTCCTGCGGCTGACCGAGCAGGTCGAATTGCTCGCCGAACGGCTCGACCGGATGGGCGCTTCCGAGGGCGGGCCAGCGATGCGTCTCAAGAGCCCGGCGATCTCGTTCGCGGGGGCGTCCGGTAACGACGGCTCGGACCGGCTGGTCCGCGCATCGCGCCCGGCGCTGCCCGATCCGCGGCTGATCCGCCGGATCATCCGCCAGCGCCAGTTGCGCGCGCGGTTTTTCGATGGCGAGCTTTTCGCCGATCCGGCGTGGGACATGCTGCTCGATCTTGCCGCTTCGCGCGCCGAGCACAAGCGCGTTTCGGTGACCAGCCTGTGCATCGCCAGCGGGGTGCCGCCGACCACCGCGCTGCGCTGGATTACGCTGATGACCGAGGGCGGGCTGCTCGAACGGGTTGAGGACGAAACCGATCGCCGCCGCGCCTTCATCACGCTCACGGATTGCGCATCGCACGCCGTGACGCGCTTTTTCGCCGAACTCGGCCGCGGGGCAGATCCCCTGATCTGACGCTCGGCAGGGATGCCATCGCCCGAGTTTCTCGGGCGGGTGCTGTCAGTCCAATCGCAACTCGTCTCCGATACACGCAGCTCTCGTCTGGAGACCGTAACCTCAGCCCACGAGCGAGTGCCACTCGGCCAATGCAGCCGAGCGGCGTTCGCGGTAGGTTTCTCGATCGACGATGTGTCGCTCCAGGCTGAAATGGTTGGAAACGGAGGCATGGACCGAGGGGAATTTCTGCAGCGACTTCATCTGTCGAAATCGCAGCATCGCCCGTTCCCGTCGCCGGAAGGGCAAGTGTGAATTCTCGGCCCGATTGTTGAGGTGTCGGCCCATTTCCCGGCGGTCCCCATTACCCAGATCACGCATCGCCGCCGGGTACGAGCGCAGCCCGTCGGTGACGATCTTCTCGGCCCTCCCGTGCCGCTTCAGCGCCTTCTTCATAAAGCGCACAGCTGCCGATTTATCCCGGGTTCTGGTAACGAAGCACTCGAGGATCTCACCCTCGTGGGCCACCGCGCGCCACAGGAAATGCATCTCCCCGTTGATCCCCACGTACAATACGACTAGCTGCCATATCCAGAGCCACCAGCCGCGCATCCGGC